>CAYSXI010000053.1:0-27554 GCA_964434955.1 uncultured Pirellulaceae bacterium
CCTGAGCGGCAAACGATCGATCACGTGATACCGCGCTGTCGAGGCGGAAAAGACATCCCAGAAAATCGGGTTGTCGCCTGCCACGAATGCAACCAGGCAAAAGGTGCTAGGACTCCCGAAGAATGGGCCAGTGACATCTTGCACTATGGAAGCAATCGACGCTCAAGAACTCGCCTTTTCAGGTTCTGTTTGATAGGCGTGATTTTGGCCAGGAAGATTTGTTTTCTTGGCCAAAAAGGAAGGAGGATTTGCAATTAGTCGCGCTGACTAATTGTGCAGAGAGGGTTGGGGACCACACATTCTCAACCCTCTCTCTTTGATGGAAAAAGTACGATCCCCGATTAGCGAAATCAATCTGACTGTCTACATGCGATTTTTGGAAACTTTTTTCGGGAAACTTCGGGAAACTTTTTCAAGCAAAATACAACGCTGAACATCCGAATCAGCCGGTTGCCATTTTCAAAAAGCCCTACACATATGCACTATAGCGAGTGCTAGAAACGATTTTCAGTCCGTTGCTCTACCAACTGAGCTACCCGACCAACGTCAAGTTTTTGACAGTTGATAAGTCTATCAACGCAATGTTTAAACGCAAAGCCCTATTGGTTTCGAAAAACCCCGAGTTTTAAATTGGCATGCGAAGAAATCGATTATTCAAATTGGACGGCGGCGAAGGCGAGTGTCGCCTTGCAACGGAATCAAGTTGCCATATCCCCAACATCCAATCTGGGGCGTCCCACCATCTATTCGACCGGCAACTCCATCATTTCCATTTCAATCAGATCTCCGTTTGCCGGCGTCCAAACGATGATTTGATGGCATCGTTCCGAATCCTCGGCCCCAAGCAAGAGAAACTGCTCACAATCTAAGCATAATTCTGGTAGTGATGTGGCTGGTTTTCGCCTAAAATATAGGGTGGACAGAGAATGTGCGGAATTCTCCGCGCGCCCCCAATGAGGCCCTTATGGAGTTCTGGAAATGATGCCTGAATCTCGAAATCTCTTTGCCCTCGCTCTCACTTTCACTTTCGCGGTGTCGACTTTTGCCTTGACGACACCCGTTGATGCTCAAACCAAATACAATCCTGACGATCCGGCCGTGGAGAAAATTGTCCAGCCGATGATCGAATACATTCGCAAAAATTCTCCGGAGGGCGGAATTGGTCGACGGTCTTTGGTCGCCCTTGCGATCATTGAATCGACCAAACGTTATCTGGGTTATGTGCCGGTCAAGGATCCGCTCGTCATCGATGCTTGCAATCAAATTGCGTCGGAAATGCGAAAAGACAGCTGGGATACGGCGAGCGTCGACTTCAACACGATGTACGCGCCCTGCCTGGCAGTTCTCGTGCTTTGCGAAGTCGACAAGGAAAAATATCGAGAAGAGATCATCCAACTTCTTGCCTTTATCGATTCCCGCCAGCAGGGACACGGTCCCTGGGGATATCGCTCGGAGCCAACCGTGGGCGATACGTCGCAGGTTCAGTACGTCGCATTGGCAGCCTGGGTTGCCCGCAACGCTGGATTCGAAGTCAAGACGACCTGGGGCAAGGGCGCTCTGGACTGGCTCGTCAAGACACAACGAAACAACTCCTTTGATAGCAAAGGCGATGGCGGCTGGGGTTATAAGGACGGCAACACTCGAGAAACTCGACAGCCGATCGTGGCCGCTGGAGCGAGTACGGTTTACATGATCGCCGACTGGTTCGGCCTCAATCCGAAGGCAACCAACGTCGTCCGCAAACGCAAGGATGACATCGAGTTGCCCCGCGATGTTTCCGTATTCGTGGAAAGAAAAAAAGGCAAGGACGGCAAACCCATCAAGAAAGCCGTCATCGAATACAATCGCGAACAACTTGGTCAATGCAAGACGAGAGCCAACGCGTGGTTCGGGCGAAACTTTGCCGCGGAAGAGCGGCTTTGGAATTACTATTTCCTGTATGCCTTCGAACGCTACGCGTTCTTCCGTGAAACCGCCGAAGGCCCGCTCACGGGTCGGATGAAAAACTGGTACGACCAGGGCGTTGAACAGATTTTGAAGGATCTCGAGAATGACGATACTGGCGGAAAGTTCGTTCCCGATGGTCCCGTCGCCGAAGCGGACCACACGGTGAACACCGCACTCGCGGTTCTTTTCCTCGTCCGCAGTACGCAAATTCTGGCGGACAGCAACAAAACGGGTGAGCTGAAAGGCAACCAGGGTTTTGCATCGGGTGAACTTAAAAAGCGCGGCGGAAAGTTGATCGGCGAAGAAATCGCCCGCAGCACCGACGAACTCATGAAACTGCTCGATGACCCAGCCAACAAGGACGACCTGAATCGAATCAAGGATTCTTTCAAAAGCCTCAAACTCAATGGCGACTCACGATCAAAAGCCAAGCAACGAGCGTTTATTCGCGGCCTGGTAACGCATCGGAAGTACGGTCCAAGATACGTCGGCGTTCGTTACCTGGCAAACCAGCGTGAGATCGACAATGTACCTGCATTGATTTACGCACTCAGTGACCCTGCAGCGGATATCGCGTTGATGGCCCACAACGGGCTGCGATTTATCAGTCGCAAGATCGACACGATTTCATTGCCGGCCAACCCAAAAGATGACGATTTCATGCGAGCCAAAATTCAGTGGGAAAAATGGTATCTCTCCATTCGGCCCAATGCGGAATTGCTCGACAAGTAACCGCCCGGCTTGAAAAAACCCGGATCGACAAAACAGAACACGAAGTGGCCTTGCCACCTAAAGAGAAGAATCAGGAAGTAAACATTCGATGAGCATCAACATGGAAACACCGGGCCACGAACCGGCGACGATCGTTTCTTCATACGAACGCGTCTCGGCTTGGTTAACTTCAGTCGTTACCATCCTCGGCCTCCTCGTCGTCCTTGCGCTGATGATTTGGCTGATGTTTGTGTTCCGAGCACAGCGAACCGAAGCCGTTGCGATCACCGAATTTCCCGGTGAGCCGGGCGAAGAAGCGCCTTTGGGAGAAGCCGAAGATTTCGAAGAACCTGGCGTGGAAGAATTTCCGGAAGTCGAAGTGCCTCAGTTGGCAGATGCGCTCGAAGCCGTTACCGATGCCGTATCCAGCGTCCAAGCCCGACTCGAACGAGTTGACGGCAGCGCCCCGGTCATGGGCAAAGGCTCCGGCCTGGGGCATCGCGAAGGCGGTGGAGACGGCGGGACCGGCGGTAGGCCCTGGGATCGCTGGTCCGTGGAATACACCAACAAAGACGTGATGACGTACGCCCAGCAACTGACGTTCTTTGGAATTGAGATTGGCGTCGTTAGCAAGCGAACGCAGCGAATCGATATTATCAGTAATCTCACTGCCCCCGAGCCGATTTCGCGACCATCGACCCGGCGCACCGAAAAGCGCGTGTACTTTACGCACTCGAATCCGCGACTCCGCCGATGGGACGAGGTCTTGGCCGGCAAGTCCGGGGTCCAAAATATGTCCGGACGATTTATCGTGCAGTTTTACCCACGGAAGATCACCAACCAATTGGCAACGATCGAAGCCGAGTACGCGCGAAGCGCCGGTAAGGATTTGAAGAACGTGGCCAAAACGGTGTTCAAAGTCCGCTCCGCTGGCAACGGCTACGAATACTACGTCGCCTCCATGGACTAGCCATCCCAACATTCCGCGGTCGCAATCATATACCGACCCCAGTTACTTAACGGCCGTAGTTTCACATCGGCCGCAGTTGCTTAGCGGCCACATTTGTTTGAAGGCGCTCGGGGACGGTTCCCTGGAAATTGGCTCAAGCAGACATTGGCTCAAGCAGACATCGGCTTTCCTTCTTAGCGGCATCAGGAGACGCGTGTTTTCGTGGACAGGAGCCTGCGCGAACTTTCGCCACAGTTTTTGGCGACCTCTTTGGAAAATGCCCCACGCTCCTCAAGGAGCCACATCGGCATCAGTCAATACAATCACGAAGCGCAAGCGAGTGGTACACGCCCATTACCGATACAAGCACGAAGCGCAAGCGAGTGTATCAAGAACCTCGCACCAACGCCGCCCCTCAAGACATCAACGCCTTCCCTCAAGGCACCAACGCCCGCGACTCCCGTAAGCAATTCCGACCAAACACGGCCAACCGAAACCACCCTCCGGCAACTTCCGCTTACTTCATCTCAATAATATAAACCTCAAACTCATCATCCTTGGCTCGGAATCCGAATTTGGTCCTTGAGACATTGTCCAGATTGATGCCTTTCTCCTTGGCGTACTTCAGCTCCATCGCCGTCAACTTTTCGGTCAACTCCTTGTTCAAGAATTGAACCATGAACCGGTTCTCCAAATCCCCGATTCCGACTTCGCCCGCGATCTTCTGGTCCCAGCGCAAGAACGTGGCGCTGCTATGCGTAAAGTAAACACGCTTTTCGTCGCGACGAACCGTCTGATCCACTTTGGCGGTTTTCACAACGTTGCTAATCAAATCGATCCGTTCGGTCGTTTTACTGACCACGCCAATTTCGATATCAAAATAATCAAGCTGGTTTTTGTATTCCAAAATGTCCTTCGACTTGTATTCGAATACCCAACGCTTCCAGGGATTGTTCGGTTTCGGCTGTGGATCGCCACCCCGACCTCCAAGAAACCCACCGGTCGTAAACGAGTCTTCGCCATGAAGACGATTAAGCGTGGCTTCAACTCGCGATGGCAACTGGGTGGCCAACTCCAGCGCGCGTTCCAATTGCGGCGTTTCCTTTTCCGGAAAATCCTGGTCGCCGGGAATCTCGAACGAATCCGAAACGCCCTTCAACTGATCGGTTTCCCCAAAATCCATCGCTTGATCCATCGCAACCGCGTCGAACTTCCTTGCCGGGCTGGCTTGATACATCAACCAGATCATGACACCGGTCGCAACGATGGTCGCGGTCAAGATCACCAGCGAAGTCAAGAATGCAGAAGTACGATCGTAATCGTCCGGACGAATGTCCACCGAGCAATTCGCTTTGGGAGGCATGGCTTCTCCTTTTGAGATTCTGTTCCGAACAAATTGTAACAGGAATACGAAGCATCCCCAAAATTTTTGCCGCCAAATTCGTCCCGTCGCTGTTCGTCCGAAGAAACCAAGCCACAAAAAAGCCATTCGACGGGTTACTTGAAAATCTTCCAACAGCGATGAATTCGCTTGTTTCGAAAGTCTTCCGGCACGGTCTGGCGACTGATTGAAATCAGTTTATTGGCGTTGATCGCATCCTCATCGATCTTGAATCGACGAAAATTCGTCGAGAAATAGATGACGCTGGTTCCACTCATTCGGATCAAAAGCGCATTCAAAAGCTCCACGTGATCACGCTGTGTGTCCCAATCGCTGTTCGTTCGTTTGCTGTTTGAAAATGTTGGCGGGTCGACAATCGCCAGATCAAAACAGGGTTTCGGGGGAAGTGATTTCACGTACTCCATCGCGTCACTTCGGACGAAATGATTCGAATCACGATCCAATCCGTTGATTGAAAAGTTCTGCCGCGCCCAATCCAGGTAAGTCGATGACCAATCGACCGTTGTCGTCGATTTCGCTTTTCCCGAAGCCGCGTAAACGGAAAACGAACCGGTGTAGGCAAACAGATTCAAAACGTTTTTGCCTTCTGCTTCGTCCCGGACCATGCTTCGAGTCTGACGATGGTCCAGAAACAGTCCCGTATCAATGTAATCTGACAAATTAACCAGGAACTTAAGGCCACCCTCGACAACCTCCGTACGCTCTCCTTTTTCGGAGACCTTGCCCAATTGAGATACCGACTCGTTTCGCACGCGTGATTTCAGAAAAATCTTCTTGCGTGGAATTTCAAGCGTCTTGCTCGCCGATGCGACCATCTTGCCCAACCAAGCCGCTTGTTGACCCAAATCCCGATCGTGCGGACGCTCGTATTCGGTCACATGCAAACAGTCTTCGTAACGATCAATCACCAGGGGGATTTCGGGAATATCTTTTTCGTAAAGTCGAAAACAGGTGATTCCCCGCGACGGCCATTTCCGCAAGTGTCGAGCCCGTTTGGTCAACCGCGCGGCCAACAACTCTGCCTGTTCGTCCGCTTTTTCGGATAAATTGCCAAACGCCGCGCCCGCATCAACCACTTCCGTTTCGGCCACTTCTCCTTTGCTGGGTCGGGGCCCATGAAATTGGTAGAAGGTGCATTCAAGTCGACCGTTATAAAGCTTCCGCCTTCGATCCGCCGATTTCTGAATGACTTTTTCAAAGCCAGGAAACGAAGTCAGAATAAAACTGGACCAGGTCGGCAAGCGCTGAAGCACCCCCGGCATGGATCGATACAGATCTTTGGTTTCCGAACGGGACTGCAGACGTTCACCGTAAGGCGGATTGGTGATCACACAACCATAGGTTCGTTTGCTGAGGATTTCCGAAAAGTCCTTTTGTTGCCAATGAATCAGTTCCGCCACTTTGGCGTTTTCCGCGTGGAACCTCGCGAGCGAAAGGACATTGGAATCACGGTCGGTTCCGATGATTCTCTGATCTTTAATCCACTCCCACGCTTCTCGGTCCAACAGATCATCGGCTTCCATGTCGGCCTCTTTCCACGCCTCACCGTCAATCGTCTGCCAATGAGTACAGGAAAATTCCCGATGCCGTCCCGGAGCCATGTTCGCGCCAATCATCGCGGCTTCAATCGGGATGGTTCCACTTCCGCAAAAGGGATCAATCAAGGGCCTCCCCGGCCTCCAGAAACTTAATTGCACCATCGCCGTTGCAAGGGTTTCTTTGAGCGGAGCAGCCGCAGTCAGTTTTCGATATCCCCGCTTGTGCAAGCTGGATCCGGTCGTGTCCATCGTAATCGTGGCCACATCTTTAAGCAGAGCCACTTCGATTTTGTAGGTCGCTCCCGTTTCCTCCAATGCACTTTCCGGCCAATCGCGGCGCAAACTTTCCACAATCGCCTTCTTGGTCGAGCGTTGGATCGCTGGCAAACTGGTCAACTGGGAATGACGGGTTTTCCCAACCACCGGAAAGCATCCATTGGGAACCAGCCACTCACTCCAATCAAACGCCTTGGTCGTCTCAAAAAGCTGATCAAAATCCGAAGCGTCGAACTGGAGCAATTTGACGAGGACCCGGTCGGCACATCGAAGCCAGCGATTGGCTCGGCAAACATCGGTCCAAGTTCCCTGGAATGCAATGCGTCCCGGGACTTCGACACGAGACTCGATGCCCAATGCCTGCAACTCGCGGCGAACCACGGCCTCCAATCCAAAGGCACAAGACGCGATCAAATTCAAAGCAGACAAGTTGAGCCGTTTCTTCTAGAATTCTACTACTGAACTAACATTCCCGAACGTTTTTATGCTTCGCCCCTGAAAATCAAATGCAAGACGAAGTCTCTTATCTTTGCGAAAGCTGTGGCGAAGAAATCGTCATTCCGTTTGACATTAGCGAAGGCACCACTCAGTATTTCACCGAAGATTGCCCCGTCTGCTGCCGGCCCAATGCGATTGCCGTTGAGTTTCGCAATGGCATTATGACGATAAATGCCGAAACCGAACAGTTTTGATTCGCGTTCAATCCCGATTCGTTTCAGATTCAAACGAACCATCGGTTGCAGCCACGGTCGATTGTCCCCGATCCGGACGCCCGATCGAAGCTTCCGCCTCATCAATCAGTTCCTTTGCTTTTTCAATCGTCTGCGCATGCATCACTCGACGATTGTTTTTTGACCAGATTTTCAAAACCGTTACCGGCTGCTCGATCATGCCAACCCAAACACGCTTGAATCGAATCGAGTAGCCTCGATATTCAATTTTGCCGTTAACGAGCCTGGGTTCTGCGTCGGTTTGATTTGGGTGGCTTCGGATCATCTTGAGGGCGGGTGTTTCAATGAAAAAGGGTGATCGATCCATGACCGATCACCGCATCCTTTCATTACGCAAAGGGGTTTTTGCGCAACAACTCCACCCTATCTGGGGGAACACCCCTTTCCAATGCTTAAGCCCCCCAATTTGGCCAAAAAAATCACAAATCGTTGCGCCGAAGACTCGGAGATGCGGAGAAGTCGATTTTCCCCTCGCGGAATCTGACACGATGGCCGAAACAACCCCATCATCGTGAAAGTGGACAACGGGAGTTTGTCCGCAAAGCAGTCAATGAGGAATCGCCCACCATTCGATCCATCCTGACATTGCGGTTTGTCCCGTTCTCAAGACTCCACACCCAAAGCTCCAAGCTAATTCTCGTGAAATCAAACGGGAATCTCGCACCGGCCAGAACCTATTCTTTGGCCAAGGATTGAAGTCCCGATGTCATCGCTTGCTGGAACAACTTTCCATAAGCCTGCTGGACTTGCTGGACATCAGCATTGGCGGCGTGATTGGCACAGCCACAATTCTGGGTTGGAACCTGAACGGTCTTGGGAACCAGCTTGCAAGTTTTCCTTGGCACCAACTTCGGAACCTTAAACGGAATGTAGACGATGGTACGTTTCAGCTTTTGCTCGGGGACTCTTTCCGTCACCGTGCGATAAACAATTCTCGTTCGTTTTTCGGGCACCATCACCGTATAGGTTCGTTCCTTGAGTTCGGGCACGCGTTTCATGCTTGTCCGATAGACCGTTCGCGTCCGGGTTTCAGGCACCATGATCGTATACGTCGCTTCCGTCGTTTTCGGGACTTTGCGATAAACGGTTTTCTCAATCGTTCGCGTTCGCGTTACCGGGACCATGACGGTGTAGGTTTCCGTCCGCGTGAATGCTTGATTGACATATTCGACAACGGTATGCGTACGCGGCTCTTTGAATGCCTTTTTGAAGCGGACCGTTTTCTTGACGTTGACTTCCTTGGTCACATAATTTGGCACCGTTTCGGTGATGGTCCGAGTTCGCTTCACCATCCTTGTCTTGTTGACCATTCTTTGCTTAGTCACGTTCCGAAACTCGGTGACCGGGACTTTTTGAACCTCGTCGACTTTCCGATACTTCTGAATCTCGACCGGAACGTTTTTCTTGATTTCACGAACACTCGCGACGCTCAAAAGCTGACTTCGCGTTTCCTTGTTGTATCGATAAACCGTATCAACGTATTTCCGTTCCTCTTTGACGTACTGCACGATTGGATAACGGCGAATGCGTTTTTCCTTCTTCACGACCGTAACCGGGTAAGTGTACTCAACCTGCTGAGGCACGGTTTGACACACGGTACAAGGAACTCGAACGGTTTCGATTCTGGGGCACCAGACTCGACGGCAAACGGTTCGTGGCATAACACCACAAGACTGGCAGCCATTTCCCGCGCCGCAACCATCACACACCGTTTCCGTTATCGTTTTCCAATATCCGCAGTCCCGTTTGTATTCACGGTAGAACGTTTTTGTGACATTCTTGTAGACGGTGCGAACACCTTTTCGGTTTTCAATCGTCGGCACATTGATCGTGTATTCCTGCTCTACCGTTTTGTAGCGGGGAACGACCACCCAGTAGGACTTCGCGACTTCGTCCTTGACGGGAACCATCACGTCGTACTTCCGCTCGATTTGCTCAACGATTGGAATACGCTCAACGACGGCCTTGTTCACGGTTTCGACATAGGGAACGACGCGTGTCACGGTTGCTTCTTTATCAACCGTATAGGGTTCGCGAACGACATAGGTCTCAGGAACCTGTTCATTGACCGGCTCAAGGTATTCAACCTGTCGGGTCACTTGAACCGGCTCGTTCACTCGGCGATATTCCTTGACGTCAATATCCTGTTCAACATCCCGGTACACCGTGTACTCCCGAGTCACTTTCCGTTCCCGAGGCACCGTCTTGTAAAAAGTAACCTTGCGTTCCCGCTGATCCGGCATCATCACCGAATAGGGTTCGATGTACTGTTGTTTCAATGCCTGGGTTTCATACGTGACGATCTTTCGTTTCTTTTGAACCGGAACATAGATCTGGTAGTTCTGGATAATCGGCTCTTTCTCTTCGAAGGTCTTGTAGACCGTGAACTGAACCGTTTTCTTCTGCGGAACCATGATCTGATAGTCCACAGCTTCCGGAACCTGGTGGGTCAACGTTTTATAGACGGTGTAAGGTGAAAATCGCGGCTCCATCCGATACCGGGTTTCCCACAACGTTTCGTACTTCGTTTCCCAGTAAGGAACGTAAATCGTGCAGGTTTGGAAGGGTGAGGTCGTTCCGCAAGATGGACACGTACAAGTTTGATTGGCTTGTGCGAAAGGCGTATCCACTTTTGGCATTCGATCTTTGTCTTGAAGTGCCGGCCCCAATGCCTCCGCGTCCTGCGGCTGATAGTAGGGCAGATTCGGATTTGGAAGATTTGCTGCGTTGCCCTGCTCATTCTCCTGTGGCCGAAGACTTGTCGGAATTTGAGCAAGTCGTGAATTTCCAGCACGCCTGGCTGAATGGTTCAAAGCGGAATTCTTCAAGCAACTTCGGCAAACACCGTTGGCATCGACCTGATGAAGGCCAGAATCATGCGCAACATTCTGCGCCGTCAAGTTCGAGCCGATGCAACCGACGAAAAGTACGACCAATAACAGGCGTGGAAATGCGATGGGTTTCATCTTCACCAAAGAAGTGATTTTGCTTGCGGGCGGAGAATGTCCAAATGGCATCCGCGGGGCCATAGCGCAAAATGGCCACATTTGCCCCAACTTGGATACGAGTTCCAGACTAATTGAAACTTCCCGGGCATCAACGGCATCGACGCTGCCGAAAGCCGAATCCCCCAAAATCGCTAGAAATAGCGACAATTCAGTTGGAAGATAGCCTCTTGCGAACCCCCTCCAGAACTTTCCGAGACTTGGGACCGGAAGCCGTCATTCCGATCATCCGAGTCTCCTCGCCCAAAATTTCAAGCTCGATCCGAAGCCAATCATCTGGCATGAAGTGGTCGAACTTCTCCACCCATTCTATGAACACGATTTTTCCATCGTCGATCACTTCGTCAAATTCCAATTCCATCCACTGATCGTCGTCCTCGATTCGATAAGCATCAACATGATGAAATTCGTGAGTACCTTGATGAATGGTGCAAAGAGTGAAAGTCGGGCTAACGATTTCCCGATCCGGAATTTGCCAAGCCCGACCAATCATCTGAACCAACCTGGTTTTTCCCGCGCCCAGAGTCCCGGTGAGTCCGATCACCAGGCCCTCCGTGACGGAATCCGCGATTGCCTTGGCAACCAACTCCGTCTCGCTTTCCTTATCAACGTGAAAGTCAAACTTATCGAGCGTCATGTCTAATGCGAATATCCTTTTGGCTTGATCTCGATTCCCGATTCGTCAAACAAACCTGAATCAGCCACGATTGTCCCGATGGGCGTCAACCTTCCAAGTTCATCTCCGGCTTCGACCAGCCGCTTTGCGTTGGACGGATCGGCAACCAGAATCAGCTCAAAATCCTCGCCATCGTGCATGGCACGAACAAGCCGCGATTCCTGATCCGTTTCCAATTCCAAAAGCGATTCATGAATTGGGATACTTGGTTTATCCAGCCGCGCTCCGACGTTTGAGGCCGCACATACTTGATGCAAATCCCAGATCAAACCGTCGGTCACGTCCGTCGCCGCGTTTAACTGGATCCCACGCCGCGCCACCAACTCGGCGATATCCAACCGTGGCGAAAAGCTGTAATGCTTTTCCAAGATGCTTCCGCCAAATTCGCCTGAAACAAGAATGACATCGCCCAACTTTGCTCCCGACATCGTCCACAACTGGTTTTCTGCCACGAGGCCACTTGCCTGGACCGTGATGGTCAATGGCCCCGGCGTCGTGACAAAATCGCCGCCCACCAAGGGAATATCAAACCAGTCGGCCAAACGTTGCATTCCAAGGACGAGCGACTTGGCCGAATCCAGTTGCATGGCTTTCGGCGCCGCCATCGACATCAAAAAGCTGTGCGGTTCGTAACAGCCCATCGCAGCCAAGTCACTCAGGTTTACCGCCAGGGCTTTTCGCCCCACGTCCTCGAGTGAAATCGTCGTTGTATCGAAGTGGACGCCCTCGACAAGCGTATCCATTGTCGACACGACCTCTCGATCGGCGAAATCCAGGCAAGCCGCATCGTCACCAATGCCCAAAGTGACACGCGTGTCCGCAAAAGGGATTTGGATCTGGCTCTTCAGGTATTGAATGAATTCGCGCTCGAGCATCGCTTACCGGCGACTCCGGGATTCGACTGTTGATGGAGAATTCAAGATAACGCTCATGCGATTCGAGGGAAATTGGGCGCTCGAATCCAAAGCAGTAGAATATTCAGTCGTGGCTATTTCGAGTTTGCCTGAACAGCGCTTAAAAGAAATTTCTTCGGCTCAATTCATCGCTGAAACATCCTTATCAGCGAATTTAATTCGCGACGTCCGCTCTGCTTCGCCTATTCATCCTCATCGTCGATGATTTCGGCGTCGACAATTTCATGAATTTCTTTGGCTTCCGAGCCTTTTTCAATTTTGTCGATGATGTTTTGGTAATTCTTCCTGGTCGCACGCGCCGCGTTCTTGAATTCTTTGGCTTCGGGCAATGCTTCGGCCAACGCCAGGATGGGATCCATCCAGGTTTGCAAGACACGAAACTGATTCCGCAATACATCCAAAAAGGTATGCGGCACACGATTCACCACTTGAATTCGCATCGGCTGCTTTGGGCCATCGTCTTCGGCCGCGCTGACTTTGGCCGATTCGGCGAGCGCGGCCTGAATCGCCTTCGCCGTTTCGATCGACTGCTGCGAAGCATTCTTCGAATGATCGTCGAGCAGCCCCTTGATCTGTGCCAATGTTTCATTGAACTTGCCAAGCTCTTGAATCGCCAAAGTCATTCCTTGAACTGCTTCCGTTTGGAATTGGTCCTCGGTCTCCTCTTTGGGATTCTCAATCAGCTGTCGTACACCGGCATCGACGGAAGAACGTATGTCGTTTAGTCCCTCGGCGAAAGTCGACATTTGAGCAACGACCTGTCCGAATTTGTCGTCGCTCGAGACATTGCCCATCATCAAGTTACGCTTGAAGGTCCTTTGGATATTTCCCCAGCGTTCCGCTTCCTCGGCATCCAACTGGTTTGTCAGCTCTTTGAACTTCAAAAGATTTGCTTCCGCGCCGGTTGTCAGCGTTTGGGCCTGATTTTCAAAGTGCGAGTTGATCAGGACTTTCAATTCTTCTTCATTCATGATCGGATTCAGCCGCTCCGCGATTTTGTTCATATCACGGTAAGAACCCTGCAGCTTAAACGCCGGCTCCGTTCGATACTCCTCCGCCTGGGCCGCGGAATCGATGTAAAGCCGATTCACTTTCAAGATAACTTCGCGTACTGCAATCAGCTTCCGCATCACGGAAACGAATTCGTTAATTTCTTCGATCGAATAATTGCCTTCCAACGATGTCCCGGGCGGCTCATCCGAATAGGACATGTCAATGATCGAGTAAATATCGTTCCGGCTGCGTGTATGCAATCGACTCAGCGTTGCATTGGAAGTCAAGCAATTCTCAAGGTAGCTCAATTCAAAGGCTTCTTTTCGATCCCCGATGACATCACCCAGGTTGTAGGTGTCGGCCCGGTTTGAGAGCATGTCGGGAATCTGAAACTTTTCACCGCTTTCCGTGTACGGATTTCCGGCCATGACAACGCAAACTTTACGCCCGCGCAAATCGTAAGTTCGCGTTCGCCCTTTAAAGACACCTTCAATTCTCCGAGTCGCATCACAAAGCGAAATGAATTTCTGCAAAAACTCCGGATTGCAGTGCTGGATGTCGTCCAGGTAGATCATCACGTTGTCGCCCATTTCCAGCGCGAGGTTCAGTTTCTCCACCTCTTCTCGTGCACTCGCATTGGGTGCTTCCTGGGGATCCAACGAAGTCACCTGGTGACCGATCGCTGGACCATTGATTTTCATGAAGGTGAGCCCCAGGCGATTCGCCAGGTATTCCATCAGCGTCGTTTTTCCGTAACCGGGGGGCGAAATCAAAAGCAATAGCCCCATCAAGTCGGTACGCTTTTCCTCGCCGATTTCACCCATCTGCTTGGCAAGGTTGGCACCGACCATCGGCAGATAGACATCGTTGATCAATTTATTTCGAACGAAAGATGTCAAAACGCGTGGCTTGAACTCATCCAAACGCAACTCTTCACGACGCTGCTCGGCAATGGTCTTCTTCAGCTCGACATATTCTCGGTAGGCCGGCAAAGTGAATCGCTTGAACCGGTCCAACCGCCCTACAAAATCGTGATAGTGAAGCTCGTAGGTTTTACCTTGAACGTTCGGATGATCGCCCAACATTCCTTTGATTTCGCGATCCGCGGAAATATTCACGACGCTGGTTTTTGCGTCCAAAACGATCAGCATGGCTGCTTCATCGACGATCGTCGGCTGGACTTCAAACTCGGCATTCTCAATAAATGCGAACAGCCAATCGCGGCATACCTGAAACTGATCCGAAACCTTTAACGATTTACTTTTTGACGACTCAAAGTCGCGAACACCATCGGATCGGTCCAGGTTTTTCCGAAACTCTTCACGAAACACTTCCGAAGCTTTGGTGCAAATCACTTCACCGTCAGCACCCAAGTGCTCATACAGGTATTCCGCGGCCAGCGAAACTTGTTCCGCCCGTCCAATGTCAAATGATTCGACAAATTGCCGGATGACTCTTTCCAGTTGCGAAAGATACCAATTCCGGTCGATTGATATGCCAAAAACATTTTCTGCTGACGATGCCGAGCGAATCTTGATCTCAATCTGCTTGGCGGAAGCCAGGGAGTCTTTGGACTTCGAATAGTGAGCCCAAGCCAACAACGCCAAAGCCCGCACGTCCGGTGCATAACGCAATTGACCAAGCGAAAGGTGGAGATCCATCAACTGTTCGAGGATCAGTGCAGCATCATGGTCATGAACACCTTTGACGTAGCCTTCCGAATACCTCGGTGCCATAAACTTTTGAACGTACTGCGCCAGCGCATCCTGTTCCAAGGATCGCAACTGCTCGACCGTGGTTTCTGAACCATTCAGGGAGTCATGCAAAATGGTGTAGGCGAGAAATTCAGCCCGATAAACGGAGCGGTTTTCCGACTCGAGATTCTGGTCCCAGACATCCCGTGTTGCCTCCAACCGGTCGTTTTCGATCTCTTCGAAAAAATTGGTTCCGCTAAGATGGAAGTTCCAACAGTCATTTTTTAATACAGTGGTCAAATCAAGCGGCTGGGTGTTAACGGAAAACTTGTGTTTCCCGAATTGAATGATCGCTTGACCATCAACGAACAGCTCATTCTTGTCCCGCAATTGCCGCGTCGCGTCTTCGCGGACGGTCTTGAGCCGACTCTGAATGTCGTCAACCTTGACCGACTCGTCGAGATCCGCCAACTGAGAAACGATGTCACGCACCTTGTCGACCATCAAGTCCGACGCAAAGTAGCTGTTGATCTCGTCCTGACTCTCAAAGGTCTGCAGCTTGGATTGAATCCCTTTCAAAATTCGCTCTGCTGAGTTCATCAGGGCAGTCGAACGACGGTTTCTTGCTTCAATCAATTGCAGCTTTTTGTTGTCAAAAGCCGCGTAGACTTCTTCGCGTTTTTCGGTCAATTGGACGATAAACTCGTCGAACTCAGAAAAGCGGCCCTCGAGCTCCTCGATTTGAACCATCATCTTGGTAAGGAACTCATCGCATTTCGCTGGCGAATCGCAAACGTCCAAGTAGTTAACGACCGCCTGGCCAAGCAGCTTCAGTTGCGAATTGAACTCCGCTGCACCTTCAACGGTCATCAATTCCTGGGTCTTCTTTTTCAGGCCCGCGCGGGTCTGATTCAAGCTCGAATAGATCATCGAAATACTATCAATGATCTGTGTTCGATGCGTCGCATCGTCGATTTTGAGATTGCTGACGATATCGATCAACATCTCAAGTTCATTGGACGTCTCGTCAATCGCCTCTTCCAGGTCCTTCGCCTGGGCTACCGTTTCGACATTTTCAATCCCTTCGTTTTGCTTGTCGACTTTGCCCTGGTAGGGCACCAATGCGTCGTCGCCCAACAGAAACTGAACGCAGCGGTGGGACAATCGATCGGTTTGTTCAGTGATCTTCGTTTCGAGTGCATCGACCGCGTCCAGGTCGATGTACTTCAGTTCCTTCAGCGAAATCACCTGCCCACGAACGAGCCTCAAATCGGAAAGCGATTTGACGTACTCATCGATCGTGCGATACATCCGCGCCGCGCTTTGGCTGACCGCTTCATCGGCTTCCGACTTGGCTTTTGCGAACGCCTCTTTGGTGCTTCGCCGAACACGAACCACTTTGTCAAACTCATCGACAGCGGCTGTGGCACTTTCACGAATGTCCGAAAGTGCGGAGGCGAGATCAAAAGTCTGTTCGTCCGCCAGCCAGAAGTAGGTGTCGATCACATCGCCTGACTTTTTGACCAGGTCGACATAAAGATTCTGATAACTATCGTCTTTATGGACGAGGGAAATGATCTCATTGCATTCCGCCATCGCCCGAACGATGTCCCGGTTTCCGATCTTGAACAGGTAGGAATCCGTATTTTTCGACGTTGTGAAATCCGCACCGACGAAAGGCGTCTGCCAGATTTGAATCGTATGATGCTTTTGTGGCGTCTGATCCGTTTTGAAGAACAAAAGCTTGCCGTCATCAAAACGTGAATAACCATTGCAGACAATCGGCGTCCCCACGGCCCGCTCGATCATGTTGTAAGCGAGCAGAACGTAATGTCCGGATGTTCGGTTGTAAAAGACGTAAAGGAAGTCTTCGCCATTCCCAGAATCAAGCCTGCGCTCAAAAAGCAGGTCATCAATATCGTTGTCAAATGTCTTGTGCAGCCCAGACTGAAGGTAATAACCTTTGCTGAATATCAGGCCATGTTCTTCTGGAAGCAGCACACAGGCATCTTTGATTTCATCCAGCCGCGTTACCGATTGGGTCTTCTCGTTGTAAATCAGGTAACGAAATTTCTCTTCCCGAAATGGACGCATCTTCAGAACAATCAAGTGCCCGACGATGGAGTACAGAATCTCCGCGTCGTCGAGTGTTTGATCCGGCTCGTCGACCGGCTCGCGATAAATCCCTTGACCGTCATCGGTATTGTCTTCGATTTTTACCGTCAGATCGCCGCCCACCGTTTCGACAAACAATCGATCTTCGATCGAAACGTGTGGATGCTTGCCCTGTCGGTGAAGATCGCGATGGGTTCGGACCCAGCGAAACTCGTGCTGCGGCGGATACTTCAGTTCGTGATCGCTGCGGTTGTCGACATACTTCAAACCCTCATCCGTCACCGCAAACTTAAAGGTCTTTAAGTCACTTTCACTTTTCCCAACCTGGAAGACAAAGAACAGGAAGGATCCGATCTGCTGGAACTTGGTGAAGAAAGTGTCTTTGTAATATTTGTAGAGCTGCGAAAAATCGTGCTCGAAATTCGGATCCGACAGCAGGTCCAGTGACTGCTGGTGAAAGCTGTTGTCCTCGAATCGATAGACGGCGAAAACGTCGGATAGTTTCGTGACCGCTCGAAGCCCGACTTTGACGTTGTAGCCAAAGATAAAGTACTCGCCGACTTCAACCATATCTCGCGCGACACAGTTGTTCTCGGTGGTGATCCGGTCGGTCGCTACCAGTTCCGTTGGGATGGAACCAAAGACCTCCCGTCGTTTCCGATTCAGTTTTTCAAGTCGCTCTCGCAGCTCACCCGAATGCGTTACGAGACGGTTTTGAATAATCTCGTAGGTGCTTTTCTCAAGCTGCGTTTCGGGAGCCTTGCCCGCAGCGGCTTGAGCTGCATCGCCCTGGTTTTCGACTTGTGCTGATTCGTCGGCCATGAACCCAGTTCTTGAAAAAGTTAGTTGCCAGACAGCCAGTTGCCAGAATCGGCAACACCGAGAAGCCTCGGCGTTGCCATTCATTGAGTCTCATTTGAGACAGCAGCCAAACTATCCCTTGCTAACAGGGTTCATTTTGATGGTCGAAGCCGGTTTGCCAGCCAGGCCAACGCGATTGGCCATGCTCATCAAGCCTTGCAGCTTATTCATGACATTCGCATCGTCCGTCAGTCCCATCATCTGCCCAATCAGGGCCGCGACCGAAAGGTTCTTCAGGTCATCGCTGCCGATTCCAAACATGTCGATGTAGCGTTGGAACTCAGCCTTAAAATGATCCGGGTCACCATTGAAGAACGTTTCCTTCACATCGCTGAGAACTTCACTTTCGCCGACCAGGCGATCAACCTGCTTGCCGGCGGTGATGCTGTTGACGATCGAATCGAAGAACTTGTTGTCGCCACCGACGATGTCGATGTTGGCTGACTTCAAGGACTCGGCAACCATTTCGGCTTGTGCCTCGGCGATTTGGCGCTGGGCATCGATGGCCGAAAGTTCGATTTCCTTTTCCTTGTTCAGCTGCAGCTTGAATTCTTCGTGCTCGCGGCCGACGCCATCAAACAACTTCATGGCCTCTGCCTTTTGCGTGATGCCCTTGGCATCGGCACTGAATTTCAATTCAAGGACGCTTGCTTCTGCCGTACCCTCTTTTTCAATCGCGACGGCAAGCGCCTGCTTACCTTTGGCCTGGGCTTCCAGTTTCTTCTGTGACACCACCGCCTGAGCCGTCCCCTCTTTTTCCAATGCCTCAGCCTTGGCCTTGGTGACCTGTGCGTCGGCAAGTCCTGGAGCGGCTTGCTCCGCCTGGGTCGCCTCCGCCAACATTTTCTTGGCGTCGGTTTCCTTGGAAGCGGCCGTCTTGCCGGCTTCGGCTCGGACGATGATCGTCTCGGCTTCGAATTCCGCGGACTGCTTGGTCGCTTCTGCGGCTTTCACCTCTTTGACCAATTCTTGCTGCGCCGATTCTTCCGCCCCCGTGATTGCAACGCGTTTACTACGATCGGCCGTGGCGAATTCGCGAGTGTCTTTGATTTTTTCTTCTTCTTCGACGACCGCACGCTCAACCATCACGCGTTCGCGGATCACGTCCTGGATGTTTTTCTTCTCGACTTCGACCGCTTTTTCTTTGTCGATCTGAGCCAAAGTCACGACGCGTTCGCGTTCGGTGGCCTCAAGACCTCGGTCCTTTTCAACACGTTCCGTTTCCACGGCATCGGTCCGCTGTTTGCTTTTCTCAGCAACAATCACGCTGCGAAGTTTGTTTTCTTCGGCGACCAGGATTTCTTCCTCGGTCGAAATTCGCTCCGTCTCCGAACGCTTGCGTTCCTGTTGGGCGACAATCTCTGCCTCGGCGCGTTGTCGCGATCGAATTTCCGAAATCTCTCGAGACTGTTTCTCTTCGGCTTCCGCCTGCTGTTTTTCAAGCTCGAGGATGGCCTCTCGGGCTTCCACGTCCTGCTTGGTGATCGTTTTTTCTTTTTCGCGACGAATGAAGTTCGCACGAACCTGCTCTTGCGAAGTCAAGTCGGTAATCTTCTTGATACCTTCGGAGTCGAGAACGTTATTTTGGTTCAGTGCTTCCAGCGACGTTTGCTCGAGGTAGTCAATCGCCGCGTCATCAAGAACGTAACCGTTGAGGTCGGTCCCAATAATTTTCAGGATTTCATTTCGGAATTCTTCGCGTGAGTTATACAAATCAACGAAGTCGAATTGCTTACCGACCGTCTTCAAGGCCTCGGAGAACTTAGGCTCAAACAGATCGACAAGGGCTGATTCGCTGGAACCGCGCTCACAACCAAGGAACTGAGCGACTTGCTCAACATCCTGCTCGGTCTTGTTGACGCGAACAAAGAACGCAACCTTAATGTCGGCGCGAATATTGTCTTTACAAATCAAACCATCTTCGCCGTTCCGGTCAATTTCAATTCGCTTGACCGAAATATCCATCAGCTCACCGCGGTGCAGAATGGGCAGAACCACCATGCCAGAGAAGCTGACCTTGGTGCCACCCATACCGTTCCGGACAATCGCCGTGCCCTGCTCGACTCTTCGATAACATCGAATGAGCATGAACGCGATGCCAATAAACATGATGAACAAGGCGATGATGCCAAGAACCCACATCCATCGCAGGTCCCCCTTGTTCGCAACACCCGCTCCAATCAAAGTCATTAACTGACCGACCATTAATCGTTCTCCCACTTTGTCAACTTGACAATGTAAAGGTCACCTTCCGCGACGTGGCGAATGATCTCGACGACGTCGCCTTTCATGAGTTCGTGACCGTTTTCGACTCTTGCATTGAGGACGATCGGTGGACCGTCCTGATGTATCTTGATTTGACCGAACTTGTCGTTCAATTCTTTTGTTGAAACAACTGCCTTTTCACCGATTAATTTTTCCCGACTTTTGGCCGGACTCCCGCCCGTGCGGAATAGCGGCACCATCGGCATGATCACCAGCTTGGTTAAAAACAGGGCCGCCAAACTGCAAGGCCCGATGTACCAAAACATCACCACAAAATTCAGTTCATCATTCAGGTAGTGATTGGTTGTGATCGTTGCGATCCAGAAGAAAACGGAAAAGAACGACACAAAAATCATCACGGGAACTTCACCAAGGTGAAAGAACCTGAGGATGTCGCCGAAATCAAACGAGGCTTCCGCGCCCGTATCGACCCCGCCGACTTCGATTTCTGCGTCGACGTCCAAATCAAACGTTTCCAACCCAAGCACGCCGAAAATGACGAACAGCCAATACGCCAGCATCAGACACAACAGGATCGTTGCGAACAGATTGGGCCCGGCGATGCATTCTTGCAAAAATTCCAACATGATTAGGCCTGGATTTCGATTCAAAAATTTAGGTTGTCGTTTCGCTAATGGTAAAAATGCGAAATCAGCAAAATCGTTCTAGCGTGATCCACGTTCCTGATTCGCATGTTCTTATCTTTATAACAGTTTTAACGATTCCGGTTCCTGCAGCTCAAACTCGAAAATCACCGGCCATCGCTCCGTTCACTCCCGCAAGCGCGCAACGATAGCGCAACAAGTGTCGAGGGTTTTTATCCCCCGAATGGACAGGAAGAACGCGAATGACGAGGCGATCTCTCGAAAGATTTCGAGGCAACCAGATTGGGCGTTGAATTTGAAATCTATTCGGCGGACGGGGGAAATTCTTGGAATAAATCGGCGGCAAAGGATCCGAATTTCGTTTGAGTTTCAAGCAAATTTTTGACGGAATTTTCCCAAGGTCGGTTGCAGGTTGTTAGGTGAATCCGCGCGGTTTGAGGAATCGCGAAATCAAGTTGCAATGTTTTGGTTTCCGGTTGGTGAGTTTTCGCTTTTGTTTGGATTGCGAAGTGGTTTGGATCTTGGATGGAGGGAGTTTCGTTTCCGCCGGGTGTTGGTTCGTGTGGAACCACTCGCTTGCGCTTCGTGCTTGTAGGGGTTGGTGGTGCGTTGATGGCAGGCGGGAGGTTGAACTCGTGCGTCAGATTCGTCATTCACTCGCTTGCGCTTCGTGCTTGTAGGGTGGGTGGAACCACTCGCTTGCGCTTCGTGCTTGTAGGGTTGGTGGAACCACTCGCTTGCGCTTCGTGCTCGTATGGTTGGTGGAACCACTCGCTTGCGCTTCGTGCTTGTATGCATTGAGCCAAATCCACAAAAACGTATTTCTGGACGTTTGCGCAGCTCGCGACGCAATTCCGAAACCCGAAAACTCAATGCTGAAACCTGAAGCTAAAGGCACAAAAATCAAGGCACAAAGCCGAAAACCGAAACCCGAAAGTTCAATGCTCAATGCTCAATCCTCGATGCTCGATGCTCGATGCTCAATACTCAATGCTCAATGCTCAATACTCAAGGTCAAGGCTCAAAGCTCAAGGCACAATGCTTGATACTCGATGCTCGAAAGCTCAAGGCTTAAGGTTTAATGTTCATGGTTCAAGGCTCAAGGCACAAAGCTGAAAGATTAAATCCCGGCGCCCGAGTTAAATCCCGGCGCCCGAGTTAAATCCCGGCGCCCGAGCTAAATCCTGGCGCCCGAGCTAAATCCCGGCGGCCGAGCCTAGACGGAGGATTTCGGCGGACAGGCTAGTACTGGGCGAGCTCGCGGAGCCAGTTGCCCAAGAGTTCGCGGCTGATGACGTAGATATCAGGGTGGGAACTTTCTCGCGGACCCGCCACATTCAACGTGAAAACGCAGTTTTCCTTTTGCCACTCGAAGAAGACTCCAAAGCCGACGGGTTCGTCCACTTCGACCAGCAAACAAGGACGTCCGTGCTTCTTTGCGAAGCTTTCGGTCAATTGCGTTCCACCGGAAATCGGGGCTCGATAGAAAATCAATGTGCCATCCGATTCGATGACATTTTTTTCGGTTCGTGCCGCGTAGTCCTTTTCGAAGGTCTCGTTCAACTGGTAGACCTCGGGAACCATCCCATCCTCGGCGAGTCGCCCCTGGGGGCACCATCCACCATGTTCAATACCGAGCTCTAGCGCAACATCGAGGCCCGCTCGATCCACACCCGTTTGCCCACCCGAAACAATCCGGTTGATCATGAATGACCCAACCCGCTTGAATTCATTTTGACGCAACCAAGAAACTGAACGTCAAGTTAGCGTGGTGGAAGCTGGATGCGAAGCCCCGGCTTGAGGCGCGTAAGATGATTGACATTGGCCGGTAGCACCCGGCGGTTCAACTTCATGATCTCGGCATATCGCGAAGCCTGGCCGAGCTGCTCGGCCGCAATTGAGAAAAGCGTTTCGCCCTGCTTAACCCGATAGACGCCTGAGGCTGTCCCCTTGGCTTCCCCATTTCCTGTCGAATCTTTCTGCTGATTGCCCTGCCCTTCTTTCGGCAATGGCTCCTGCTGGCCAACGAAACCGGGCATCAAAGTTGGACAAGCCTTCTTCAATTCATCGAGGGCCGGCACTCGAATTGTCACGCCCTCACCGATGTTTGCAACCTGGAATTCCTGCCGATTGAATTGGTGCAACGCGCGAAAATACTGACCGTTTCCATATGCCTTGCTGGCGATCGACCAATAACTGTCTGTCGCGGCTGCGACCAATTGGTAGGGCGGCTTTGGCTCGGCGGCTTGTTCGTAATTTTGCTTTTGGATGGTCTTTGCCTGGTCGCCCCCAACCGAATCCTTGCCCGGTGCGACCGACTCCTTGCTGGGCGGAAACGAATCCTTAACCGGTGGAAACGAATCCTTAACCGGTGGAAACGAATCCTTAACCGGTGGAAACGAATCTTTGGGCACTTGCTTATTCCGCAGATCGTTTCCGCTTTGATTGTCTGATCGAAGATCGTTTTTCAGGAAATCGGTTTTCGGCAACTCGGAATCGGCGTCCGCTTTCTTTTCGACTTTTGGCAGTTCAATATTTGGATCAAAAGGTTTCGGCAACTCGAATTGACCACCATCCTTTGCAGGCGGCTTCAAGTCGGGATCGCCACCTTTTTCGATCCGGTCGAGCTTGGGACCGCCATCCAACTTCGAGGGAACCAGATTGGCCCGATCGAATTGCCCACTTCCAAACTGCCCCGTTCCCTCGGGCGGAGCAGCCTTCGGAAGTTCATTCGTTGGCTTCTTCTCAGGAACAATCACTTGGTTACCGTTGTCATCGCCGGATTCGAATTGACCGGAAGCCAATTGAACTCCGTTATTTCCGCTCTTTTTCTCAGGTGCATTGAGCCCCTCGAATTTTCGACGCGGTTCGTGCTCAACCCGATTGTTGGCTGTATGTTTGATTGGCGAAAACACATAGGGATTCGAGTCGTTGACTTCAGGTTGCGACGGAATCTCATTGGATTCCCCCTGCCCCTGACGAAGCATCGTGTTGGAGCCGCCCTGAGACAACTGGCCTGCCGGCACCTGATTGGTGTTGAGCAGATTCGTACCCGATTCAATGATGACCGGCGGAATCCCGTCGGGACTTTGCGGCTGCGAACCGAAATCGCCTTGTTCTTTCTTCGCGATCCGCGGGTTCCAATCGGACTGTTTCTCGGGCTCGCGATCGCCCATGTCCGGATCAACCTGATCTCGCTTGACGATACCTTGGCCATGGGCCTGCTGGCCATTCGAGGAACGAACATTGGAGCCAGGACTTTTTCCTTCGGCTTCCATGCGGGCAATAATCGCTGCGGAAAGATTCGCTTCATTGGGTGAATCGAAACCGCCGGAGAGACGTTTGGTCGCCACATAGACAAAAGCCACTACCAATAAGGCGACAACCGTCAAACCGATTTTCGCTTCTCGGGCCAGCTTTTGAGATGTCGCTTGGGAATCAAATGCCATGACGAATCAACTTTGACTACTCGATTTCTCAGCCACTCGTAATCGACTACTTCGTGACCGCGGATTATTTTCGATTTCCTGATCCGTCGGACGAATTGGCTTCTTGGTCAGCACATTCAAGCTTTCGTTCTCACGAAAAGCATTTTTGACCATTCGGTCTTCCAGTGAATGAAAGCTGATGACCGCAAATCGCCCGCCGGGATTCAATTTGTCTGGCAATCGTTTCAGCGCAACGGAAAGCCATTTTAGTTCTTCGTTTACAGCAATTCGCAATGCCTGAAAAGTGCGAGTTGCCGGATCGATAGCATGGCCGCGTGACCGAGGAACACAAGAGCGGACAAGCTGGGCAAGCTGCGAAGCCGATTTGATTTCCTGCTTCTGTCTTTCTCGCACAATCGTTGCCGCGACTTTTCGACTGTGCCGCTCTTCGCCAAACTCGTAGATCAAATCCGCGATATGCCTTTCGCTCAGCCGCTGGATCAAGCGATAGGCTGGCTCGCCCTTGGTAGGATCAAATCGCAGATCCAACGGCCCATCGCTTTGGTAACTGAAACCGCGCTCGCGATCCTCAAGCTGGTCACTGGAAAGCCCCAGGTCCAACAGAATCCCATCCACTCCCGGAATCTCAAGCTGATCCAAAAGCTCGGGGGCATCGGCATAATTCAAATGGAATCGACGAATGCCCTCGAAGGCAGAATCGCCTTCGACTCGTTCGATCGGCCCCGGATCTCGGTCCAATCCGATCACGAATCCGTCAGGCTGCACCTTGGCTGCCAAAAGCTTGCTGTGGCCGCCACCACCAAAGGTTCCATCCACAAAGATTTTGCCCGGCTCAGGCGCCAACCATTCCATTGTCTCTTCGGGCAAAACGGGTACATGTATTGTCATCCCATAGAGCATAAAAAAACGACCTTGAACCCAAAAGCCCAAGGTCGCGATGGTCGAGTGTTGACGATGTGCGTATGAACAACAAAGAGATGTCATACTGTGACCGTAACGACAACCCGCTGTTGAAGCACCGATCTGCCTACGGAATGGCTGCGAGGGACGTTGTCTCGCACGATCGACGAGGGAAAATCGCCTTAGGGACTCTCATCGTTTCGCCAATCAGCTCGCCCAAGGAAGCCAAGAATAACGGGATTCGATGCCGGGTCAACTTGATTCTGGCAACTATTGCAGTGGCCCCGGACACGGTTTGCCCGAAGTCAAAGAAGGGCAACCATTTAGGTCGCCCGAAATAGTTTTGACCTGCCAAACGCTAGCACTGCCTCCGATGGCACTTTCTAGCGCAAAACACCCAGGTAGAACGTGAAGGTTTGCTTCTCGTCTCCGGCCGCCTCAGCAATCGGGAACGCGAAGTCAAACGCAAGCGGAGCACCGCCCATTCCGGCGGCCGGCATGTGAATCCGGAATCCAAAGCCCGGCGCAATTCGGAAATTCTCCGAATTCAATTCGATGTTTTGCTCCACGGTACCGTAGTCAACAAACATCACACCCTTGATCATGTCGTCCGCAGTAATCGGGAACATGTACTCGACCGTGTTCAACCATTGAAATTCACCACCGACCCGTACACCACCTTCAACCGGTGACGCCCCTCGGAAGTCAAATCCACGCATGGTCGAGAAACCGCCCGCGAAATAATTTTCAAAGACCGGGGTTTGAGCGCCACTGAAACCAAGTCGCGTCCCCACATTCAAGGTGTGTCGGCCGGAGGAATCCGGACGCTGATACAACAGGAAGTAACGTCGATAATCGATATCGCCACGAGGATAATCGAATCCTCCGAAGGCTTGCTGGTACCGAAGTTCGAGGTAGGCACCCTCGGTGGCCATGAATGGATGGTCGCGCGTGTCATGGACGAGCGAAACAAAACCGGTGTACAGCCCGTTACTTCCCAGGTCACCATTCAATTGTGGTGACGTATTCAATCGGGGATTGAAGGCTTTCACGCTTTCCAATCGAGTACCGACCGAAACGCTCAAGTCCTGATTCAAACGATAGCCAAGTGAGAACCGCCCACCCAAACGCTGCTCATCCCAATCGAAATACTGCCTTGTGTAATAGTAGGCACTGGCACTGAAACTGACACGCGTATTGAAAAGGTAAGGCTCGGTGAAGCTCACCAAGTAACGCTGAACGACATTACCTGGCACCAACTCCATTCGAAAGTTTTGCCCGGCACCGCGCCAAGCTTCGCCGTCAACGATCTCGCGAAAGTTTCTTGGCCACTTCGTAATGTCGAAGTTCTTTTCGTCGACAATCAAGTTACCTGTCAAACCATTGTCGGAGTTGAATGCTCCACCAATCATGATCCGACCGGTTTGGCCTTCTTGAAGAAAGACATCCAGGTCGGCATAGTTTGCAGGAAAACCCTGGAGCGCTCCATTGGGCGAATAAGGACTTACGAGCGGATTGATGTCGTTTGGCGCGCCAATTCGCGGACTGTTCTGATTGGATCGTTGATCCAAAAAAGTCCCTGGCTCCTGGAACCCGGAACCCTGAACATTTTGAGGCTGCTGAAATGTGGTTACCGGACCCGATTGCCCCGGATAGGGATAGGCACCATTGCCGCCCTGTTGTTGACCACCTTGATCCTGAGCCCGATAGACGACATTGCTTGCTGGTTGCTGTTGTGGCTGGCTGCTGTTTTCGACTCCCGAACCCAGGGGGCCCATCGGCAAGGTCGCTTCGCGATCATTCGTCATTCGCTGGTCGTATTCCTGCCCAGGAGAACGAGAATAGATTGGCGATACCGACTGTTCGCCGCGCTCGAATTCCGATTGACCTGTCCCGTTCGCCGGCGTTCGACGGCTTCCAATTGGCATCGGCGTGCCATTGAACAACCGAGACGGCGTGTTCGGGCCGAGGCAACCGGTCATGATTGGTGCGAGGGCCACCAACAGAACCGAAGCAAATCGCAAAAATGTCCGAGTCTTAGTCATCGTAAACGTTTCGTCCTTGATCTATCGGTCAATCGTTGACCCATCTTCCCGTGCCATTCTTTCCAACTCCTGCAGTTCCGGCGGTCGGACTACAATTCGTGGAGGAGGACCTGGCGTGCCTTGGCCACCGGCAAAAATCTGAGTGGCGATGAGACGCCGCTCGCTGTTTCGGAGCTTGCGACTGTCGATCAAGTCGCCTGGCTTCAAGCCAAGTCGATTCAGAACGACTTCTCGTTTTGTGACTCCATAATCACCGGTTATATGAACGTTGATTTGGCCAACGCGATACTGTTTGCCTTCCGAAATTTTGTAAACGATATCCAGCATTCCTGGCTCCTCCAGGAATCGTGGTTCCGCCTGAATATCAGCGAACACGTGCCCTTGGCTGCCATACATGTCACGCAACGCGTTGACATCTTTCGCCATTTTGGCTGCATTAAAATCGGGCATCTTTCCTTTGCCGGGTTTTAGCTTCACC
>CAYSXI010000054.1:0-27523 GCA_964434955.1 uncultured Pirellulaceae bacterium
AGCCGGTTCCGGAATTGCCGACGTATTCAATTCCAATTCGTAAAGCTGGACATTGCCAGCACTTCCCTGAACGCGAATGTAGTAGTCGCCTGCATCCAGTTCGAGGCCCGAAAGTGTTTCCGACAACCCCGCTCCCGTTGCGTCAACCGAACCGATGAGCGTTCCGCTCGAGTCGAAAATGGCCAGGCTCAAATCGCTTACGGCCGTTGAGTTGAATGGAGTTCCACCACCACCGCCACCTTGTGCCGTCTGCTGGTAAGCTCCACCGCCTGGTGTCAAAACGACGTCGAGCACCGAATTGAAATCAAGCGTGAACTCGTAGAAGTCCGTATCGGTGTTGTCCGTGATGCTGACAAAGTCAATGTCGTTGACGCCGACTTCGCGAACGGTGTTACCCGCGTCAGGGCGAGCGTCTTCACCAATCAAAATTTCGTCGTCGATTCCCAAGGTTCCGATGTTGGTTGCGTTGCCGAGGGTGTCGTTCCCGGCGCCACCATTGCTCTTCTCATTGAAGTCGCCATAGGCCCGGTGCAATCCACGAATCTCATCAATTTGCAATCCGTCAAAACTGGTGTTGATGAATGGCTCCATCAGGAACGAGTCGCTCTGTGACTCAACGTGTCCGTAACCAAGTCCATGACCGTGTTCGTGCATCAGGACATTTCGAAGGAATCGAAAGTTGTTCGCGGCCTGAGCGTAGTTGGCGATGTCCGCGGTGTCGATGACCATGTCGCCACCGTTGGGGAAGTAGTTGTAAGCAAGAACTCCACCCGCACCACCAAGGTTCGTTCCAGAAATTCGGACGTCAGCGCGCGTTCCCAAAACACCTTGCGTGCCGTTGCCGGCAACCGTGGATCCATCATCGTTGGCTTCGTAAACATAAGAGACGCCACCAAGTTGGCTAAAGCGATCGAATGATTGCTCATAAAGCGTGAACCAAACACGCTGCGTGTAGTCGGTACTCAGGCGATCGGCAGCGCTGACGCTGAAAATGTCGTCCATCATATCGACGAGATTAGATGTTCCCGCTTCGCCGCTGATCGAAGTTCCATCATCAACAATCCGCCAAGTGATCGTCGTCGGATCACCGAGCCCCAATCCACCGCCGTTGGTTGCCGTCGACGTCCAACGTTGGCTTAGGTTGTAACCGTTGATCGATCCACCGCCGAATCTTTTTGGATTCGCACAAACACCACAGTTGCAACCACCGTCAGTGTTTTGAGGTGCGGCAGACACTTGACTCGAGAGAAACATCAAGCTGCAGGACAAAACGAGTACGTTGAAAAAACGATTCAACATAGAACCCCCCATAAAAGAATTTTGATAAGCGTTCGAGCGATTCCATTCGCGACACGGGTCCCCACCCGTGAAAATGCAGAACGCAACTTGCGTGTTCCCAAATACTCGCAAGTTCAGGTTAGGCCGGTTATGCTAATCTGCACACATGCGCATGCAAGTAGTTTGCCGCCCATTCGAATCAAAAATGACTCGATTTGTCGATTCGAGTACTAGCAATTTTCGAAGTGGTTGATTTCGCAATAGTATCATTTTGCTACAGGAATCTGGAGATGGACGCTTGGCTAAAAAAGGTTGGGATGGCGACGGCAATCACCGTTTCGCTCGTGAATTTCAGCTATTCACAAGCAAAAAAAGTGGACCAGAGCGTCGAACCTCCGGTCCAATTCACTCTCAAAGTCGATGGGAAAACGTTCACCGGTGAGATTGGCAAAACGTTCAAGTTGAATGGCGAGTTCAAGGATTCGTCGGCCAAAATCTCAACTTCCAACTTTCGTAATTTCAATTACGAAGGAGTGAGTTTTCATTACCCGGTTAAACACCACTGGGAAGCCGATTTGACCGATCCTCAAAGCAAAGCATGGGCGATGATCGGAACCGAATCGTCGATCAGTCTTTTTGTGATCAGCGAAGAATATTCGGCGGAAGATTACGCGAAGGAATTGATCGAGGATTTCGATACCGAGACCTATGACGAGAAAGAACTCAAGCTGAAGCTTGGAGAGCAAGAGTTTGAAGTCTTGCGTTTGATCTTTGAAGCGGATGAGTATGAGTATGTTTACGACATCGTTTCGCTTCCTCAGCAAAATGGCAACAGTCGATTGCTTCTCCTGGAAGATGTCGCGCCCGATCGGAATCCCGATTCGGAAGAAGCGAAAGCGGTGATGAGTCTTTTGAAAAAGAGTTTTAAAGTCGAAAAGTGAGAGGCGCTCCCGAGTAAACCGCAGAAGTCCGTCAGGAATTAGCGCGGCGTTAGGTTTAGGTGAGAGAGGTTTCGCTTGGCGATTTTGGGCCGTCATTTTGGTGGCGGCGAGTTGTGGCCAAAGTTGGATCCGGAGTGGTTCCTGGGTTCGTGAAACCACTCGCTTGCGCTTCGTGCTTGTATTGAATCTGCGGTTCCTTTGCCTCGCTGTCGGCAAGCAAAGACCCGCAAGCAGAAACCCGCAAGCAGAAACCGTTGTGAAAAGATTAGCGCGGCGTTAGGTTTAGGTGAGAGAGGTTTCGCTTGGCGATTTTGGGCCGTCATTTTGGTGGCGGCGAGTTGTGGCCAAAGTTGGATCCGGAGTGGTTCCTGGGTTCGTGAAACCACTCGCTTGCGCTTCGTGCTTGTATTGAATCTGCGGTTCCTTTGCCTCGCTGTCGGCAAGCAAAACCGCAAGCAGGAAACCGCAGTGAAAAGAGACGCCGGATAGAGGCTCCTCAAAAGTGACCAGTGTATAAAGGCGGCGGTATGCAAAGGTTGCCGCAGTTAGAAGCCTCTAGCAATCAGAGAGCCGCGGTCAGAAGACATTAGCAATCAAAGAGCCATAATCAGGTAGCCTTGATCAGAAGGCTGCATCAGCGGGCCGTCGAAATCGGAAGCCCGCAATCGGAAGCCCGCAATCGGAAATCATGGAAACCAGACCGACACCGCATCGGTCTGGCTTCGAATTTGGCCGCGATTATGAATCGGTTGGTTCCGATTCGGCTGAAGGCTCGATCTCACTTTCGTCGAGATAACCGCCCTGAGCGAGAATCTTGGTGCGAATCTCTTCGGCAAGCTCGGGTTTCTCGATCAGGTAATTTCGAGCGCGTTCTTTTCCTTGGCCGATATGGGTCGAACCATATTTGAACCAGGATCCACTGCGGGTCACGATTTTGTGAGCAACCCCGAGATCGATCAGGTCGCCTTCGTAACTGATGCCGTTGGTGTGCATCATGTCGAACTCAGCCAATCGGAATGGCGGTGCCACTTTGTTCTTGACGATCTTGGTTCGCACTCGTTGGCCAACCACCTCATCGCCGTCCTTCAACTGACCAATTTTGCGGACGTCCACACGAACCGAACTATAAAATTTCAAGGCGCGGCCGCCGGGAGTGGTTTCCGGGCTACCAAACATGACACCGATCTTCTCGCGAATCTGGTTAATGAAGATCGTGCAGGTTTTACTCTTGGCGATCGCTCCCGTTAGCTTTCGCATCGACTGGCTCATCAAACGTGCTTGCAAACCGACATGAGAATCGCCAATTTCGCCTTCCAATTCCTGTTTGGGAACCAAAGCAGCAACCGAGTCGACCACGATCACATCGACGGAGTTGGACTTCACCAGCATTTCCGTGATCTGCATGGCTTCCTCGCCACTATTCGGCTGGCTCACCAACAGGGTATCGAGTTGAACTCCCAGTTTTTTTGCCCAGGAAGGATCAAAAGCGTGTTCCGCGTCAATGAAAGCTGCAATGCCGCCCGACTTTTGAGCCTCCGCGATCGTATGCAAAGCCAAAGTCGTTTTACCGCTGGACTCAGGTCCGTATATTTCGATGATTCGACCGCAAGGCAATCCTTGGCCGCCCAAAGCAATATCAAGCGAAAGGCTGCCAGTTGAAATTCCGCGAATACGCGAAGTATGGTCATTGCCCAAAGCCATGATCGAGCCGTCACCAAACTGCTTTTCAATTTGCTGTACGGCCGTCTTCAAGTGCTCGTTCTCGTTGAGCAGCAAATCCACCGGAGACTCGTCTTTTTTACCCTTGCGAGCCTTTGCTACCGCCTTCGTTTTTGCGGTTTCACCATTTTTTCCTGTGCCATTTTTTCCTGTGCCATTTTTTCCCGATTTTGCCGGAGCTTTTGTCGTCGCTTTTGCAGGTTTCTTTGCCATCGTGATTCCTTCATTCTGGGGCGTTGAATTGTTGGTTTTTGCGGCGCGTGTGTCGTTCACTTGACCGTTGGCCGGCTGAGCCGTTGCCTTCGCTTTTACGTCTTGAACGTTTGATTCTGGAGCTTTTGCTGCTTGAGATTTTGCTGCTTGAGATTTCGCTACTGGAGCATTTATTTCTTTGGTTTGAGCTGCTGACATTTGATTGATGCCTTTTGTTTGGTGCCTGTAACTTATGGCGTCCGTTGGACCGAAACAAGCAGCAACCAAATAACCCGCTTGGCCGCCAATCGTTTCTTACTTGCTTCCTTACAAATATTCGCGACCTCCGTGACACGTCCGGTCAAAGTATCCAATAAATCTGGAAATCAACCAAAATACGTTCCCCAAAGGGGAATCGGCCTCGAGCAATGGGGAGCATAACAGATTTTTTGAGATACTGCAAATTTGTACAGTATCAAGTGAAAGCACTGATTTTCAAAGGAAGAAAAGTCCCGGTATGGTTTCCCAAGGAATCGCCACCCGGAAAAGTGATTGAATCTTGAGCCGGCCCCTTGAATTCCTGAACCAATGGCAATTCCGGTCGCGACGGAAACTCAATGCTCCGTGAAAATGAATCGTCAGGCCGAATTGGGATGATCGTTTTGCAAGATCTGGCTTGCATCAATTTGGCGAACGACTGGTTCAAGCCAGCGACCGTTTTTTGCAGGCGGGCCACAAATGACTCAGGTCAGTCGCCAACGAATCCGAACAGCCCATCAATACGCCAACAAACGCGTCAAAATCTTCGTCCGAATTGGCGCGAAATCGGATTTCGAGGGATGGGCAACTCGCGTGAGTCGCTGATTCAACCCGAAATTTTATTCGAAAGGGAGCTCGATGGGCCGCTCGACTATTATCGCCATGTTTGCATTTTCCGTAATCTGTTGCTGTTTCTCAAAAGCGTCTAACGCGGATCTTTTTTACAACATTGTTCCCCAACTGCTCGAGCACGAAACGGATTACACGGATGAGCATATCTACGGCGGCGAAATTCGAATGGTCGACGGTGCCGATCTCGACGGCATTCTTCAGAAAAGCGAGCTGCTTGAGGTTACGGTGTACAATTCTCTGGCAGGTACCGTTCACGCGTATGACGAATATGACTTCAGCATGGTCAATGCAACGTTCGTCGGGAACGAACTGAGAGGTCAGTTGCGAGTCCAGCACACCGATTCTGGCGAAGCATTTACTTCCTGGGATGATTCCGGTTTCGTCGTCATCTCAAGCGATGTTCCCGGGGCCAACAATAAAGAATACGCCAAGCGAGTATTTGAATCGCCGAAAACAATTGCGGTTCGAGCGGTCCCGGAACCAAGTGGCATGCTTGCGATTGCCGGATTGCTGGGTTTGGTTTTGGCGAAGCGACGTCGACGGCTGGTGACACGGAGGCAGGATTCACTCGAAGGCCGTGTTCGATGAAGACTTTGAATCGCAGGTTGCCAATCACTGCCTTGCCAATCCCCGCCTTGCCAGTCCCCGCCTTGCCAGTCCCCGCTTGCTAGTCCCTGCAATTCAATAGCCACCGCGAGTGGGCAGCCCGGACCAAGTGCCTTGACCCGCTAAGTGCCTGGGCTGACTAAGTGCCTCGGCCGACTAAGTGCCTGGGCCGACTAAGCGCCTGGGCCTAACTTTGATCGAGAAACGGCCGTATAGCTGGGTCCTGATCGATCGAGAAAACTTGAGTAAACAACGACTTCGTCAACGAAAGTGACACCGCAATCAAAGTTGGCATGCTTTTCCAGTGACTGTTGCATGCTCGGGTCGAACCGCCCTGCCCTTTTGATTCTTCCAAGCGTCAGGTGCGGTTGGTACTTCCGGTTCTCGCCAGGAAAGCCCATGTCTTCCATGGTTTCCGATACGGCTGCCTGAAGTTCACAAATCTGTTCCCGTCCACGTTCGACGCCGGCCCAAATCGTGCGGGGCCGATCGACGGCCGGAAAAGCGCCGGCACCCTCGACGCTCATTTCGAAACCGGAAAAACCCTCGGCAACTCGTTTGATCCTTCGACAAACGTCCGTGATCTCGGTCTCGAGAATTTCACCCAGAAAATGGAGCGTAAGGTGATAGTTCAAGGGTTCCGTCCAGCGGTATCCGTCCCCATTTCCCCCCAGCCGATCTGCCAAGCGCTGAGCTTGGCTTCTTTGCTCTTCTGAAATGTCGACCGCGATAAAAATTCGAATGTTTGCCATGGGATTTCCATTGAACGCGAGAGATTCGAACGCAACGTACTACCCACTTGCGGTCTCATCCCGACGACGATTACTTTGTTCCTTTTGAATAGCCCGAGTTGCCGTTTCGCGAACTGGCGAAAACGCAAGAAAAACTGGGGATTAACCGCCAAGAACGAGCGTTACTATGAAAAACGTAATGGACCGCCCATTCGATGTCTACGGAGTCGGAAATGCTTTGGTCGACATTTTGACTTTTGTTGACGAAGATTTTCTCATGCAATTTGACCTTCCCAAAGGCTCAATGACGTTGATGGATTCCGAGCGTCAGGCAGAAGTACTGCAAAACCTCGAGGGCAGAGATATCCGGCTTGCGTCGGGCGGATCTGCGGCGAACACCATGATCGGTTTGGCCCAAAGTGGTGGAACGGGATTCTACTGCGGTAAAGTTACCCACGATCCCAATGGCGAATTCTATAGTCGGGACATGAACGAATCAGGGATCCGGTTTGAAGTGGAGCCAGCACCCGAGGCCAGTGACCCCACGGGCAGTTGCGTGGTGCTAACCACGTCCGACGCGGAGCGTACCATGTGCACGCATCTTGGCGTCTCCACGACCTTGCATGCGGATGACATCGATCCGGCGCACATTGCCGAATCGAAATTCAGCTACATCGAAGGTTATCTCTGGGATGCGGATGGGCCGCGCGCCGCGTGTCGCCGCGCGATGGAACTTTCGAAGGCCGCCGACACCCGAGTTGCCTTCACGGTTTCCGATGCCTTCCTGATTGATCGCTTCAAATCCGAGTTTGAATCGATGATTCCGGAATTTTGCGATGTGCTGTTCTGCAATGCGGACGAAGCTCGAATGCTTTGCGATACCGAATCGCTGGACGAATGTGCAGGTAAACTGGGCGGGCTCGCTCCGCTGGTCTTCATGACTAACAGTGCCGATGGGTGCTTTGTGATTGAAGGCGGGCAATCGACACACGTGGAGGGATTCGAAGTCGACGCTGTCGATGCGGTGGGTGCCGGCGACGCGTTTGCCGGAGGTGTCCTTTATGGATTGACCCACAACATGACGCCATCCGATTCGGCTCGCTGGGGAAATTTCCTTGCTTCGCGAGTTGTGGCCATTGTTGGGCCGCGTTTGAGCGACCCCATTCAACACGAGTTGCCGAACGTTGTTTCGGTCTAGCCACGGCATGCCGCTCATTCGTTAAGTTCGAGGCACTCCTTCGGGTATAATTGGCAGGTATAACTGGCGAGTATAATCGGCGGGTATACTTGGTTGGTGAATCGTCCAGGGTGAATCCTTCGGGGTGAAGATCCTCGGACCCGACCCAGGACTCGATGGTGTCGAGACGGACTTGAGATGAAGCTAGGCTGCCTGATCGTTAGTGGAAGCATGGTCATTGCATGGTTCATGCATGTGGCTTCCGTTGCGCCACCCGCCGCAACGTCTCAACTCAGTTCTAGCGAGCTAGTTTCGCAATCAAGAGCAGCAAAAGCACCGGGAGAATCGAGTGAATCGGTATCACCCGCGGTCAACGACGAGGTCGCCGAAGGTCGGGATCTGATTCTTAATTTTCGATTTCTTCCGAAGGACTTTCATCAATCGACTTTTGACGAGCTTTGGAAGGACTGGCCCGAACCGTTAAGAAGCAAAGCCGCCGAGACGGACAAAAAGACTCGGCGGCAAATGGCTTTCTCACGCTACGGATTTACTTCGCGGAAAGATGATCCGGCGAAACCCTTGCAGTACGTTGTCGACAAGGACGGCTGGTGGGCCATGAACTGTTTCGCCTGCCACGGAGGCAAGGTAGGCGGCCAGGCATTTGAGGGGCTTCCGAATTCCCATATTGCACTCCAAACACTTTATGAGGACGTGCGGAAAACGAAAACACGTTTGAAGAAGCCATTGGGAGAAATGGAGCTTGGCTCGGTTGTGGTACCCATGGGTGGAAGCAACGGAACCAGCAACGCCGTCATTTTTGGAATTGTCTTGATGGCATTCCGGGATAAGGACTTAAACGTCAAGACCATGACACCGCGCCCTTTCCTCAAGCATCATGATATGGATGCGCCGGCCTGGTGGAACGTCAAAAGGCGGGAGCGACTTTACATCGATGGTTTTGTCAAAAAGAGTCACCGGGCGCTGATTCCCTTTGTGATGGATCGGCGAAACGATGGCCCCACGATGCGCGGTTGGGAAGACAAGTTCAAGAAAGTCTACAAATACATTTTGTCTTTGGACGCGCCCAAGTATCCGAACGCGATTGACCAAGCATTGGCAAAAACCGGCCAGGGAATTTTCAACGAAAACTGTTCGTCCTGCCACGGAACCTATGGTGAAGATGCGTCTTACCCTTCGCGAATCGTCGACATCAAAAAGGTTAAAACGGACCCGATCCGTTTGCAGGCGTTGACGGAATACGATCGCAAGATCTACCGCGACAGTTGGTTCGCTCGCTATGGAAAAGACGAGACGACCGTCAGCCCCAAGGGTTATCAGGCACCTCCGCTGGATGGCATTTGGGCAACAGCCCCCTATTTTCACAATGGCAGTGTGCCCACCCTGTTTGGAGTTTTGAACCCGGAACAACGCCCCGTGGTTTGGAAGCGTGATGAAAATGGGTACGACAAGGAGCACGTCGGGATCAAGTTTACTAAGATGGACAAGGTTCCTGGCGAAATTCGACGTGCGGATGAAAGGCGGGCTTACTTTGATTCCCGAAAGCGGGGAAAGAGTAATGCCGGACATCCCTTTGCCGATTCGCTTGGCGACACAGAAAAAAAAGCGTTGCTCGAATACCTGAAAACCCTTTGACATCGGGTTGCCATGAATTTTATTGTCCTCAAAAAGCTTTTTGCTTTTCTGTTTGTGATTGGTCTGGTTTGTCCGAACTCCCTTGCCTGGTGTCAATCCAAAGCCGAATCCGATTCGCAAAAAAAAACGCTTCGGGATCTTTCCGATCGCGAGTATCAGGAGGCCTTGGATACTTGGGTGCCAAAGGGTTTTCGGCCCGTCGACGCTCAAGTCAAGGTCGTCGATAACGTCCCACGATTTACCTTGATTCTCGAAAAGCCCGAAAAGACCTCGAGGCAATTGGCAGCTAAGCATGGTTTGGATGATGCAGCGTACCGCTCTGAATTCTTGCTGAAGACTCAGCTTGGGTTAAACCAAATCGTTCATCGGACTTACACCGTGCACGGTAGGCGACTTCATTTGGCTATCTGGAAACAGGCTTCGGTTAAGTCAGACGTCCTGAAGGAGCAACTCGAAAAAAGGTGGTCCAAGGCGGGTGATGTTCCGGTGACGGGTCAAGCTGTTCGCGGATTCGAGCCCGTCGACCAAATGATGCGTGAGCTTTTGTTTGAGCAAAAAATTTCGGGTGCCACGATCGCGATCGGCTACAAGGGCAAGTTGCTTTATTCGCGCGGCTTCGGTTACGGCGAAGTTGAAAACCAGGTGGCCATGCAGCCGAACGCGCTCATGCGAATCGCGAGCATTTCGAAACCCGTCACCGGCGTGGCCATCATGCGATTGGTTCAACAAAAGAAACTTGGTCTCGATGACCCCGTACTCAACTACGTGAGCCACGACCAAGCGAATATCAAGACGTTCGACAAGCGATGGGAAAAAATAACGATTCGCCACCTGTTGAACCACTCGGCTGGCTTTGACCGAGGAAAGTCGGGTGATCCCATGTTCATGCATTTGCAGGTCGCGAGTTTTCTCAAGAAGAAATTGCCCGTCGGCACCCGCGATATCATTGATTTCATGTTAAGCCGTAAGCTTGATTTTGACCCGGGCACGAAATACGCCTATTCCAATTTCGGCTATTGCCTTTTGGGTCGCGTGATTGAAAAAGTAACCGGCAAATCTTACGAATCGTTTGTGCGCGAGGAAATCTTGAAGCCGGCCGATGTCAAACGCATGCAAGTGGGTGCGGCGCTTCTGAAACAAAGAGTCAAAAGCGAGCCGATTTACTATTCGCGAAAGCCAGCGAGGGGCATGGGCAGCGTTGGAGACCAGGTCGGAAAAAGAGTCGCGGTTCAATACGGAGCTTATAGCGTCGTCAACATGGATTCGCACGGCGGTTGGATCGCTTCGTCCGAGGATCTGGTCCGATTCTCATTTTTGGCCGACTCTGCCTCCAAAGCGAAAATCTTGAACCCGGATTCGATTCGACAGATGTTTTCAATGCCGGAGTTCAAAAAGGAAGAGCAGAAAAATCGAAAGGTGAAAAGGTACTATGGTTTCGGCTGGTCCATCGTGGAGTTCGGAAACCGTCAGAAGAACACGTTTCATTCGGGTTCGCTTCCTGGTACCAACTCGATTTTGGTTCGCCGCAGCGACGGCTATTGTTGGGCCGTGATTTTTAATTGCCGAAATACCGTCGGCGGCAAGTCCGCGGCGAACACGGTCGATGCGCGAGTTCATCGTGCGGTCAACCAATCGAAAAAGAACTTGTCCGGCAATCTTCCATGATCGTTTTCGCGGGAAGCTCCGAGATTGGTTGGCAGGGCCGAAACGGGCCGCTGGCGGCTAGGTTGAATTTCCTCGATAGTCGGCCCATTCATCCGCCTTGGGCACGCTCAATTCTCCGGTTTCTTTCTCGCTTAAAAACTCGTATTGGTATTTGACTTCACGCCTGGGTGTTTTTTGCCAAGCGTAGCCCGTAAGTCCAATCCCGACGAGAACCAGCAAGCCCCAAATCCAAGTCGGGGGTTCTTTCCTGTCGAGCAAAATCCACGTTTCCGTTAACCCGATGCTGGGAATCTGCCCGGCCAACGCGTTGTACTCGTCGACCGGTAAAGACTTGGTTGGGATCAGTTTTCCCTCGATAACCGCAACGGAATCAATGTGGCGTTTTGTTGACCAAACGTCCTTGAAGCGTTTGGACTTGATGATCACCCGATAGGGACGGGGGCGTATTTTGACGGGCTGAGTTTCATCGAAAAGAAGCTCATCCAGCGTGCTTGATTCTTTTCCCCGAGAGAGAATCGGAAAGTAGATCGCGTGATAATCGTTTTGCGCCAGGACATTGTCCTGGTCGGTCATCACGACGACGTCTTTTTCGACCACGTGGAAATCGCGAATGGCGACGTGTTTTCGAGCCGGTATGTCACCCTGTTCAATGGCGGAAACGGAAATGGTTTCGGGTGGTCGGTTGTCGTAAATGAGCATTCCAATTCCAACCGAGAGCGCGATCATTCCGGCAGTTGCCAGAAGGATTCGGTGAAATCGATTCATGTGCCTACGCGTTCATCAACGGAAGATGGAATTTCAGGAACACGACGACCAAACCGATCACGCCCATCGCCACCATCCCGATCCAGAAATAGGCGGGGCTACGACCCTCTTTCAATATCCAATACCCCCCGCTCTGAATGCCCGGGAAAAATTTCGCCATCTGTGCGAGTTCCTCTTTTTCAAGCGTATCCGAATGGACGATTTTGCCTTTGACATTTTTAACCGTCAAAAAATATTCGAACGTGTTGTTGGTGGCTTCTTGGGAAGAACTCTGAACGATGACCGCGTAGGCAACTGATTCTTTAACATAGATCTCATCGCCCTTGGCCCGCGGGTTGACGATGGGTTCCGTCGATTGAATCGGAAAGTAGACGCATTCGGTGTCGCCCGCGCCAATTCCTGAACCGGCGGTGCGATAAGCGGCTTGATCCTCGATCACGTAAAAATCGGAGAGACTCACGTGATGGGATGGAGGGGCAACACCATTTTCCAGACTCGCCAAATCGGTTTCGACAAAGGAGCGGTTGCTTTCGACAACCGCCATGACACTTCCACCGATAATCACTCCGACCGCAATCAAGTATCCCAGGTAATGCATTTGAAAATTCCGAACAGCTGACGAGAAACATGGGCTTTATTCTGAACGATTCAACATCGGAATCAACCATTCGAAAGAATTGCCTTTTGCAATTGTTTTCTTGCAATCGCCTATTCCATTGGCTGCGCACGCTAGTCGGTGGCCGCTTCCCGTCGAATTCGCTCAACAATTTCCGGCAGGGGGTATTCGAGAAGTGGCAAATCCAACTCGGTTAACTCTTTGAGTCGTTTCCATCCTCGTGTCACGAGTTGCTCTCGTTCCTTTACGAAACCGGAATCCAGTTTCCGCTTGTCAAACTCGTTCTCCAAAAACACCGGTTCAAAATCGTTGTCGACAATGTACTGGGCAAGCGCTGGGTTACAGCGGATATGTTTTTCGTCGGTGGTGTGCAGCACTTCCGGGTCAAGCAAGCCGATAACGTAACGAAGGTAGAGATCGCTATCGGTGATTTTTCCGACATCTCTGTCGCAAACACAACAGATGTAGCCTTCGTCGCATTTGGCCATGTTGGGTACCTGATGCCGCGAAAATGTTTGGAGGCCAGCGGGGTTAGATTCCGAGTACGTCCATCATGCTGTAGAGTCCCGGTTTGGACCGGGCCACAAACTTGGCTGCGGCCAAAGCTCCGAGCGCGTAGCAGTCGCGATTGGAAGCCGCGACATGCAACTCGATCTTTTCGCCCAGCATGCCGAACAGGATCGTGTGTTGACCAGGGTCGTCACCAGCTCGGATCGCATGATAGCCGATCTCGTTTCGAGGTCGTTGACCGACTTGGCCTTCGCGGCCGTGAACTTCCTCGAGTCCTTCCATTTGGCTCTTGACGATTTCACCAAATTTCAAAGCGGTGCCGCTCGGCGAATCGGCTTTGAAACGATGGTGGCGTTCGAGGATTTCGACATCGGCATCGGCGCCCGCGTGGTTGAGTACCCGGGAGGCGATTTCCGTCAGTTTCATCGTGAGATTGACGGCCAAGCTCATGTTCGGAGCCCAAACGACGGGGATCGAGTCGCCAGCTTGGCGGATTCGGTTGGCGGTAGGTTCACCAAAACCGGTGGTCGCCATGACCAAGCCAATATGCTTTTCGATGCATTGATCAACGATTCCGTCGACTGCTTCCGGCAAGGAAAAGTCGATCAGTGCCTGCGGAGCCGAATTCAATTCTGCGCTGAGAAGGACGCCGTTTTCGGCGACGCCGGCGACGGTTCCGGAATCTTGTCCCAATCGTTGGTGGCCGGAATGCTCCAGCGCGGCGACGAGGTTGAGTTCCGTGTCTTCGCCGGTGAGTGCGATCAAGCGGCAGCCGACGCGGCCGGCCGCTCCATGAATTGCGATATCGGTCATTCTGAGTTGACTTTTTCGATTAAGTATTTTGTTTTGCTAATTCGTCGATCAACTCAATGATCGACGCAAGTTCGTTGGCCACAAGGTGAGGATGATTGCCAAAACTCGATTGGTGGACGCCTCGTGAAGCCAGCTTCTCCTCAAACATTTTGGGAATGTTCGCATGATACGCAACCGTCACATCGGGATCTTTGAGTTGATGGCCGGTCAAGATACAGACAACCCGCTCGTCCGGGTCAATGACACGGTTATCGATGAGCTTCTTGAGCCCCGCAAAGCTCGCCGCGCTCGCGGGCTCACATCCGAGTCCGTGTGCGCCGATCAATGCCTTGGCGTCGACAATTTCCTGATCGCTGACTTCTTCGACCACGCCATCACAAACGTCGAGTGCCCTCAAGCACTTGGCCAAATTCACCGGTCGATTGATCTCGATGGCCGAGGCCAGGGTATCCGCCCGTGCGCTCAAGTTGTCAAAGAACTGGTTGCATTTTTCCCGATCGTATTCACCATGACTCTGGCGAATCTGAAGCTCGTTGTACAAATGCGACAGAGTGTTCGCGCCCTCGGCGTTGATCACCGCCAGTTTGGGCGCGCGGTCGATTAACCCAAGATGCAACAACTCTTCGAAAGCTTTTCCAAAGGAACTGCTGTTTCCAAGGTTTCCGCCCGGCACAAGGATCCAATCCGGCACCTGCCACTTCAGTGCTTCGAGCACTCGGAACATGATGGCTTTTTGCCCTTCCAGTCGAAAGGGATTGACGCTGTTGACCAGGTAGATGTTTCGTTGGTTACAAACCTCACGCACTCGGGCCATGGCATCATCGAAGTCTCCGTCGATTTGGATGGTCTTGGCCCCGAAGTCGAGTGCCTGCGATAACTTTCCATAGGCAATCTTGCCGCTTCCGATAAAGACGAAACTTCGCATGCCCGAATTGGCGGCATACATCGCGAGCGATGCACTGGTGTTACCCGTTGAGGCGCAGGCGGCCTCTTGAGCGGCAACCATCTTGGCATGGGTCATGGCCGCGGTCATGCCGTTGTCTTTGAAACTTCCGGATGGATTCATGCCTTCGTATTGCAGGAACAACTGCTGTCCCTTAAGGCCCGCCCAAGCCGCCAGGCGGGGCGAATGGCGGAGAAGTGTCTGTCCCTCTCCAACAGTCACGATGTTCCCGGGATCGGTGAAAGGCAGCAATTCCTGGAATCGCCAAACACCGCTAAACCGAGTCGGCTCATGCCGCTGAGACCAATACCTTTCAAAATCGCAAAGGTTGGATGGAATTGGGACGCGTTCCCAGTCGTAACGAACATCGAGAAGGTCGCCGCATTTCTTGCAGGAAGTCAGAGACTCGACGACCTCGTAGGTCGCTTCGCAGTTTTTCCGAATGCACTGTTGAAAAGCCGGGGTGTCTTGGCCCATGTCGCAACTCGTTGACTTGAAAGACGTTAGTTTATCGCAATTGCGATTTGGCGAAACGAATGGGCCCGTGACGTGCCAAGCGAACGTCCCCTAGGCATCCGCTCCACGCCAACTCGCCTTTCCGGTGGATCGAGTTTTTGTGGAGCTATCGATTCCAACCCAAGGTCATCCGTGTGGGGAAAATGTTCACAGTTGGCCATGACACATCAGATTTCGCAAGAAATCTTAACAATGCGAAGCAGTTTTTTTGGTCGTAAGTGCTTTTGCAGTAACGTCTTATGGATTGGCTTGGCAATGGAGCGGTTTCAATCATTTGACCGTCGATATGTGCCTTCCTACAATGTGTCGCTCATTTTATCGGTGGAGAAGTTTAACTCCTCGGATTCCAGCTCCACCATAGCATCTTGGAGAACAGAGATGAAAAAAAGAGAAATGAAACCCTACAAGGAGTTGCTGCTCGCTCTTCGAGCGCGATTGAGGGGTGATGTAAATACTCTTGCGAATGCCGCTTTGTCCAGCAATAACCAAACAGCTGGCAGCAGTTCCTCTTCTGTCCCGAGCCACATTGCTGACTTGGGAAGCGACACCTATGAGCAGCACAATACCCTGCTTTTGATGAGCAGCGAAGGTGAGGTCCTGGAGCAGATCGAAGAAGCTCTTGAACGGATCGAAGACGGCGTCTATGGTACGTGCATTGAGTGCAACAAGGTCATTCCAAAAACCCGTTTGAACGCACTTCCTTATACTCCTTACTGTGTGAAGTGTGCGAGTGAACTCGAACAAAACAGCTAACAAAACCTTAGCTATCAACCAGGACGAACGGTTGCCAGTCAATCGCTTCGTCCTGTTTTTTGCGCTGATGGTTTTGGGGCTGTCTGCGGACTTGATCACCAAGGAAGTGGTCTTTCAGAAATGCTATCTACCTGGTGAAGTTCCCGAGAAGTATTGGTTGATCGACGGCGTCTTTGGGATCGAGACGTCCACGAACGGCGGGGCCCTATTCGGGATGGGGCAAGGCAAGCACCAGTGGTTCGCTGCACTTTCCGTTTTGGCGATAACTGCCCTTTGCACCTGGTTGTTTGTCTTCAAAGCGGCCAGGGATCGTTTTCTGACTATCTGTCTTGGTGTGATCAGCGGTGGAATTCTCGGCAATCTGTTTGACCGAGTCGGACTGGGATTTCGAGAAGGGTACCTCGAAGAAACCAGGTACCATGTTCGTGACTGGATTCACTTTCGAATTGAGGGCGTGCCATATTTCGACCCTTGGCCAAATTTCAACATTGCCGACTGTTTGCTTGTTTGTGGGGCGGGCGTTCTTTTTATCCATGCCCTGTTTTTCGCCAAGCCACAAAAGCCGGCATCCTCGGCCGACAACAAGACTGACCACGCGAATGAAACTGGCAATGCAAAAGAAGCTGGCGATGCAAAAAAAGCCGGCGATGCAAATGAAACCGGTCAGTCAAAAACGGTGGGCGAATCAGACGTTTCCAACTAATTGCTTGATTGGCAATCTTTCATGAATTCAGAATTACGCGACCGCTATTTGTACGCGCAAGAATTTGCCGTCGAGGGTGGAAAGTCGACCCTCGAGTTCTTTCAAAATCGCGATCTCAAAGTTGATCGGAAAGGAGATGACTCTCCGGTCACCGTCGCCGACCGAAACGCCGAGAAGTTAATTCGTGCCGAGATTGAAGCGAGGTTCCCGGATGACGGCATTGTTGGTGAAGAGTTTGGCGAGTCGCCGGGGAGCTCCGGATACCGTTGGATCCTTGATCCAATCGATGGAACGAAGTCGTTTATCAGTGGCGTGCCGCTTTTTGGAACGATGATTGGCATTGAAGTCGAAACCAAGCCGACAATCGGAGCCATATATTTTCCAGGTTTGGACGAGGGGATTTTTGGTTGCGTCGGCGAGCCTACTGTTTTTGGTCGTGGTGATCAAATGCAGGAAGCAAAGGTGGCTGATACGGCGAAGTTGTCGGATTCAATTTTCGTCACTTCCGAAGCCAAGACATTCGCGGAGCGAGGCGCCGGAGACGTCTACCGGCAACTCGAGGACGCCAGCTATGTAACGAGAACCTGGGGCGATGCTTATGGCTACTATCTGGTCGCCACTGGCAGAATCGAGTTGATGGTGGATCCGATCCTCAGCATCTGGGATGCGGCTGCCGTCCTTCCAATTTTGGTGGGTGCCGGAGGCGTATTCTGCGATTGGGCCGGTGAACCCAGAATCGATGCGGGCGAAGCGATCGGAGCCACGCCTGGTATCGCCGAGGAAGTACTTCAGATTACACGCCGCTACGCCGGAAAATTCGACAACTAGTTTCGGCAAGTTTCAAATGAGCCGACTACTGCTTCAGCTGTTGGGGCCCGATGACTTCTTCAGCCAGGTGGGCCGGACTCCTTCTTAAGCCGTTGGGACCCGATTACTTCTTCAGGTGTTGGGGCTTGGTGAAGCTTTCACCAAGTCGACCGAAGGAATCGCAATTGTATCCCGAGTAGCCGTTGTCTTTCCGTTTGTAGTTGGAAAGACGCAAATCAGATAGAACGTCCAAGGCGTCCCATGGGAGCTTTTTGGTCGGGCAATCTTGCGGCGTGTATTGCTGCATGTTTGCAAAAGGGCGCGGCCAATGCGGGTTGATGTTCGGGTACAGCCGCTTTTGACAGTGATGTCCACATCGACAGCCATTCACCGGTTTGCTTTCGTAAGGATGTCCGTTGACCCCTGGCAAGCGGCAGAACTTCTTTTTGGGTGCGCAGCCGGTGATGTTTTGACAAGTTTGGCAGGTTGAGCATTCCGAATGCATGCCCGTCAGTTGCCGCTCTGAAAGTTCGATCGGATTGGGTGGTGGGGTGTTGAACGAATTGGTGATTTTCGGCTTCAGAGTCTCCGTCTTGGGAACTGGCTCGACAGATTGACCGGGACACGTTTTGTGCCCGGGAAGCGGCTAACGTCCGCCTCGATCCTGAGAAAACAGACTCGTGGGAAACAGAATCAAGGCAAGAAACAGGCTGAAAAGCGGCGTCGATTTCACCTCGAGAGTCCTTTCGAGAATACCCGGGGCGGGTTGAGAGAATCCGGTTTTGATCTTCTTTTTGGATCGGTAAGCTTTACCAGACAATCGAAAATCGCTTGAAAAGATCGGTTGTAGTCCTCTGGCAAGATTTGACGATTGGACGGTTCATTCCTGGCTCCAGAAGCCGATGGCGAAATCGTTGCACGATCTTTCGATCCAAATTGACCAGACTACAATGGAGTCCAAAGATTTCGAAATCAAATCGATGCGAATGGCAAGAAAGAATATGAGTAACAAAATCGGTTTTGCAAAATGCGTTTCGTTTCTCCTTGTGGGCACGGCGATCGCAGTTTTCGTTGGCTGTAATGATCCTGATTATGACGCGGTCAAGCTCCAGCTGAGAATCACGGAATTGGAAAAGAAGCTGGACGAGAAAGAGTCCAAAGCATCCAAGAATGACAAAACTGCAGCGTTGTCAGAAAAAGATCGAAAGCGGATCGAAACGCTTGAAACCGAATTGAAAAACACCAAGAAGTCCAATCAGGATTTGTCGGACAAAGTTGACCGGCTCGGCGCAAAAATCTCGGCCTTGGTCAACGCCAGCTTGAAGGCCTCGATCGATCAACTTGAAGAAATCGACGCTCTGGTTGAACGAGACGAAGACGACGCGGTGGTCGCGGTCGATTTTTCCGAGGCCCAGTTTACGGCGCAACATATCGAGATGCTTGAGGCGTTCCCGGATTTGGACAAAGTGACGTTTACCGGTTCCGATGTAGGGCTCGAAATCTATGAGGCCCTGGGGAAATTGACGAACGTAACTCGGCTTGAGTTGGAGAACACGCCCTCGAATGAAAAGGCCATCGCAAAATTGGCGGGAATGAAGCAGCTTGAGTTTCTCTTGTTGTCTCGTTCTGACCTGAACGACGAATGTCTCAAGACATTGAACAAGCTACCTTCGCTGAAACAGATTCGTTGCGGACAGACGCGAGTCAGCGATGCTGGATTGAAGTACCTTGAACGCAATCGAACCATTGTCGCTATCGATTTGAGCGACTGTGTTGCGGTGACGGACCAGGGGCTCGAATCGTTGTCAACACTTCCCAACCTGAAATTCCTCAAGGTATGGGGGCGAAGTATTACCGACGAAGGTCTGGCGACTATCGGGAAAATGGAAAAGCTCGAAGTTCTCGGTCTTAATGATACACGGATATCGGATGTTGGCACCGTTCATCTTGCGAATCTAAAGCGACTGAAAGAAGTGATGATGGTTCGGACCTCGATCGGCGATAAGACCATCGAAGCCTTGACGGCTTGTAAGGAACTTCGTTCGGTTCGAATTCGTGATACGACGATTTCGGATAAAGCGGTTGATTACCTCGCCACACTCAAGAAGCTGCAGAAGCTTGATTTGAGCGAGAACAATGCACCCGGGATCACCGACGCCAGTGCCGACAAATTGGCATCGATGGAATCGCTTGTTGAGTTGAATCTGTGGACCACCAAAGTCACTGACGGGGCGGTCGCCAAGCTGGCAACCATGAAAAATTTGACCTGGTTGAATCTGGATAACACCCCGATCACGGATGAGTCCGTCAAAACCGTTTCTCAAATGAAGCAACTCAAGTGGTTGCACATCGGCTCAAATAAATTGACCGACAAGTACGCAAAAGACCTGATGAAACTTGAGAATCTTAAGTATCTCAACATCAGCAATACGTCGATCACCGAAGACGTCTACTTCGAGATTTCGCCCCCAAGAACTGTGTCGTTGTTGGGCCTTAGCGGCCAACCGCCATTGTATTTGGTTCTCGAGTTGTTAAGTCAAGCTTGCCTGTTCGAAGCCCGGTAGGCTTGCACTCGCTGGCTTGGACTCGGGGTTTGGACTCGGGGCTTGGACTTGCTCGTTTGACGCTAGTCCGTACTTGGTCAGTCGGCCGTGGCCAGGCCGACGACGAGTTCGCAAACCTCGGTGTCGAGCATGGTTTTCGAGTTGAGCTCGCGATTGCATATCAGAATTCCCTCGGAATCCTCGCTCGCCTGTTCGCCTTTCATCAAGCCTCGGCCGTGTGAGCCATGAATCAACGTGGCGTCCAAAGGCACGGACTTGGTCGTCATGTCAAAGAACATTTCGACCGGATCGTAACCCGGCTTGCGATGAATATCGACGCTGTGGGCAAACTTTGGCGCAGCCGCGTCATCTTCCCACCAGTAGTAAGCTTGCCAGCTGGACTCAGAAGATATCAAGACAATTTCGCCGGATCGTTCATGAGCGAGCCCCGCCGCGGCCAGTGAGTCGCCATGCAAAACCTGGTCGATTCCTTCGAGACTTTCAAAGCGTTTTGCGATTGGCTCTATCAGTGAGGGGTCACGGACGAACAGATGAGAGAACTGGTGGTCGACGAGCGCCCACGCCGGTGTCGTTTCAAAGTCGATCAACTCTTTCTGGTCGTCATCGGTCCGAGTATGAAGCCAACCGGCTTCTCGAAGCACGCGATTCGGATAGGTAACGTGATCGACTTGCTGAATCGTATACTCGCTCAGGACAATCCAAGTCACGTCGGAGCCATAAATCGACTCAACATTTTCCTGGAGATGAGCCAGGAGCTGATCAAGTTCGCGGCAGGACTGAGCGGCTTGCTCACTATCCGGTCCAAACTTTTGTGCCTGGTAGTCCAAGTGGGGCAGGTAAATGTAGCTGACGTCGGGGCCGAATTCGCGACAGCATTCGACGAACGAGTCCGCAATCCATTGGGAGCTTTTGATATTCGCCAAAGGGCCCCAAAAATGTTGTAACGGGAAATGTTCAAATTTATCGAGCAGCCTCCCGTAGAATTCCTGAGGTTTGGTGTGGCACCACAAATCTTCGCTACCGTCGGGACGGTGAATTGGAGCCGGCATACAAACAAAATCCGCGTTGCACCCTTTGCTCAACATCGGAAACCAGGCGGCCGTCTTGATCGACGGATCCTGTTGCTTGATAAGGTCCCAGATTTGCGGCCGCTCGATTTTTTCATTCCAGGCCGTCCACATTTCAACTTCATTTTGTTGCCGCCAAAAGAAGCCGTTGGCAATGACACCATGTTCTTCGGCGAGGTTCCCGGTCAGCATATTGGTCTGGCTTGGCCAGGTCACAGCCGGGAAATGGTGGCTAAGCGATACCAGGGAACCGCCTTCAGAAAGCTTGCTCAGATGCGGCATCAAGCCGAGGTCGCGACGGCGAAGTCCCGGAATCGTAAGCAGGACGATTTTTGCGTTTGGCATGATTAATCAATATTTTGCGAAGCCTTCTCGGCCTCGTATTGGGCAATGATGGGCGAGAGGAATTCAAAGGACTGTCGAGCGGCCGAGGGCGCGCAGTGACTGTGTCGACTTAGTTCGACATGAACGGGACCCTGAAAATCGATCGCGACGAGTTTTTCAATGATCGGTGGGAAATGAATCTCACCATCGCCAAACATCAAATGTTCGTGAACGCCCGCTTTGATATCTTCGATGTGGATATTCACGATTCGTTCTTGCCACTTGCCAATGAAATCGACCACCGGGACCTCGCCCTGACAAAAGAGATGGCCGATATCCATGGTCAAATTGAGGACAGGCGAATCAACCCATTTCAAAAGTCGCTCGAAGCTATTCATTGTGTCGATGAACATGTCAGGCTCGGGCTCAAAGCCGAGAACCTGGTTTTTGCTCTCGGTGTAATCGATCAAGGGATCAAGTTGAGATTTGAGTCGGTCCAACGCAACTTGATCATCGCAATTGTCCGAAGGAGAACCGGACCAAAGTGAAACGCAGGCGGCGCCCAATTCCGCCGACAAGTCAACACACTTCTTGAGAAACTCCAAGCGGCGTTGCCGCCCCGGTTCTGTTTCCGAAAGCATTGTTGGTTGATGTTTGCGTCGCGGGTCCAGCAAATAACGGGCTCCGGACTCAATCACACATTTCATCTTGTGGCGAGTAAGTGCCTTTTTGACCGTTGCGATGTTTTCATCAATGTTTTCATCAAAAGGATTGAGGAAACCGTGGTCGACCGTGATCGCGATGCTGCGATATCCAATCTCTGCAAGCAAGTCGATGGCTTCAACGGGATCATGGTTTGAGATTCCGTTGGTGTTGTATCCGAGTATCATGAAAACGAGCGTTTGCAGGATGCAACGCGAATTGAGGGCTTAAGGTGGCTTGTCAGTTGTTCGGTTGATATTTGCCGTCGGTCTGTATTTTATCGCATTCGAACGAACTTGACGATCAGATGGCGGAGAGACGAGAAAACGCAATGAGAACGGGTCTCTAGGTAGGTCGGAAGAACTTTCCCAGAAAGTTTGTGGGCACTAACAAAATGGCGACCATCAACGCAGCTACCGGCTGTTGAGGTGGCGCCATCAGGACAAAGGTCGCATCCAACAGGATAAGCGAAAAAAGGCAGGTGACCACCGCCCGCTGAACAAAATTCGGTTTGGGTTGTCGAATGGCCCGGAAAACGCGCCAGAAAATCAGCCCGGCAACGGTCAACAGGAATCCATGGATCACCAGTCGTCGGCTGTTGCCCCCGACGTCCCAAATGTACGGCCAGGCATTCATCAGTCCAAAAGCAACGGCAATCAGGATCGCGCCAATCCAAAGGTGGATCTTGCCAATCTTTTTCTTGGGTTCCTGCTGTTCGACCTGCGCCGTTTCATCGATTGCTTCAAATCGGGCGAACCAGGTGACGCCGCAAATCAACAGGCCAATTGTCAATGCTGCATAATAGATCTGAGGTGCGTATCCGAATTTCGGAATCTCACCTACGCCCGCGGAGGCTCCTAGCAAAATATTCAACGAACGGCACAGGCCCATCGCAATCGGACTCAGTATCGTCTTCTTCAAAACATAGTCGTAGGCAATGATCGCAATCGGAAGAAAAAGGCCGACGAGAATGATTCGAATTGCAAACGGGTTCTGAATCATCGCTGCAGCCGCAAAGGCAAGTCCAACGCCGACGATCAGCAATCCAAAACCCGCAATCTTCGCTTGCAACAATGAAATCTGGCCGGCCGGGATCGGGCGTTCCGGTCGAAATTTCAAATCCCTTGGGTAGTCAAAGACGTCATTGAGAATCATGCCAGCGACATAGAAGCAACTGGATGCACCAATCAGGCAAAACAAAATCTCATTTGGCTCGAAGGATTGATTGCTGAGCCAGAAACCCATCAGGATATTTGCCCAAGCCGTGGGCAGGTTTGCGATTCTCGCCAGGTTGAGCCAGGCACCGACGGGGTTGGTTTTGAGAAACTGGTTCACGACTTTTACGCGAGGATAACGGCAACGCTGGCAAACTCAGCCATGCCGAGTCCAAGGCTCCATTGTCGCACGAGAGCGGGCTTTTTGCGAGTTGCGATGAAATGCCCTGACAAGAAAGTTTCCGTCAGCGCAAAAAATAAGTCCGGTCGGCGACGTCACCTTCCGGACTTTCCCCCCTGGGAAATGCAACAGGATTGCAATTCCTCGTTTTTGCTGACAAAGCAAGTTATCGGCACGCGAACTCGGAAACCTTTGATAAAAGACAACGATTTTGTTCGGTTTACTCGTCGCGAAAATTTTCCAGATTAATCCGATGGTAACAAAATAAACTGGCTAAAGTTTGTCGATTATTCCGATGCAACGGGAGGACCTTCATTCGGTCCAGCCGTAATTCGTGCGCTAACGAAGTGATAGCATCGGAATTTCCAAGTGAAAAACAGCCAATCCAACGCATCCAATTCGTTTCTTACCCTCGTTGTGCTTCCTGTCGTACTTGGCATGGTCCTGTACGGCGTTGTGATTTCAATGATCAATGGCGAGATCATTCGCAACGAATGGATTGTTCGTTATGTCACCGGCCACCCGGTATCGTTATTTACGACGGCAATGTTTTGTATTGGCACGGCGGCATTGGTTTTGGTCGGGAAGAATATTTTTGATCAAAACTGGGCTCGAAAAAAACTCAAACTAACGGAGCCAGAAGATCTGGATCTGGATAGTTGGAATTCGGAAGAAAAGAAAGCGATGGTCTTTGCGGACCAGTTGCTGTTGATGCCGAAAAAGTTTCGCGAGTTTTATCTCTGGCAACGGCTGAACCATGCCTTGGAATATGTCCGCCGAAATCACGGCACGGAAGATCTCGAAGACGAACTGAAATACGTTGCCGAAACAGAAGCCGACCGACAATCCGAACGGTTCGCGTTGGTAAGGATCCTGATTTGGGCAACCCCGATGCTGGGTTTCCTTGGCACGGTGCTTGGAATTTCCCAGGCACTTGGTTCCATCAACGTTGGCGTTGACAACGATTTTCAGCAGATGCTGGGTGGGCTTCGGGAAAGTCTATATGTCGCTTTTGATACGACCGCGTTGGCTTTGACATTCTCAATTATCTTGATGTTTGGCCAGTTTGTGGTGGATCGCTTTGATACGCAGTTGCTGGAAAGTGTCGACAGCCAATGCCGCAATGAGCTGGAGCAGCATTTCGAATTGTTGGCATCCCGAAAAGATCCGGACACCAGGGTCCTCGAAAAAGTCGGAAGACAGATTTCGAGTTCCGTCGAACAGTCATCAAATCAACAAATAGAAATCTGGAATGAATCGATGCTTCAAGCCAACGAACAATGGCTTGAAAGCGCCAAAGAGTTGAACCAACAGTGGGTCGAGACTCACGAAAAAATTCAAAAGGACGACTCGTGGCAGGCCATGCACGAACATTGGGACACCATTCAGGATAAATGGTCGCATGTCCATCAGGATCTGCTGGCTCAATGGAACTCGGAATCCGAAAGACAGCAAAGCACCTGGGCGGAAGCAACAGCCCAGATTCAGCAAAAGATGGTCAACGCGATGGATTCCGGTTGCGAGAAAATCGAAAACGGACTGGGCAAGCACCTGGCTGATGTGTCTGAGCAGATGGAGCATCGCTGGCAACAGTTGCAGGTCTCCATTTCCGAAAGCGCGCGAATGGTTCAGGATCAGCAAGCCGAAATGAGAACGCAATCCGAGGCCATGATCCAAGCGATGAAAGAAGTCGGCCGGCAACTCCAGCCCAACGAACAAGACCGGGAAGTGGATCGAAAGGTGGATGAAATCGCGGAGTCCATGCAGACGCTTGGAAATGCCATGGTTGAATCGACCCAGCGGTTGGCCGAATCCGTGGTTGCACAGCAGAACAACCAATCCGTCATTGACGCGATTCATGAACTAAAGAACTGCGTTGTTCAACAAAGTGAAATTCTTAGTGAATCCCGGAACCAACCAGCGGCCGAAGACGTAAGACTGAATCAACTTGCCGATGTCGTCGAACAGCTTGGCACGTTGGTGGCGGAGTCGAGACAAAAACCCGAACCTGCGCCCAACCAGGAACTCAAGTTGCGAATCATTCGCCCCGCAGCATAGCAACGTTGAATTTGATTCATTCCATCCCGGTGACAGAACGCTTATCCGATGAAACGACGACGGGCAAAAAAGCAATCGGAAAGCATGAGCCTCTTTCCATTTCTTGCCGTCCTGGTCTGCACCATGGGCGTGCTGATCATTCTTTTGGTTCTCGTCACCAAATTGGCGGACGATCAAGCTCACAATCAACGCGAAGAGAAGGCGGAGGAAGTCGCGAAGAAGATCGACCAGGTCGAGCTCGATCTGGAAACCGAAAAAATGCGCGTCGAGGTCATTCGAGGGCTTCGACCCAAGTTGAAAAAGAAGCTGGAAACCGAAAAAGCCCAACGGAGTTTCGTTGAGAACGAAATCATTGTCCTGCGGAAAAAGATCGAAGACCAAAGACAGCGTCTGACCGCGCTCGCCAGCTCCAATCCGGACAAAGCGAAGGATCCGGATATTGAAAAAGCTCAACGTGAAATTCAAAAGCTCTCCGAGCAAATCGAATCCGCGAAAGAGAAATTGACGGCTTCGCAGCAGCAGTCTTCTTCTGAATCGGTGGTGTATTCCGTTGTACCGCACCAGGGAACGGGCGGCTCAAATCGTCGGCCCATTTACGTGGAATGTGATCAACGCGGAATTACATTCCAGCCCTACGGAATCACGCTGAAAAAATCCGATTTCGTTCGGCCCGTGCTTCCGGGAAACCCATTTGATTCCGCATTGCTCGCGATTCGAGAATACTGGCTCAAGCTGGGGCTCGTCGATAGCAACACACAGCCTTATCCACTGATGATCGTTCGACCCGATGGCGCAGACGCTTATGGTTTGGTCCGCCAGGCAATGAGGAATTGGGAGGATCAATTCGGGTATGAGCTGATTGAACAGGAAACCAAACTTGATTTTGGCAAGGCGGACTCCGAACTGGAGAAGCGGATTCGCGAGTCGATCCAGGAAGCCAAGAGGTTTCAGCGCGCTTTGGTTGCCAAGGCCGTTCGCAATCAGCAAATTGCTCGCGCAAAAGGGGGAGGCAGTCGGATTCCTCAAGGCGGTATGCGTGCGTCTCCAAGCGGCGGTTTTGTCATGGCCGATGGTCAACGTTTTTCAAGCCAAACCTGGAAGTCAAAAACCCAGGAATCGAACCTGCCGTTTGAATCGATCGACTCGAAAGTTGCGCAGCAAACCGGTGACCGAAACAAAGGCCAATTTGATGCCAACCGCGATTCCAAATCGGCGGCAAAACATTCTGGTGGCTCCGGAAACAAGGGCAAGACCTCCGGTGCGTCGTCGATGGCTTCGCTCGCACAGAAACGCGGGAAGGATTGGGCGCTTCCAACCAGGACGCAAGGCGCGACGGCTTACAAACGTCCGATCCGAATCATTTGCGATGGCAATCAAATCACCATTCGTCCTTCGGCCAGTTATCAGCGAATGTCGATCCCGATCGAGAAAGACACGGTCAAAACAGTCGACCAATTGGTCGACCGTGTATGGAAGATCATCGACTCGTGGGATATCGCCGGAACCGGTGGCTACTGGAAACCGGAGCTGGTATTCGAAGTCGGTGAAGATGGTAATCCGGCGTATGAGGAGATCGCGAAGCTCTTGAAGGGCAGCGGATTGGACACGACAAGGATCAAGTCACCATGAGCCGACGGCGAAAAAAAGATACCGAGATGCCGGGTACCGATTCGTTTCTCGACGTCGTTGCCAACCTGGTAGGGATCCTGATCATCCTGGTCGTTGTGATTGGTGCCAGTGCGGCAACCAACTGGTCCGAACCCGAACAACAGACCGAGCAACTCGAGAAGTTGGCCGAGTCCGAGGAAAAATTAAATACGGTTGCCAAAGAAGCAAAAAATTACGAACGCAACAACCACGAACTCGAAGCAAAAATCAACACCGAAAAAGTACTCTTGGCAGCCAAAAGGCAGCAGCGGCACTTGATGCTGGTTCAACTCAAGCAACTGGATCAGGCATTCGCGGAACGGTCCAAGGAACTCGACGATTCTTCCCGAGAAAAGCTTGAATTGGAAACCACCAAAAAGCGGCAACAACAGGAGCTGAGCCGAATTCAAGGGCAAATCGAATCTTTGGCCGCCAACACGCAAAAAGTTGAAACGATCGAGCATTTTCCAACCCCCGTCGCCAAAAC
>CAYSXI010000055.1:0-27276 GCA_964434955.1 uncultured Pirellulaceae bacterium
TGCCATCGTTGAGGTAGCCAGGCCCAAATACCCGGGTTGGATTCACAATTGTTATTGGAGCGCCCCGTTGGGCAAACGATAGCGCCACTTGCTCGCCCATCGCTTTCGATTTTTCGTATTCCGTGAAATAGGCTTCCGTATTTCGGGGCATCGACTCGTCACCGACCTGCGATTTTTCCGTCGGCCCGAACGTCACGATCGTCGACGTCACCACCGTCTTCTTAACCTTGGCGGTTTCGGCAGCCGTCAAAATGTTTTCGACGCCGTCCACATTGACGCGATAATAATTGGAGGCGTCTTTTTGCCATTGTTGCGCGAGTCCGGCGACATGGAATACGTAGTCGCAACCTTCAAGCGCGCGATCCAGCGAACCGCGATCCGTGACGTCGCCTCGGACCAACTGAACGTTGCGTGCCTTGAGAGGATGCGAAGCCGTCGGCTTACCCGGTATCGGCTCCAGGCGATTGCGACGACAAAGGGCCCGAACTCGAAAACCCCGTTGAGAAAGTTGATAGACAAGATGGGTGCCAATGAATCCGGTCGCACCCGTAACTAGTACGTTCGCTTGCTTTTTCATGGAATTTCAAACGTTGCAGATCGAAAAAACGTTTCGTGCCGACTGCCCCAATGGCGACGCCGAAAGTTGACTGAACATTTGCAGATTCGGTAAATCGAAGATTCAAACTTTGTCGGAATTGATCGCGGAGGTGGGGGTTCCGCGAATCGAGCCAGCTAAAACTGATGCCTTTCGCAAAATTGAATCAGGCCGCAAAGTTTATCGTTGCGACGTCGCAAAACTGCGAAATCCGAACGGTGCGGCAACTTCATTCGCTACAAATAATCCATTCCTTTCGGTTTTGGTGGCATTCGCCTATTCCGCCGATAAAAATGGCAACCGGTCTTCTTCGATTTCAACTTCCCGAATCCGTCATGCCAAAACCAATCATTTTTCAGCTGGGTGAAGACACCATTCCCTTGGCGATGCAAAAAATTGATCGGACCAAACTGTATGGCTACAAAGAAGTCGAAGTCCTTGATGAATCGGAAGAAAAATGCGAGTTGGCAACATTGGCCGAAGATGGAAGAACCGTCGTCGGAAAGGGCGGCACCGCCATGGCCTACCTGGATGTCGACGGCAATTGGTGCGAACGAACGGAAATCAAGCCAATCAATTTGGAGGGTGACGAGATTACGCCGGTCGCCTCATCATTCTCAGCACCCATTGAACTAAACGAAACAGTTTCTTTGGAAGCATATCTCGAGCACAACATTCGCCTGATGTATCGGCTCGACCTAAGCGAATCCGAATCGGACAATCCTCGCCCCGCTTTTGACCAACTGTGCAAACGCCTCAATGCTGGCGAAATATTCCATTTTGCTTACAGCTACCGCGGCGGCCTCGAAGCCGACGCCGGTTTCCTTCTAGCCAACCAGGCGAACGAAGTTTTTTTTGTCGTGGGTGATCGCAGCTCGATCGATTTTATCGGACTTCAACAAATGGCACCGGTGGCGACAAACGAATCTCCCGAAGATTCTGACAGCAGTAGCTTGATGGACTTTGACATGATCTAAAACGGTGGGAATCAGATGCCCGAAATCAACATCGCGAACAATTCTGGCAGGGACGCCGTTGTAAACCTTGAAAATCTCAACATCCCCCTGAAGGTCCGTTGGCTCGACACTCAAAAAAGGCAAGTATCGAGTATGCGAATTCTGAAGTCGACGGTGGATCATGACATCGAATCATTGTCAGAACAGAACGAGGGCATTGCCGGAGTTGCCGATGCGCTCATACACGGTGATCCCGAAGTGGACATGGAAATCGTCGGATCCTACTTGAGAAATACTTCGCGAGCCTATATCGATCGGTCGCGAAATATTGTTCACAAAGTGACGCAATGGGAGATTGTTCGATCGCCAGACGGAAGCGAGCGAGAACGTCGATTGCGCGAACTTCCGCCTCAAAACGTGACAGGCGAAATCCCCCTGCAATGGTCGGGAGTCATGATCAAGAAAGAAGAAGCAATTCGCAAATTTGTTTTCGTAAACAAGATGCAATTGACTCACATCAATGGGTTGACGTACGACTTTCTGTTCACCATGGCGGAAGAGCTCGAAAAGAAAAACAGCCTGATGCTCCTTGGAGGCGGCCCCAAAAGTAACCAACCTTTGGTTCTGCGTCGAGGTGGAGCCCCCTATCGCGGGTTTCTCGAAGGTCGGGTGCGGGGCGATCGCTACTGCTTGCTGCTTCACCTTTCCAATCTTGAGCTGCGAGCCCCCGTGGACGAAGCGGAACCCAGTAGCGAATAACTGAAGCATATTCAACTCGGATCGGCGAGATGGAATTAATCGACAAGGCAAGAATCGAAATCAAATGGGGCAGTTACGGTACGGCTCCATCGACCGCTTTGTCCGACCCGGGTCTGCTTCCGAGAGTCCAGGACTATCGACGCCAAACGGGATCGAGAATGTACCCGCTCGATCGTGATGACCTGCTGCGAAAAATCCCCGATGCCTACTATCATGTCAGTCGAAAATACGATGGTGAATTCAACGTCCTGATTCTGTCGGAAGGGCAATTGCTGACTCTCAATCCTGGAGGACTGGTTCGTGTCGGGATGCCTTGGCAAAACGAGGCCGCAAAACTGCTTTCTGCCGCAGGCATTGAAGAAGCGATGATCGCAGGTGAGCTCTATGCGGCCAACGATGAGAAACGACGCGAACGCGTCCATGATATTGTCAGTCTCGCCAGACAGCCCGAATCGGAAACCGATCTTAAACGAATTCAATTCGCCGTGTTCGATATCATTTCCATCAACCACCAATCGAATGAATCAGGATTCGACGAGACCTGGGCGAAACTTGTTGATATTTTTGGGAATGGAGATTCGATCCACTGCGTGGAGACCCAGATCTCGAAATCGGCCAAGGATATCGAAGCTTTGTTCCATGGCTGGGTTGTTGAAGAAGGCGCGGAAGGCCTGGTGGTCCGCAGCGATTCCGTCGGCAATTTCAAACTTAAGCCACGCCATTCATTGGACGCCGCCGTTATTGGATTTACCGAAAGTTCGGAAGATCGCACAGGAATGTTGCACGATCTTTTACTGGCGATTGTTCGGGGCGACGGCGCCATCCAGGTGCTTTGCCGAGTCGGGGGCGGTTTTTCTGAAGACCTTCGACGCGAGTTGTTAAGTGACTTGAAAGATATGGTGGTTTCCAGTGAGTACGCCGAAGTCAACTCGGATCATGTGGCGTATCAAATGGTCCAACCAAAATGGGTCGTCGAGATCAACTTCCTCGATTTGATCTCGCAAACGACTCGTGGCGGGCCGGTGAATCGGATGGTCCTGAATTGGAACAAGAAAGAGAAACGCTACGAAGTTATCCGGCGTTTACCGCTGTGCAGCGTCATTTCACCCCAGTTCGTCCGCCTTCGTGAGGACAAGGCAGTCAATGCCTCCGACGTCCGAATCAAGCAGATCTCAGATCTGGTCGAGGTCCCAATGGCGGATCGAGACGCAAGCCACATGACGATGCCCAAAAGCAGCATGTTGCGGCGCGAAGTTTTCACCAAGATGTTGAAAGGTGAAAAGATGGTTCGCAAATTCCTCATGTGGAAAACCAACAAGGAATCGGAACACGAAGATTTTCCCGCATACGTCATTCATTTCACGGACTTCAGCCCCAATCGGAAATCCCCGCTCAACCGCGACATTCGAGTGAGCAATCGGCGCGAGCAGATTGAACGATTTTGGCTGGAAATGAAGGAAGCCAACATCAAGAAAGGGTGGGAGCCGGTTGGCGAAACAGCCGACCAGGCCGCCAAGTCCGTTTTGCCAGAGTCGCCCGATTCCGCTGCTGAACAGAGTGATGTTGCAAAGGAATCTAAGCCCAAGGTTGTCGCGCGAAAACCAAAAGCCAAATCGAACCCACAGGATCGCAATACCAATACCAAAAAGTCTGCCAAGAAGAAAAAGACTTCTGTGGAAAAGGCTCCTGTGAAAAAGGCGGCCAAGAAAAAAACGGCAAAGAAGAAGACGGCAAAGAAAAAGACAGCCAAAAAGAAAACGGCAAAAAAGAAAGCGACTAAAAAGAAGTAATCCGGCCAGTGTTTTTCAATCCTCGGGGTTGAAACGTGCCTCGCAACACACTCGAAATGAACGAATTTCGCGTTTCATACCCCCTCTAAAATGGCGAACTCAGGGACGAATATTCGTCAAAACCAGACCAACCGCATGACGCCAAACATGGATTGCGACAATGGCTTTCTGGATGTTTGAATTCCTGGGTGCCTGAGCTAAGTTTCCGGAAATCTCGCGCAACCACTTTTTCAGATGAAGAACTGTCCATGTCCGATTGCCATTCCGATCCCATCAACGTCGAAGAACTCATGAAACGATGCATGGGTGAAATCGAATTTGCCCAGGAGATCCTCGAAGATTTTCTTTTGACTTGTGAAAGAGGCATTGAAAATCTGCGACAGCTCGACCGTGACGGCCTGGAAGTCAAAGATATCGAACGAATGCGTTCCGAAGCTCATCGCTTGAAAGGAACCTGTGCGACGGTCGCCGCCAATCATTTGAGCGAGCTATTCCAGGAAGTCGAAGCGGATATCAAAACCGGCAACAATCGTGACGCGGCAAATCGCGTCCCTCGAATTGAGTCGGAATTCAAAAGCATTCGCGACTTTGTTTCAACGGGCCTGGCTTCCGCGCTTGGGTAATCACTCCGCGCGATACGCAACTGCCTTTTGAATTTATTTTCTCGCAGTTCCGTAACGCGCCCCTTTCTTTTCCCAAACGATTTTCTTCTCGGGCGTCAATTCGATGAACCGCCGGTTGTCGGTTATCAGCGTGTTGCCATTTTCCAATCGATAAGCATCGCATGGACTCACGCCGCGATATTTCCAAACCACTTCATGGTCAGGTGTGACCTCCGTCACTTCGTTTGTGGTGATATCGCAAATCAGAATATTCCCGTTCGAGAGTGGCTCGACTCCGTAGGGATGTCGCGCTTTGTGCTCCCAAACATTTTCGCCTTCGGGATCAACAATCCGAACGATTCCATCCTCAGCGATCAAGGTGTTCCCATTTTCCAGTCGATGGGCATCGCAGCCCAAGCCATTTGTTTTGACTTCCCATACGACCTTTTTGTCAGGCGTGACCTCCATAACTTTTTTACCCGTGTGCGAAACCGCCAGAATATTCCCGTTTACCAGTGGGCGCGTATTCAAACAGGTCGGACAGGAAAATTCCCAGACAATTCTCCCTGTCATATCAAGTTGAATGACTTTGCCACTGGTATAGTCGGCCGCAAGAATATTTCCGTTGGGCAGTTTTTCGGCACTCCAAATGTTCTTGCCTTTGTATTCAAAAATTTCGTTGCCGCCTTCATCAAGCTCGATAATCCTGCCGAGGTGCCCATAACACAAAAGCATATGGCCTGGTTCCAAATTGGAGCGGGAAACATGAAGTTCCACAGGGAATTTGAGTTTCGCCGACTCGCCGTTTTGGGCAATCCACTCCTTCCATAACTTCAGTCGCTTGGCGCGAATCTCAGGACGGTCACTCGCGTAAAACTTGAACTTCTGGCCGGTCAACATTCGCAAAAAGTAAACCGATCGGGCGCGGCAAGTTGTTTTCTTCGATTCAAGCAATCTGAGAAAGGTATGCAAACATCGCCGATCGCCAATGTCGGATAACGCCACCGCAGCCTGCAGCTGAACCAACTCATCTTTGTCGTCCAACAATGGCCCTAACAGCTCGGCTCGTCTTTGCGGCGCAACCTTCGCCATTGGCTTTACCGCAAGGATGCGAATCCTGGGGCTCGAATGACCCGCCAGCTCGATAATCACGTCCAGATCATCTGGCGTTGCCGTCGCTTCCGCCGCGCGTTCAGCCGAAATGTGAACCGTGGATGAGGTCGTTTGCGAGCTGATCTGCACCACTTCACCGAGCAAGCCTGGCAGCTCCTTGTCGCGCACAACAACAAGAACGGCATTCAACAGGGCATCTGTACTATTGGCCATCCGTTTGGCAATGATCCCTGCCCGATATCGAACCTCTGGATTCGGAGACTTCAAATACTCGTCAACCATCGACTTGGGAATGATTGGAAAGCCTTTCAGCTTGGTGAAGGCATCTCGACGTTCTGAAAAAATTGGACTCGAAAGTTGTTCAAACAGCAATTCAATTTGTTTGATCAATTCGCCGCTTGGCCGAAGTCGATTTGCAAACTCTTTAACTCCTTCCGCCGAAGGCTCAACACCGTTTTCCAGAAGCTTCTTTTCGTAAATCGACTTCTCCATTCCCGGGACCGCAGGATTCTTGCCTGCAGATTTTTTCGCGGGAAGCTCCCTCGGCGATTGCGCAATCAATTGGGTTTGGCTTGCGGCGAGAAAGAGAAACCCCGCCACTAACCCAAATAAAGAAATATGCGGCATCTGAAATTCCGTTTGCTTCATCGTCAACGTCAGGTCTCGGCTCCGCTTTTATCCTACCGTATCAGCCATCGAATATCTCGCAATTTTGGCGAGTCGAACTTTCCCATTGCTTTCTGTTAGAATCGAGGCCTCCAACTTCGTTCCCCGAATTTCATTTGTACTTACCTAATTCCATGAAACTGCCAGGACATTCTTGTTTTGCATTGATTGCATTAACTTTTTTTTCTTATTCCAACGCTGCTTTTTCGCAAGAAACCAAAGTGGATTGGGTCAAGGACTTGAATGCCATTGTGGAACAACTGCCTGAAAAACACGTCGACTTTTTTGACCAGTTGGACAAATCCGACTTTCGAAAAATGGCGGACGAAGTTCGCCGGAAGTTTGAGTCCGGGATTGGCGATGCGGAAGCGTCGATTGAGTTGATGCGATTGATCAACTTATGCAAAGACGGACACACGACACTCGTCCCAAATTTCACTTATTTTCGATATTACCCGATCAATGTTCGCTGGTTCGACGACGGCCTTTTTATCGTCAACGCAGATATCAAACTCAGAAATTGGATCGGCTGGGAAATCGTCAAAGTTGGCGACAAAAACGTCCCTGAGATTGCCAAGGCTTGTAAGCCTTTCATGGCTCATGACAACGAATTTGGTTTTCGTAATCGTTTTGAACGAGACTTCAACACGGCCGACTATTTGAAATTTTCCGGCGGGGCGAAGAATAATCGGTCCGTCGAACTGACTTTGAAAAAGGATGGGAAAACAGAAACCATTGAACTCACCTCGTTTCCTCAATCCGAACTGGCTTCGAGCATCCGCTGGTCCTACCGTCCGAAAACAGTCGCCTTGTATCAGAAAAAAGGCAATCTTGATTTCTGGAACGACTGGATCGCGGACAAGCAAACGGTCTACTTCAAGTACAACCGATGCCGCGATGCCAACGGTTTTTCCAGGTTGGTCGCCGGAACCAGGGGTTTCATTGAGGGACAGGACGTGGAGAAGTTCGTCGTCGATTTACGTGACAATGGCGGCGGGAACTCGTCCGTCTTTCGCCCCTTGCTTCAATACCTGAAAGACAGTGATCTCAATCGCAAGGGCAAGCTTTTTGTGATCGTCGGACGAAAAACTTATTCATCAGGCATGTGGAATGCCATTGAATTGAAAACGCAAACGAATGCGACCATCATTGGTGAACCAACTGGAGGTCGCCCCAATCATTTCGGTGAGATCCGCCCGCTTGTTTTGCCATCATCGAAATTGAAAGTTTACTACAGTACGCGGCGATGGAACCTGATGAAAGGCTCCAAGGCAGACAGCTTGGAGCCGGATCTTCGAATCAAGTTCAACTCGAGTGATTTTTTCCAGGGGAAAGACCCCTGGCTCGACGCGGTTTTCGATCCACCCAAGAAGTGATCCCATCCGAGGTTTCATTTCTCTCAAAAGTTGCCGTCGTTGGTTCATCGCCGCACTCGTGAGACTATTTCGAGCGTTCGGCGACGATTCGTTTTCGAATCTTGTCCAGGAATGGTTCGACCACCTGCTTCATCTCGGCCGAGCATTTTGGCACTCCGCGCAAAACAGGCTGAACCATCCTTTGCAGGCGATCCAGATCATCCCCTCGATGTTTTTCAACTTTCTGGATGGCGTTCAAGAATGCGTTTGGATCGTCGGCCTTCATGGCCGAGACCATCCAGTAAACCATCTGGCGCTCCAATTCCATTTTGGCGTCCAACCCCTCCCATCCCTGGCTCGGCAATTTTTCGATGTCCGCAACAAGCTGTTGATGAATTGGAATTGCCTCCGTCGACTTCCCCAGCATTCGCAATACCACGCCTTTGGAAGACCGGATGAGTGCCAGTCGAACGCGATCCGATGGACTCGCGATACTTTGCTTTACCAAATCTCCTCGAATCGACTCAGCCTTTGAAATCGCGTCGAGCGCCAATTCATATTTCTTCAATCTTCTTTGGGATTCGGCCAGCCCAAAATAATGATTGGACAGGTTGCTCTGCAGCACGACTCGATAAGGCTCATGTTCTATTGCTCGCCGAGTAAAACGAATTGCCTTCTCGAATTCTTTAATCGCCAGATCATGTTGCTTCTGATTAAACAAGATCAATCCTCGATCATTGCAAAGACGTCCAAACTGGGACGCATTGTCTCGCGTCACGGCGTTTGACCCTGACTTGCTTTCGAAACGTTCCATTCGTTTGGTCGCAGAATCCATCCAGTTCGTCGCAGACGGATCGTCGCGCAGCTGGGTCGCCGAGTTTGCCAGAAGCGCAAGGACTTCAACCGCTTTGCCTTGATAAAGTCCGATGGTCGGATTTTGTTTTTCGAGCTCCTCGAGTAGTCGCATGCTCAACTTCCCGAGTCGAATCACGTCGGCAAATCTGCCATGATCGAAATGATTCTCCATCTTCAGTTGATAAAACTCAACGTGAATCGTCCGTAGACTTCGGCTTGCTGGAAACAACTCGTAGAGGCGATCGATGGTTGTTTCCACGGACGCCAAAAGCGTTTCCGTCTGCTTGAAATCACCGGCTGCTCGTGACAAAATCACTTGCATCAAGCGGCAGCGGACCAAGGCAAACTGACGGGCTCGCGACTTTTGATCGGCCTCGAAAGTGTGGAGAATTTGCTTCGCTTTTTGATTTTCCCGTTGCGCTGCCTCAAGTTGGTGCAGGTCGAAATAAATCCGTGTTTTTCCGGCGATGGCTTCGACCATCAAAGAATTCGCTTCCGAACTGACGTTGCCCTTTTTTCTTTGAGCCTCGACGAGTTCAATCGTTTTCTGATAGGAACGCAGCGCAGCATCCGCGTCGCCGGATTGGTGCTGACAGAACCCAAGTAACGAATGGGTTTGAACCAGCGCCAGTTGCCAGGTGTTGTTGGCTTCCTTTTTCAACAACTGGTGATAATCGTCCTGGCTTTGTTGGATTAGCGGAATCGCTCGACCGATTTCCCCCGACAAGATACTCAGTTGCCCGAGTTTGGTCCTCACACGCGCCAAGTCAGCCAGCCGCGTGTCTCGATTGCTTTCTGCCTGCTCCAAGAAATCTTCGTAGTAAGCAAACGCTTCGCGGACCATCTTGTCTCGGATCGCCGTCGCCCCGGGCAAGTCGTAAAGCTGGTCGCTTGTGATTTCAAGAAACGTCTCGACGACCGCATCCGCTTTTTCCAAGTTCATCTCGGCGCGATAAGTCTCTTGATTGGCTTTGGCCAGCGCTTCCAACGTGTCATTCCTTGCTCGATTGACAAAAAACAGGGTAAAGGCAAGCGACAATGTTGCGATCAACAGGACAGCCATTGTCGCGCGAACCAGGATCCGGTTCCTTCGCGTCCAGTTGTCCAGTCGCTTCCATAGCGTGTGGCGCCTCGCCGAAACGGGGCGAAGCTCCAGAAGATTTCTCAAGTCTTCCGCCAAATCAAAAGCTGACGAATAGCGTTCGGATTTATTCTTTTCCAAACACTTGAGGCAAATGGCCTCCAGATCACGGGAAACCTTGGGGTTGCGTTGACGAGGAGCTGCGGGAGCCTCCGATTCAATGGCCCGCAGCGTTTTCAGATAGGTCTCTTTCTTATGGGGAACAACACCTGTCAACATTTCATACAGAATGACGCCCAGCGAAAACACGTCCGCGGTTTCACCGATTTCGTGATCGCCGGTCGCTTGTTCGGGCGACATGTAAGCGGGTGTTCCAACAAGCCCGCCTTCCTGCGTCAGCGTTTGGTCTTCACCCGATTCGAACTTCGCAAGTCCGAAATCCGAGATCCGAACGTGTTCCGAAAGATCATGGACCGAATCGACGGAATCCTGGATTTCGATGAGAACATTGGATGGTTTGAGATCGCGATGAATCACACCACGTTGGTGGGCATGGTGAACCGCATCGGCGAGTCGCGCAATCGTTCGGGCAACTTGTTGCTGATCGAGCGCACCGGACTCTTGCCGCATCCAATCGCTCAAAGTAACCCCGGGACAATAGCCGTAGGCGATATAGGTCAATGGCCCTACCGTACTCGATTCGAATACGGGGACGATGGCGGGATGACTCAAAATCGCAGCCGCTTTGGCCTCGCGTTGAAATCGGGCCCGGGAATCTTCGGAAGCCAACGCTTCTGGCTTGGGTATTTTGAGCGCTACGTTGCGATTCAAGCTTGGATCCCGAGCGAGAAAAACATGAGCGAAACCACCGCGGCCCAACTCGCGAATGATCTCAAATCGACCAATCGTTCGGCAGGTTGCCGACGAATCCAAACTCAACGTGTCGAGTTCTTCGTCGGCGACGGCCGAAGCCCGCGGTTCATCGAATGTTGAATCCCGGACCAACGACACCGATTCCTGTTCGCAAAGATCGCGAACACGGTTCAGGTAACTGAGAGCCGCCTGAGCTTCAAGCAGTTCATTCTTTTGTGAAGCAGTAAGGGAGGGCAGGGTGGCGTCAGACCTGGATTCCCGCTCGGAATCAGAATCGTCAATTTGACGAAGCAATTCCGCCAATTCAACATTCTCTTCTTTGCCTTTTCGTTTCACCGAATATCCCCACCGTTAATTGGTTCGCCATCTTACGGTAAGACGCATTCGTCCGCCTCATTTGGACAGTTTATTTTGAGTAAAACTCCGATTCGAACCAGCAAAGCTCAGGATGCGCGAGCCGCTTTTGACCCAACTGCGTAAAAAAAGGAATTAGGTTAAACTGTTCGGATTGAATTGAACCTTAGGAGCAGGAATGAAACACCTCATATTTCCAGTTTGTTGCGCTCTATTTGTCGCACTTTGCTGGGGTCTTTACGGTCCCACTTTGACTAACGCACGATCCATGGACAAACCCCCGCTTTGGGGACCGTTTAAGCCATACGTATTTATCGGCGTTGCCTACCTGGTGATCGCGATTATTGGTGGCGGAATCATGATGAAGGTCGCTTTCAATGACAACTTTGACTTTACCGGCCCTTACTTGCCCTCGATGAAATGGGGTTTTCTTGCAGGTTGCCTGGGTGCATTCGGAGCCCTCGGGCTGACTTTTGCGCTTACCAAGGCCGGTGGAAAACCTGCTTACGTGATGCCCATTGTTTTTGGCGGCGCCGTAACGGTGAATGCGATATTCGCCTATTTCAACCTATCCAAGGATGATCACGTCAATCCGATTCTCTGGCTGGGAATGGGACTCGTCGTTATCGGCGTGTGCATCACGGCCGGATTCACACCTCACGGCCACGCCCCCAAAAAAGATGGTGACAAGGACAAGCACGCAGCGGTCCAATCGGGGGACTCCACAGGCACGCCCGAAAGCGACAATTTGCCGGACGCCTAGCGAATGGACTCGCAGCTACCTGAGGACAATTCGCAAATGTTTCAAGGCACCGGGACCCGTGTGTCCCGGGCGCAGAAAATGACGCTGGATCCGCTGCCGGACCATTGGCGTTGCGACTTGGTGCCAAATTTGCCAAGGCGATCGTCGAGGACATTCAATAAAAACGGAAAGTAGACTCAGTCGGCCGGATAAGGCAGACCCGCGGTTCAATCCTCGAAGATCAGACCGCCAAGATGTGATTCAAATTCCATTTTGGCTTGTACCATTTGAGCAAGATACTTTGCCGGGCCAAACGAAAATCAATCGTGGATTCAACGGCAAGTGTGTAAAGTTTCAAATCGGCGTATTGAGCATTCCACTGCCGTTGAAGTTCATCCGATCCAAATTGCGTTTGCAATCGTTCCGGCAGATTTTCGGTTTCGCCGGCGTATAGAACGGCACCTTCCTTTTGCCGGATGAGGTAAACGCCTGGACCATTTGGGACTGCAGCTGCATCAAATGCATCTACGCAAACCGCACCTTCTTCTGAAAGTTTTCGAATTGAAAATTCGGCGATCCCCAGTTGTTTGGGCGTTTTTGCTTCGGCCCGTTTCCGAGCCAGGTGCCCTTCCTTCCGCAGCTTCAACGCGGCCCAACGATAGTCGAGCACTTCGAATCCGGGTGCAAACTTACTAGCGATCGTATCGAATTGACTGGCAATTCGCGGATCGCAAAAGATATCGTCCAATCCCAAGCTGCAGTATTTGTTGCTCACCTGTCGCCAGGCAATTTCACTGGCAAACACAAACGGCGCGACAAATTCCCAATCAATTTCAGTTCGAACGGAAGTTTCAATGCCAACGGATTTCAGCTTGCCTGATTTTCGCAACCGAAACAAAAATCGATTTCGTTCAGCCGCGGTTCCCGGAATATTTCGCCGCTCGCAGGCCAGCTGAAAGTCTTCATTCAAAATCGGATCCGCAACCATGCGGTCAACCGAAAAACCGCGATTGCACTGTGCGAAGGCTTCGACAATTCCCGCCGCCTCAGCTGCCAACTCACTTGCCACCAAGTTGTCGATTTCAAACAACTGTTTTTGGTTTTCGAGTTGCCGCTTATTTGGTTTCTTTGAATCGGTGCGCGGTGCACTGACCTTGGGTTCCTCTGAACCATCCAAGGAATCGCCGGGGGCGACCCGGCTCAAGCGTTTGATCCCCAACTCGGTATATTCAGGTGATAGCTCGAAGCCCACGAACTGACGTCGCAGCTTCTTCGCCACGGCCAAGGTCGTCGCACTTCCAGAAAACGGATCGAGAACAACATCGTTTTCTGAGCTACAGGCTCGAATGATCCGCCCCAAGAGTTGTTCGGGCATTTGGCAACCATGAAACCCTGCTCGTTCCTTGAAGGTCCCGGCAACCCGCGGAAAGTACCAAACGTCTTCGTCCGGATTGAATCCATCGACCAGGTCCTGAGGTCGTAAGATCCATGTATCGTCCGGCATGCGACCTTTGGGATTTGCGCGGGCATCGTTGTAAACCAACTGCCTTGCCGAAGGAACGCGAAGTTCCTTGTCGTCATGATTGAAGACGAAGTTCTTTTCGTCTTTCACAAAGTGAAAAAGATGCGCATGCGAACGCGTGAATTTCTTGGAACAATGAACGCCAAAAGTGTAGTACCAGACGACCCAACTACGGCAGTGAAAACCGATGGATTGCGCGGCGACCTTTAACTCGGCCGCGTATTCATCCCCAATCGCGAGCCAAAAGGTCCCATTGTCCTTTAGAACACGATGAACTTGACGCATCCAATCTTTGGACCAGGCGATGTACTTCTCCGACTCCAGCTGGTCTTCGTAGACGTCGTATTCGTAACCGATGTTGAACGGCGGGTCAGCGAACGCAAGATCGACCAAACCATCCGGCAATTCCTTAAGTCCTGCAATGCAGTCTTCGTTGTGAATGGTTCCGAGATGCTGCAAATCGACAGTGGCCATCGAGTCCTTCCGGTTCAAAAAGAGTCTCAAGCATTTTAGCAGATGTCAAAGCCGTCGAGAATTCACGGTAACAATGACGGACGGCTTAGTACCCGAGTACCGGGGCCAACCATTTCTCGACGGTGTTCATATCCATGTTTTTGCGCCGCGCGTAATCCTCAACTTGGTCGCGAGTCACCTTGTTGATCGAGAAATAACGCGATTCAGGATGGGCGAAATAGAGCCCGGAAACCGCCGCGGCCGGCCACATCGCAAATGACTCGGTCAATTGGATCCCGGTGCGGGACTCGACATCCATCAGTTCCCAAAGCGTTGCCTTTTCGGTGTGGTCAGGGCAGGCCGGGTATCCGGCGGCGGGACGAATTCCGCGATACTTTTCACGAATCAAATCGTCATTCGAGAAAGTTTCCTGCTCCCCGTATCCCCATCGGTTTCGAGCCTGCTTGTGCATCCATTCTGCAAATGCCTCCGCCAATCGATCGGCCAAGGCCTTCACCATGATGGAATTGTAATCATCGTGGTCGGCATCATACTTCGCCGCCAGTTCATCACATCCATGGCCTGTCGTTACCGCGAACCCGCCCAAGTAGTCGATTCGCCCCGATTCAATTGGAGCAATGTAGTCGGCCAAGGACCTGAAATGCTCGATCCCTTTACGTTGCCACTGTTGTCGAAGCATGTGAAAACGGCAAAGTTCTTCCGTCCGAGATTCATCCGAATAAACGACAACGGAATCCCCTTCCGAATTTGCCGGCCAAAATCCAAAAATCCCTTTTGCGGTCAGAAGGTTGTTGTCGACCATTTGATTCAAAAGGGATTTGGCATCTTCAAACAGCTTGGTTGCTTCTTCACCAACCACTTTGTCAGTCAGGATCGCCGGGTACTTGCCGTGCAATTCCCAAGACATGAAAAATGGCGTCCAGTCAATGAAATCGGCGAGCTGCGAAAGAGTTACGGACTCAAAGCCTTCGCTACCATCCGATGCGAACTGGCGAACGCCGGTGAATTCCGGCGTCGGAATATCAACGGTGTTCCAATCCGTAGGAAAACGACTTTCGACCGCCTGCTCATAGGGAACTAGCGTCATCTGGCGTTCTTCGTAACTTGAAACCAAACGCTCCTGAAGTGCATCGTTCTCTTTCAGGAACACCTCGCGGGAGTCCTTGGTAATCAGTTTTTCAACGACGCCAACGCTGCGCGACGCATCCAATACGTGAACCACACCGTGCTCATACTGAGGCGCGATTTTCACCGCGGTGTGTTTATCGCTGGTCGTCGCTCCACCAATCAACAGCGGGATATCAAATTCGAGTCGCTGCATTTCTTTCGCGACATATACCATTTCGTCCAGGCTGGGCGTAATCAGACCCGAAAGCCCAATCATGTCGACAGTATGCTTCCGGGCTTCTTCCAGGATTTTCTCGCAGGGCACCATCACGCCCAAATCGATGACCTCATAGTTGTTGCATCCCAGAACGACTCCAACGATATTTTTTCCGATATCGTGAACATCGCCTTTCACCGTCGCCATCAAGACTTTGCCGCGGAATCCCTGGCCTTCGAGCCCGGCGTCAATTTTTTCCTGTTCCATGAAGGGCATCAGGTAGGCCACAGCCTTTTTCATCACCCGGGCCGATTTAACGACCTGAGGAAGAAACATTTTGCCACTACCAAACAAGTCACCAACGATCGCCATCCCATCCATCATCGGGCCTTCGATGATTTGAAGGCAGCGTTCATATTTCTGCCGAGCCTCTTCAACGTCTTCTTCGACGAATTTGTCGATTCCCTTGATCAGCGCGTGCGATAGCCGCTCCTCGAGTGAGCCTTCACGCCATTCCAGGTTTTCGGCCTTGCCTTTTTTCTTTTTGTCTTTGACTGTATCCGCGAACTCAAGCAGGCGGTCGGTCGCGTCCGGACGCCGATTCAGCAATACATCTTCAACGTATTCCAGCAAGTCCTTGGGGATCTCTTCGTAAATCTCGAGTTGGCCGGCATTCACAATGCCCATGTCCAACCCGGCCTCGATCGCGTGATAGAGAAAAGCCGCATTGATCGCTTCGCGAACCACGTTGTTCCCGCGAAAGCTAAAGCTCACATTGGAAACCCCGCCAGAAACTTTTGCTCCGGGACACTTTTCTTTGATCAAGCGAGTCGCATCAAAAAAGTTGACGGCGTAGTTATTGTGCTCTTCCATCCCGGTCGCGACGGTCAGAATATTGGGATCGAAGATAATATCTTCCGGGGGAAAATGGGCTTTCTCCACCAAAAGATCGTAGGCCCGTTTGCAAATCCTTACCTTATCATCGGTTTCAACGGCCTGCCCCTTTTCGTCGAATGCCATCACGACGGCGGCCGCGCCATAGCGACGAATCAAACGCGCTTTGTCTAAAAAGTCTTCCTCGCCTTCCTTGAGGCTGATTGAGTTGACGATCGCCTTCCCTTGAACATTCCGCAACCCCGCTTCGATCACCGACCATTTGGAGCTGTCAATCATGACGGGGACCGCGCTGATATCCGATTCACCCGCGATCAGACGCAAGTACTTGGCCATGGCCGCTTCGCCATCGAGCAAGGCATCGTCCATGTTGACATCGATAACGGCCGCGCCACCTTCAACCTGATCTCGAGCGACCTCAACCGCTTCTTCGAATTGTTCCTCTCGGATCAGGCGTGCAAATTTCCGTGAGCCGGTAACATTGGTTCGCTCACCAATCATCAAGAAGTTGGAATCCGGACGAAGCGTTAGCGGACGCGATCCGGAAAGTCGAGTCCAGCTCTCGACGCGATTTTTCGCGTGGGGATTTAACCCCTCAACCGCTTTGGAAATGGCCGTGATATGCTCCGGTGTCGTGCCGCAACAGCCGCCAAGAATATTGACCCAACCATTCTGCGCCCAATCGAGAACCATCTCGGCCATGGGACCGGGCGCCAAATCAAATTGCCCCATTTCGTTGGGCAATCCAGCATTGGGGTGAGCACTAATGTAAGGCGTCGCAACGTTCGAGAGTTCTTCAATGTGTGGACGCATAACGTCCGGACCCAGCGCGCAGTTCATTCCGACGCTGAGCATCGGAAAATGCGAGACCGAATTCCAGAACGCTTCAATCACTTGTCCCGAAACAAACGTGGATCCCGATTCCGCAAAGGTTCCCGAAACCATAACCGGTATCCGCCTGCCGGAATTCTCAAAATACCTTGCAATAGCAAACAGGCAGGCCTTCAGGTTCAATGTGTCAATGACCGTTTCCGGCAACAAAATATCGACACCACCATCAACCAATGCTTCCACCTGAACATAATAGGAAGCCTCCATTTCCTCGAACGTGATGCTTCGGTACGAGGGGTCTTCAACCTTGGTCGAAATCGCCGTTTGCTGCGATGTCGGGCCGATCGAACCAGCGACAAATCGCGGCTGCCCACTTCCGCCATATTTCTCGATCGCCGCTCGCGCGTTTTCCGCGGCCGCCAAGTTGATTTCGCGGACAACGTCGTTCGGTAGCTCGAAATCTCCCAGGCCAACCGGACTGGCTTGAAACGTGTTGGTCGTCAGAATGTCCGCGCCGGCTTTCAAATAATGGCCGTGCAGCTCAACAATCGCTTCCGGGTTGGTCAGGCCGACCACATCCGTGCAATTTTTCAAGTCCTTGTGCCAGTCTTTAAATCGCGGACCGCGAACCTCCTCTTCGGAAAGCCCAAGCGAATAGATCATCGAGCCCATCGCGCCATCGAGCACCAGAATTTCTTTTTCTAGCCGCTCGTGGATAACGTCGATCGAATTGTCTTGATGAATGACTGACATGCTCCCATCCAGTTTATTTCAAGCCGACACGCAAGTGTCCAACGCAAAGCTCCCACGCAAGATTCCGTTCCCAGTCCGGGGAATCAACGTCCTCCGGAACCGATCCATGGCAATTTATCGTGATTATGCGGGTCAGCCAAACAAAGAAATCATTGCGGGGCAGTTGAAGGGCCGTTAGCAAACGGCAATCGCTACCATCGGTTCACTTTATCGACCACTCAAGACGAGCACAATCCGATCCGATTTTAACGATGAGAATCTGCCCCTCGAAAACGCACCGACCCAACGATTGCTGCCTCTTCCATTTTTGCCAAAACCGACTTGTCGGGAACCCATTCATGAGCGATTCGATTTCAAAAAAACACCCTGCGGCCAATCACACCGCTGCGACTCCCGCGCCCCACTTCCGGAAGGTCAAACGAACGGCAAGCGCTTGGAAAACACAGGAAGTCGCCACCGGCCAGGTTTCTGGCAGCGAAGCTGAAATCTCGCCAGGCTCGAAATCGGTTGTCGATGCCAACCCGCAGATTGGCTGGACCACCTCGGAAGTCGTTGTTCCGCAAGCGTTGCCCGAACAACCGAACCCACCTTCCGAAGAGGTCATTCAACGCGTGGACGCACCCAACAAATTCTCGCGGCGTCCACATTATCGCCCCATCCAGAAGCTGCAAAAACCACAGCCTGTTGAAACGAGCTTTGGCTCATTCATGGTTCCCGTTGCGGATTCATCGATGATGCCTCCAAAGAACATCGTGCCGAGCGCGGAAACGTTTGCGGGGGACAAGGTTGTCGACCGGCTCGATTTCCTTCCCAGTTGGGAAGTGGATCAATTCGAATGGCCACTCATCACTACCGAACTGCTCTACCAACACGACCCGTTGTTCGCAGATCTCTCCTCGATGATTTCCGAGTCGATACTTCGCAGCCAAAAACGCCTGGCGATTACCGGAGTTGCTCGAGGCGAAGGGCGAACCACACTCACCATCACATTGGCGAGAAAACTTGCCAACGACGGACAACGCGTGTTAATCGTGGATACGGATTTGGTTCACCCGAGCCTGGGAAAATCGCTCAACCTGGATGGAGACATTACCTGGCTTTCCGACCGGACCGAGTTTGAAACGGCCGCGGAAATGCTCGTCGGAAACCACGAAAGTCAAATTTGCGTCATGCCTTTGCAACCGTCCACGCGGGCTTCTTTCAACCGCCACGCTTATGAACTGCTTGACCTGACCCTCAAAAAGATCGAGCCATTTTTTGATACCGTGCTGATGGACTTTGGGCCGGTGGCTCAAATTGATGCCTCCAACTTTCGAACCACCAACTTGGCCTCATCCGCTTTGCTGGTTCACAATGCAAATTGCTCGAATGTTGAACAGTACAAACATGCGTTCGAAAAGTTTCAAACGCTTGGGTTTTGGCGATTTGGCTTGATTGAAAACGGTTCTCGCGCATTTTGATTCGGCGTCCCCGGATTCGTTTCTCGGGTCGGCAGCAGACACACTGGTTCGTTAGAATGCGCTGATGAATCCAACGACTCAACGTTCGCTTGCATTTCTGACTTTGTTTCTGGTCGTTGGACTGGCGATCACGCTTCGAGTCCTGATTGTCGTCGACCAAAGAGATTTTGTCTGGACGGATGAACTTCACACCGCCTGGGTGATATCCGGCGATTTTTCGGATGTATTGCCTCGTTCGACCATTGGCAATCAGTCACCCTTTTTCTTTTGGATTCAATACCTCACGACTCGCGGCGGAAGGATTTCGGGTGTCGAACTTCGCATGCCGTCCTTAGTACTCGGGCTAACCGCATTGCTTCTCGCGCCCTGTATCTGCTGGCTCCTGACCAAGAATCGAATCGCCGCATTCGCGGCGCTCCTGGTGGCTGGATTCGATGAACAATGGCTATTTTATGCGGTCGAGGCTCGCCCATTTGCGCTCGTCAAAGTGCTGGCCCTTTGCCAATTCTACCTGTTTTGCAAAACGTATTTTTCCAAAAAGCCGGTTCCAATTTGGCGGTTTGTTTCGCTGGTGATCAGCAGCGTGCTGTTGTTTTACGCCCACTACACGACCGTATTGTTTTTGTTCGTTCAGGCGGTGGTGGTCCTGGCGTTTCATTTCGTCTCGCTGCGAATCCAACATCCTTCACGGGAGGGCAATCAAAAATCGAATAATATTTATTGCCTCCGTTTGGCTCTTCTTCAGTTACTCTTGTCTCTGCCATTGATGGCGCCAGGCATCAAACATTTAACCTCAATTGGAGAACAACAAAGCCAATGGGCTTCATTTGCGACGGGTGCCAATTTGCAATATCAGTTGCTTCCCCTATGGATTGCTTATCTGCTGGTGCCGGCATTCCTTGTTACCTTGTATTGGCTTTTGCAAAATCTTTCTCGGCGCAGCGAGCCCCTACTTCGAATCAGTCCCTGGCTTTGGCAGGCCGCGATTGCGGTTTGGTTACCGGTTGGCATCGCGTTGACGCTTTCCTCAATCCCCTGGAACGGGGCACCGCTGGCTTCGATCGGCCACCTTCGTTACCTGGTTGCTTCGATCGCCACCATTCCGATCATGACCGCGATGGTCATTGCCTCATTTCGCTCAACGGCTAACCAGTTTGTTGCCGTGATCGTGCTGGGGATCCTGATTCACCTGAATCACACGATGCTCCACGATTTAATGTTTTCCGATCGCGTTCAGCCACAGCGGCAAGAACGCTGGGGAATTGTTGCCAGCCAAATCAATACGCGCTCGCGAACAAGCAAAACACGAATGCCCGTCTTCCTTTGTCCGAATTTGGTTGAAGACAGGCGATTGCTAGACCCCGACACGAGCGACGCGTTTCGAGAATACGTCACGTTTGCGTTGAACAATCGCGTCTTTTTCCTGAGAGCGGAAAATCAAAAACTGATCGGGTTTCCAACTTTTGCCGACTCACGTTTTGACGAGCAAGCTATCGACCTCGTTATTCAGGAAGGCGGCGTTTATCTCGTTGTTCGAGGAACGCGAGAGCTCCTGTCGGAAGTCGCGATTGATTTGAGGCTGGCCGTGTCCGAACGAGGCTATCAACTGCGCGGGATAGGGCAGATTGAACTACCGGAAAGCAACGTTCTCTTAGTCGAATATGTTATCGAGGAAGGTTCGGCGAATTGAGTCAGAATGCCCCTCGACTTCGTTCACGAAATGGAAGAATCTCAAGACAAGTCGACCACCAACCCGTCATGATCGTCTCGACAAACTGACTGGGAAGCTTCTCTGCAACCATTTCCTTGGCGAGACGGCGAAAATCGTAGGCCACAGGGACAAACTGAACGTGCACTCCAGGTCGATCCTTTCGCTTTTCAATCAGCGTGTACCAGACGCAGGTTGTTCCGTCGTTTTCGGGACGCCCCAAAACTCCAACGTTCACAAAATGCTTGTCGCCTAGCTGACGATGCCATTTGATTCCGGTGTGCGTGGCACAAATCACTTCGTAATTCAGATCGACAAACAGACGTTGCAAATAAGCATCCGAAGTCGTTGACTCCCATAGAAATTCATTGGTCCGGTAAGGACTTCCGTGACAAAGCAGAACTCGAAGGCCGCCCAACTCACACTCTAATTTCGGCGGTAGCCCTTTTAAGTATTCACGGTTCTCGGAGCAGGTATTCTCCAACGTGTAGTCGTAACTCAATTGAGCAAAATGATTGTCCCGTGGGTCCGTGTAACCGCATTGGCAATCGTCCAACTGGTTGCCAATCGAATCGTCATAATTGCCTTGGACACAGGCAACACGCGCCTTGTGAAGCAACGGAAAGACTCGGTCAGGATGAGGTCCGAATGCCCCCAGATCGCCTAGACAATAAATCTGCTCGACACCGCGCCGACGGATATCCCGAATTGCCACGTCGAGTGCCAGGTAGTTGCTATAAACGCCACCGAGCAGAGCGATTCTGTCAACCATTTGACGTCAACTCTCCTTCCATGGCTCGATACTGGAGCGAGATTGTGCCGTTGAATTGGAGCAAATGGAACCGAATTGGTAGCAAGTATAACAGGCGCCGTGATTTAACTCGAAGGGCACTTGAGCTTCCGAAAGTCGATCGGAGAGCAGTGAATCCGGTGCCTCAATCAAGATGGGGCAAACATGAACGCCACGATCGGTCACGATCCGACTGTTGCTACAAACCAACTGGGATTGATCAAAGCCCTCCATCATGGAGTCTGTGACTCGCTGGGTTTCAGAATAGCCACAAGTGCGGTTTTCCTCCGCACCGATTTGGAGCGTCGGCAAAATTTTGATACGCGGTCGTTGATACCCGATCGACTTCAGCTTCTGTTGAAACTTTTCAAGGACGACATGCGATTCCGAATCATCCCAGGTTTGCACGGCCGTGATAATTGGCAAAAAACCATACTCAACCAACTTTTGCACGCCTGCGATTGCACGGTCAAACGTTCCTTCGCCACGGATCGGGTCATTGGTAAAAGAATCGAATCCATCAATGCTGACGCGAAACTCGAGGCTGTATTTAGACTCAAAGACGGCTGCAGACAGTTTCGCCAGCCAGGGTTCTTTAAGGACCGTTGCGTTCGTTAACACGGTTGCTGGCCCCGTTGCCAACGTATCGATGAGAATTTCGGTCATCTCGGGATTCAAGAATGGTTCACCACCGGTGAAGTAGAATTCGCGAACGCCTTCTTCTTTCGCCTGTTCCAGGTACTCGCGAACGGTCTCTCGCGCGAGGAAGCCAAAGTTATTGTTCTTGGGACTGCAGCTAATGAAGCAATGATTGCAGGTCAAATTGCACTTCGTTCCGGCAATCTGGAACCACAAAACATCCAAGCGATCAATCGTGACGGCAGGCGACTTTGGCTGGTCCATTAAGCTTCACTTTCGACAACGACGTCATTCGAATTTGACGAGCCGCCGATTTCCCGTTCCGCAGCAACAATGAATTGAATCACTTGCTCAATCTGTTCCAGCCCGTTCCGAATCAGAAACTGAGAATTTCGACCAAAGGACTTTGCTCCAACGACAAAAAACCCGGGTTCGCTCGTTTTCAATAGCTGAGAATGATCCAGTTGAATCGATGTACAATCCTGGCCGGACTGCCCGAGAATTGCGGCAGCCAATTTGATCGGACCTTCCGTGGCGTAACAAGTGTGAAACTGAAGCGGACGCAACATTTCCAGGTCAGGAACGTTGCCCACATTAACAATGATCAGATCGTACGCTCGATCCTGGCTTTGCCCTTCCTCGTTGACGCGAACATTCCAACGACGCATGCTTCCTTTTTCGATCATCTCAATGGAAGCGCCAGGCATCCAATTCACATTCGGCTTGGCCGGCAATCCGTTTGCCTTTTTGGTCAACCATTGCCTCGCCGATAGAACATCGTCGTCGATGCTGATCAACGGTTCAGGCTTGTCCCTGGTTATCCAATCTAGTTGAACATTGCTTTCGTCGCTTTGCTGATCAATCGAGAGCGCGTTCGTCGCGGCCGAGTAACCGCTGCCAACAAGAAGGATTCGCGATCGTCCTTTCTCAAACCTGATCTTGGCGAAGTCCGGCAAGCCATGGCTGATCCCTTGCGAAGACAATTCGTCTGCAGCATCTTGAAACGGCTGCTTGGTCTCACGTATCGCCATTTCGCCCAGTGCCGGCATTCCACCGCTTCCCATGAATCCGTGATTCCCAAAGCAACCTGTCGCGTCGATCAAGTATTTGGAGTGAATGACGACCTCGGACCCATTCGCCTTACACAGAATCTTGAACTCATCGTCCAATCTTTCGGCTCGTCCGATTTGTTGCATTTTTCCGAGACGATTCCGCCCAACCTTGAGAACCTGATGCCCCAATCGAATCCGACTTTGCAATGCTTTGGATTTTGAAAGCGGCTCGAAATAGGCGTCAACCCATTGGTGCCCGGTTACAAGTTCTTCGTCACCAAACAACTCGCACTTTGATTCCGAGACCACCGTTTCCTTCCCGAGTTTGGAAGCATTCCATCCGAAAGGAGAAAAGAGTTGCACATGCCCCCACTGTCGAACATGGCCGCAAATCGAATCAGACTTTTCGAGGACGACCGGTTCCAAACCGGCGTTTGCCGCGTGAAGCGCTGCTTCGATTCCAACGGGCCCAGCGCCCAGGATGGCAACTTGATATCGCATAGAAAAAAACAACTTTCCAGTGTTGCTAACCACGACCCAATCGAAACTGGTCCAAATCCACACAGGGAACGACTCCATCCATCAGATCCATTAGAACCATCGCCGTTCCCGTGGAAAGCTGCAACCCACTTCGGAAATGTCCGGTTGCAACGTAGCCGTTTTCGAACTCAGGCATTCTACCGATATACGGAAATCCGTCATGGGTTGCGGGTCTTAGTCCCGCCCAGGTTTGAACGACGCTATCGCGGTTGAGGCCTGGAAACCACCGGGACGCAAACTCGATGAGATTCGCGACCCCCTCGTCGGTGTTCGACGCATCAAACCCGACTTCTTCCAAGGTGGAGCCTGCCAAAACATGCCCGTCGTTTCGAGGCACCAAATAAAGCGACCCTTCGTAAAATACCTCCCGAAACAGCGGTTCAGCCAATTTAAACAGTACCATTTGCCCGCGAACCGGTGTCGTTTGAATTGAAACCCCAATCGAATCGGTCAATTCCGACGTCCAACTACCTGCGGCGACGCATACATTTTGAACATCGATCGCCCCGATTTCCGTTATGATTTCTGTGATCCGGTTTGCGTGATGCTTCAGCCGAGGACAGTCGGTCGTCTCCACAATCTCGACTCCGTGTCGCCGACATCCGTCTCGTAGCGCCTTTAAATGGCGCGAGTTACGAATCCGCCTTTCGTCCGGAAGGTGGACCCAGCGTTTTGCGGCTTGCGTGTTCAGATTCACGGCATAGCCGTTCATGATTCGTTGAATCTTTTCTACATCACAAACTTCAAACTCAATTTCTTCCTGCTTCCACTGAAGTTCTGAACCGACAAGACTTGCGAGATCGCCGGAGGATCGCGCCGCAATCAATGCTCCACAACGTGTATGCTCATTATCAATTCCCGTGAGTTGGAGAAGTTCTTTGGCGAGCGATTCATGCCGTTCATTACTCAAGGCGCGAAGTTGTTCCAGCGGTTCGACGGCAGTTTTCCTATTTGCCGGCGTCAAGATTCCAGCACCTGCCCAAGATGCCTTGAGGATTCCAACCGCCCGATCGATCAGAACGACGGACTTGCCACGATTAGCGGCTTCGTACGCGATACTAAGCCCGACCGCCCCGCCGCCGAGAACTGCGAGATCCATCTGTTTCATGCGCACGACTCTCCATCGCTTTCGCGGCAATCCGATACGCTCTCGTTCAATATCGATCTGATTTGTTTCTGAAGCAACTTAAAGCGAGGCTCCGAAGATTCGAGAAAACACTCAAGTTCCCGGTGAGTATCGATATCGAAAAACTCATCCAACAATGCGAGTCGCTGACCTCTTGATTCAATTCTTCGTCGCGTTTCAGCGAAAACCTGATCGTGGCTCCATCGCATGTCTTGAAACAAGTACGGATTCGATCGTTTCATGGCGACCAGGTAGTAACCGCCGTCTCGCGAAGGCCCCAACACGACATCATTCGACATCAGGAGTTCAACCGTTCGAATCACAAGGCTGGTATCGACAAAAGGACAATCCGCGCCGATCAAAATAACATTTTCGAATCCTTCGTTGAAATGCGTCTCGAAGAAACTGGCCATTCGATCGCCCAAGTCGCCTTCTGATTGCGCAACCAGCTGCCAATTAGCGGGAAGGTACTGACGAAACTCGGCCTTGCTCTCGGGTGGCCAAAACCCAACGGTCTTTGAAAATCGACCGTCAGCCCCGGATACCGGACATCGTGCATCGGAAAATTCAGAAACCAGAAACGAAAAAAACATTTGATGTATTTCGGCGGCCGCTCGCATTGAGATCGTCCGCCCCAATCGAGTTTTCACTCGACCAGCTGTCCAATATTTCGCAAATATCCCGAGCAAGTTTGCTGGTTTCATTACTTAACCGAATTCGCAAGACACCCGCAATTCGAATCTTCCACGACACAATTCACTCGTTTTGTCGCGACTGTCGCCTTATTATTGGTGACCCAATCGCGGACCTCGAAATGAAAACAGGTTCGCTATGATAAAATTGAGAGTCGACTAGAATAAGTGGGTGGTTTGAACCGTTAATTATTTCTTGAAGCCGCACGGAGATTTCAACGCGGATTCCAGATCCTGAATGGCAATCATCGGTATCATTTTGATGGCCCCCCTTGCGACTTTCCTTGTCGCCCAAATCAACGAGTGAAAGCTTTCCGGGATGACGGAACTAAGCAGTAAGAGTTTTTTGAGCGTTTTGACGCGAAGCGGTTTGATTGAACCGGACCGCCTGAAAACCCTGCTTTCAGAGTTCCAAAAGAATGCCAAGGATGAAAAACAAAAGAAACTGAGCCATTTCCTGAATCATTTGATCGAATCCGATCTTTTGACCGAATGGCATTTGGAAAAGCTCAAGGCAGGCAAATACAAAGGCTTCTTCCTGGGCAAGTATAAGTTGCTCCGCCATCTCGGCACCGGGGGAATGAGTAGCGTCTACCTCGCGGAACATTCCATCATGAAAAAGCGGCGGGCGATCAAGGTCTTGCCGAGAAAACGGGTTTCCGACAAGTCCTACCTTGAACGTTTCTATCGTGAGGGACGTGCCGCCGCGTCATTGAATCACAAGAACATCGTCCGGGTTTACGACATTGATAGCGATGGAGAAACCCATTACCTGGTCATGGAATTTGTCGACGGCTTGGACCTCTATGACTTGGTCAAAGAGCGCGGACCGCTTTCCATTCCAGAAACCATCGAATACCTGATTGGGGCGCTCAAGGGACTGAATCACGCCCACCAGGCCAACCTCGTCCATCGAGACATCAAGCCGGCAAATTTGCTGCTTGGTAAGGACGGAGTGGTCAAGCTCCTCGACATGGGCTTGGCGCTTTTTCGCGAGGAAGAGGAATCGCTGACCGTCGCTCACAATGAGAAGGTAATTGGAACGGCCGACTACCTGGCTCCAGAACAAGCCATCAACAGTCACGACGTGGATCACCGGGCCGACATCTACGGAATGGGATGCACGCTCTACTATTGCCTGGCAGGGCGTCCCCCGTTTGACGAAGGGACTCTGGCTCAGCGAATCGCCATGCACCAATCGACCGAACCGGAACCGATTGAACGCGATGACTGTCCTCAGGAGTTGCTGCAAATTTTGAATGCGATGATTCAGAAAGATCCGGCAGCGAGATACCAGGATTGCCAACAGGTGATTGCCGATCTTGAAGCATTGCAAAAAGGTCAAGCGATCAGTGAATTTGCAAGGAAAGCGACCGTGTCGACGTTGCCGGGGCTCAAAAAGAAAAGAAGAAAGCCCGGTACCGAGCCGCCACAGGAAACCGATGGGGTTTCGGAGAAACCGCCCGTTTCCAAACCGGAAAATTCCGCCGCCCCACAAATTCAACTTGGCGAAGATGCTGAGCCGCGCGTTTCCGTCTCGAAAAAGGAACTGTCAGGATTGCCTTCCGCGGGGAAAAAAGGGGTACGCCGCAAGAACAGCAATAATCTTGCAAATATTATCCTCGCCATTTTCATTGTTGGTATGCTGACGATATTAATGGCCGTACTGATTATCGTCAGTTTGGTGTTATAGTTTCGGTCCAATTTGGACCCTCTAATAGTTGAGTGGA
>CAYSXI010000056.1:0-27126 GCA_964434955.1 uncultured Pirellulaceae bacterium
CTTCTCGAATATCCGAGATTTGATCCTCGGAAAGCTCTAGCTCTTTCTGGACGTCTTCGCGGCGCAGAAGGCCTTGAAGACCGCCTCCACCACGCTGGCCGCCACCGAATTGGCCGCCCTGGCGACCACCGAAACCGCCGCGTCCACCGCGACCACCCCGGCCTCCGCCTTGAGCCATCGCGTCGGATACACACAAAACCAATGCCAGGGAAAATACGAACCCTGTGACAACAAATTTCTTAGAAATGGACATTTACGTCTCCCAGGAACAAGGATCGTCGGGACAAATGAGGGCGTTTCCCGACCAATTTAGTGCAATTGCAGATTTGTACGGTATCTATACCGGTCCCAGCATCGGTGGGGGACAGGATTGCGAAAAAAAAATTGGAGCCAACCGAAGACTTATTTCCGCAACGATCGCAGGTCCAAACGACGAAGGTTGCCTTGGGCTCCGCCAACGACCAGCGCGTCCCCACCTGGAGACATGGCGATTGCGTAAGCCCATTCGCCAAGTCCTTCCATTTCGCCAAGAAGCTCAACATCCTCGAAGTTGACGAATCGTACCTTCCCGTCAACGCAGCTGACGGCGACTCGATTCTTGTCCAGCCAAATGATATCCAAAGGTTCGGAATCCAATCGGATAAACCTCATCATTCGACCAATTTTGGGCTGCCAGAATCGGATGGTGCGATCCCGGCCTGCGGAAGCGAGCACGTTCAAACCTTCCGATTCGGGGCGCAAAGACAGTTTGAGTACGGGTTTTGTGTGCTGCCGCAAGTTGCGTCGAGGTTTTTCGGATTCTCGGCTCCAGACTCTTAGTGAAAGATCGTCACCCGCAGTTACGATTTCACCTCCCTTCAGAATTTGAACGGCATTGACGGAGCGCGAATGGCCTTTCAAGGTCCTGGTCACTTTCTCCGATTCGATGTCCCAAACTGCGACGGTGCGATCCATGCTCGCCGTAATGAGTTTGTCGTTCCCGTCGAAAACCATGGAACGAACGGAATCGTCGTGATCCGCCAACGTCTTCAATAATTTGCATTCGGGCCAAGAGTAAATTTCGACGATACCTTCCTCGGACGGGTTGCCGCCACCTACCGCGAATCTTTTTCCATTTGGCGCGAAACGAACGCAATGCAAGTTTGCGATTGAAAGACTGACTTTCTTGGTCGACTTCAAGCTGGGCCAGGCAAAAATCTCCAGCCCGGTTTGCGAACAAGCCACGACCGATTTCCCATCCGGCGAAAAAGCAATATCGGTGATCGGTGGATTCTCTTGCCCAACCGTTTCCGAATGGGAAACAACGAATCCAATCACAGAAACGATTATGGGAAGTACACGATTTGATAGGTCACGAAAACAATGCATTACAGTTTGACGCGATAAGTTAAGATGGCATCGCAAATATTGAAATTGGAAAGACTGGCTTACTCGATTTCTCAACTCATGATGATATCACGCATCGCAAGTCAAAGGCTGCTATTCTCAACTGGAATCGTATTGAATTGCTGGCTCGTCGCCTGGGCGGTTAACGGTGAGGGCCAGGAGCCGGAAACAATGCGAGCGCTGGATAACGGAGCAGCGCCAAACAGCTTTGAAAAGTTGTGGGAGAGCTTTGATCCTCGCGCCGAACCTCTTGAGGCCGAGATTCTTCATGAATGGGAGCAGGATGATGTCATTCTCCGAGTCGTTCGGTTTCGCATCGGAGTATTCAAAGGCAAAAAAGCCAAGCTTGCCGCCGTTTATGGTTTCCCCAAGAATCGCAAACCGGAGCAGCGTTTACCCGGTTTACTCCAAATTCATGGTGGCGGGCAATACGCGGACTATCGGGCCTGCGTCGCCAATGCAAAACGCGGATACGCCACCATTTCGATTTCCTGGGCCGGACGGATAACCGCACCCGGCTACAACATCGGGCCCGAGGGCGTCAAGATATTCTGGGACGAGGCGAAGACGAACAAAAAAGTTCGCTCAACGACCGATTGGGGAGCATTGGATGCCTATCATGCCCCGAGCCGTTTCAGCGGCAGCCCGTTCACCGATTTGAGCCCCGCATCCTGGACGTTGGATTCGGTTGAATCGCCAAGAAACAGCGGTTGGTTCTTGTGTGCCCTGGCAGCCAGGCGGGCCCTGACGTTTTTGGAAAAGCAAGAAGAAATTAACCCAAACGCCCTAGGAGTCTACGGACATTCCATGGGTGGCAAGCTGACCGTAATGACCGCGTCTGACTCTCGGGTCAAAGCGGCGGCGCCCTCCTGCGGTGGTATCAGCGATCGAGTCCATCGCAGCAAACTCTACCAACAAACGATCACTGACAACGTCTCCTTGCGTCAGATTTCCTGCCCGATCTTCTTTCTTTGCCCGGCCAATGACTTTCACGGTCGCATCGGCGATCTGCCACTCGCGTTAAATGAAATCAAGAGTCGCGATTGGCGAGTGAATTGTTCACCGCACCACAATCATCAGGATACGGCGGAATACGAAGTTGCAACGCTGCTTTGGTTCGATCAACACTTGAAGCATTCCTTTCAGACGCCCAAAACTCCTCGTGCCAAACTGAAGGTCGACAAAAAAAGCGGCAGCGCCTTTCTAAAAGTCGACCCCGATTCGTCCATGAAGATTAGTGCTGTTGACGTCTATTACACCTATCAAGGAGAGCCGAACGAGCAATCAAGTGACTTGCGAAAAGTGATCCACCGATTTTGGCATCATTCGTCCTGCACAAAGAACGAAGATGGCTGGACCGCTCCCATCGAAGTCGTTCGCTTGGATCGACCTATTTGGGTATATGCCAACGTCCAGTATCAACTTGATGAGCCGGTAACCGGAGCTGGATACTATTACCGCGAATACACGGCGAACACGTTTCAACTTTCTTCCAACTTGATCCAACTTTCTTCAAGCGAACTACAGGGGCTTGGAGCAAAACAACGAAATGCCTCGCGTCAAGAATTGATCGAAGACTTCGAGGGAGCCTGGAGCAAGGAGTGGTTCAGTTACCGACCAGATGGCTGGCCGCGCACCACGCACAAAATCAATTCGCCGATCTGGAAGGCTCCTCATGGTGCTCAGTTGTCGATGGAAGTCCGCTCTGCAATGCGCAACAAGCTGGTGGTGACCCTGGATCAGTATGTCGCTGAGCTCCAGCTGGAAGGTGGCAACCAATGGCAAAAGCTGGTCATTCGTGCGTCGCAGTTTCGTGACTTCAACGGTAAGCCTCTGGAGAGTTTTTCGGATACGAAACGATTGAGTTTGGGGCACGTGGAAACGCTTCGACCGAACCGTGGTACCGCCGGAAAGCCGAAACAGTTCGGAGGAATTTGGCGCGGGATAGCCCCCGAGTTTCGAGAATTGAGGTGGGACGAGAGTTATTCGTTCCTTGACCGAACAAGACAAAAGCAAGCCCAATCCGACTACAGGTGGACGCGCGATCACATTCAGGTTGGCGTGCGTTGGCAGCCATTCATTGGAAGACCGAAGGCCAATGAATTTGACGCGCGGCGGCCGGTGATTTCTGAGTCGAGCAGCTACGTTCAGTTCTGGGCCAGTTGGCCCGCCATCGAACCCCAGCGGGAAAACATCGACTACGAAAAGAAACCCTCTCCTGGCCTCCAAGCGCTGGAACAGGCCGTTGATGAATGTAGACGTATGGGCCTCAAAGTCGAATTCGTGTTGATGCACTGCCCTGCCTGGGCATCGACAAGTGGCAAGCCCGGAGGTTTTCGACCGAGGGATGGTTTGTTTGAAAGCCATGTTGCCCGACTAGCCAAGCATTTCAAAGGTCGCGTCGATGCCTATCAACTCGCCCACGAAGCCAACCTGGAAGGCATGATGCGCGGTGCAGATGCCAAATTTATGATCGACGAAATATTGGCTACGGGTGCAAAAACAGTTCGCGAAATTTACCAGGCAAAGCCAGCTCGGCCCGTCCTGGTTTCAACGACAGGCATGTCACCCTGCCAAGGTTGTCCAACCATTGAAGGCCTCGTCGGCGGCGGGGCCAAAGCCGTATCCCACTTTTACGATTTAATGATCGCCAATCAGTCGTTGATGCGGAACGTTGATGCGCTAAACCTGAATGTCTCCGATCACGGAAACGGTTTCGGCAGTATGGATGGAAAGGTCATCGACTCGGTCTGGGGTCAATTCGATCTGCTTCGGAGAAAGTTAGACAAGGCCGGACAACAGAAGAAGGCCATCATGGCTTCGGAGTCTTGGATCGTTTGGGACGATGCGAACAGTGCCCGTGATATCAACGGTGACGGAAAAAAAGATGAACAGGACGCGGTTTTCAAAACGGTCGCTATCTATGGCAAGTGCCTTGAACGGGGGCTAAACACGATCAACTTGCCCTGGTCTGACAACTCGAGCGCGTGGGCGATGGGGCTTACCAAACGGCGAGACTACAACGGTCGCATCCAACAAATCCGCCCCGACTTGGTTGTATCAGCCGAAGACGGCGGGCCAGGAATTGTAACTCGCAAACTTGCGCTTCGCGGTAGCGATACCAACTTTACCATTCACGACGGCTCGGGAAAGGTGTTTTCGAAAACCAGTTATTCGAACGCCTCGGACCCCTGGCACGTCCATGCCTACTTCTGGCGTTGGTACGCGCAAATCGCTTGTGGGAGCCATGAAGCAATTCGGCATGCTATCGCCGGGGAAAAGGGCAATGATATCCGTGTAATGGGGCCGGCGTTTTCTGGGCGCCAGCGTTATCGCATCTGTTCGTGGGATCGGACGCGAAGAGTTTTTACGGTCCTTGTGTTTGCGGGCGGAGCAACTGGCAATTCTCCTGCAACGATCGAAATTCCCGCCCGCATCCAATCGGGAAAGTACTACAACAATGACTCCTCACCGATCGACTTTCGAGGCGAAGGTGCCGAGGACGGTGCTCAATACTATGCGCGCGTGATCACCAAAGATATGAGTCGGCAAAATGGCAAAGACATTAAACCTGTCTACTTCGAGACGGAAAAAGCGCGGGTTATCGACGGAAAACTTGAAGTCGTTGTTCCCAACATGAATCGGTTCACGGCCGTCGAATTTGTGCCTTTGAACCAATCAAAAAAGTGATTGCTCAATTCCGACTTGGCTGGACTTGTACCTCCAGCTCGAGAACCACCGGGCGATGATCGGAAATGACCGGTTCGTCAATCACGTCAATCTCAATCACCTTGAAAGCCTTCTTGGGCCGAAACATGATAAAGTCGATTTCAGTTCGAGGACGGTCCGAAGAAAACGTAAACCGGTCTGTACCCTTGTTGGGAATGGTCCAGTCATCCTGGAAAAGTTTTATCACGTCGGAATCCGGCTTGGAGTTGAAATCGCCGGCAATGATGACCGGCCTTTTTTCCTTCGCCAGGTATTCAAGTAACTTGCTGGCCTGAGCTTGCCGTTGTTCGGCGGTTGCATAGAAGTGGATGCTGGCAAAGGCAATTGTCGCATTCAGCCTCGGGGGCTTGGTAAGTGCGTAAAGTGAGGTGCGAGGTTCGGCTCCATCGGGAAGCCGTAAATTCTTGACGGCTTTCAGGTCCGAGCGTGACAACATGGCCATACCATATTTGCCCTTTTGGTAGTTGAAGAAACTTCCAAATGAATGGTTTAAACCCGTCAGCTCGCCGAGTACTTTGGCTTGGTCGACCTGCTTGGTCCGCTGGGTCTTGTAGTCAATTTCCTGAAGCGCGACCAAGTCGGGATTCAGCCTGCGAATGACTTGAGCGGCCCGGGCGAGATCGACTTTCCCGTCGTTGCCCTGACCATGTTTAATGTTGTAAGCCAATACACGAATTCGTCTGGGCCATTTGGAAGCCTCGATTCCGAGTGGGGCTGGCAAATCCAAAGGCGGTTTCCGCTCCGCCTCCGCAAGCGACTGGCTGCCATTCAACTTGGTGTTTTCGTTTTCGATCTCGCCACCGGTCGCGAGATAGAACCGGTCGTTTTCTGTTCCGGAATCAATGTTAAGGAGAGGATTGCGATCTGCCGTGAATCGTGTGCGGGTCAGCGGCAGCCATTTTTTCTCTCCGGTCATCACCCAGCCATTCCCGAAAGAGGCTCGGCGGTTTTCATGCGGTGATTTTCCGTCGCGACGAAAATCTTCGACGAAGGAGTAATACCCACGAAGCAAATGTCCATTGGCCAACGTTGAAAACGTCGCCATGTGTTGCCAGCGTCCAAGCCTTGGCAAAAAGACATACCCGGCGTATTGGGTTCGTTCACTCCCCTGCTCTTTCCTGGCAAAGACGACAAATCGAATCGTCTCGCCCACTTTCCAGTCATAATCAAAAAAAGACTGACCGCCGGTGCCTTCGCCACCAAAACGCTTTACACGAACGCCCTTCCCTGACGATATCGTTTTGACTCTTCTTTGTTCGGGCGTGGTGTTGGGGTTGTTTTGTTTGCCAGGTTCCCAAACGGAAAACAAAACGACTTTCTTTTTATTACCCAATTCCTGGATTCCAAAGTAGCCCTTGCTGAAACCGCAGGCCATGAAATAAGAGGCGGTCGATGATTTTTCAACGGTTGCCTCGTTATAGAACGCGATCGACTCCGGAGCCTCGTACCAAAGGTGAACGGAGCGAGCGGCTCGCGGATTCTGACTGAAGGCTTCGGCCGCAAAACCGCAACAAAGGCCCAGTAGCAATAGCGTTCTCAAAGCGCTCAATGGAATTTCCCCCAAACGTCGCCGTGCGGAATACGGCTTCCAAATTTTTTTTGAGATGGCGAACCAGGGCCAGTTCCCGTGGCTACATTCGAAACTGGAAGAGGGCGCGGGTGTCGCCATCGCGCATCAATGCCAAGAGGTCTTATTGCCAAATCGCCAGCGAAAGCAATGCGACGACAATTGCTGCGGCAAATCCGACCCCAACCAAGCCGCCAATCATGATGTAAGGAATGTTCTCTTTGTTCGTGAGGAATTCCTGGATGTCCAATTTGGATTCTGGCATGACTACTTTCGCTATTCAGAAAATGGTGCTTTTGGGAGGCGCCCGCCCCGCGGCAGGCGGCCAAATTTGTCTTCTCTATTATCAAAAGTTTTCCGATCGATTTTGTCAATCATCGATTGGCTTCAAATCGACGGAATCGGCGGCAATATGCAATTTTTGAATTCTTGGTTGGCCGCCAGAATGGCCGTGCCAATTTTCTTTGTCATTTCACGACTTGGGGCCTGGTCTGGCAGATCATTCCGATCAGGCCGATTAGGCACAGCCATTGTAGAGTGCTGGTCCAAAGGTATACCCGGTGGAGGAAGTAGAATTTGTCCTTGTCGAGGATTGAAAACTGATTGGCGTCCAGCAGTGAGTCCATCTGGGGGTGGAGATAAAACAGTAATCCAAGCCCCAAACCAAACAGGAGTGTCAACGCGATGAACGCGCGATTTCCCGTGCGAGATCGGAGTTCTCTGGACGCCAGCCATTCCCAAACCAACCCGATAAGCAGGATCGAGTTGGCAATGTTAATGCGGTGTGTCACTTGCTGCGTTACAAAGCCTTGCGTGCGCGCGTCCAATACGTCCGTGCCAATCGGAACAACGATCGAAGCATAAAACGTAAACCCACCAAATGCGAATGTTAGCATCGCGAACAATACGAACAGTCGCACCCTCGAATATTTCTGCATCATTGATGGCCAGCCAGTAAATGCAAGCTCGTCCGACAAGGTAGCCGAACGCTCATCTCACTACTTCTTTTCAATGCAATAAAGGCTTTGGTCGCTGCGAATGTACAGCTTTCCATCGGCAATCGCCGGGCTGGCATTGAACTGGGCCCGATCGGTAAACTTGTTCGTCGCGAGAATCTTGAATTCAGGTTTTGCGTCGAGCACCAAAGTACCGCGTCGGCGTGTCACAACGTAAATTTTGCCATCGCCGATTACGGCTGACGCGTAAGGTTGCGAACTCACTCGCTCCTTGTAAATTACTTCCCCGTCCGACAATCGCAGGCAGTACGCAACGGAATTTCGATCGCTTACCCAGTACAAGTGGTCCTTGTAAACGACCGGCGACGTTACGTTGGCGCCGACACGGGCCCGCCACATTTCTTCGACTTCACCTCGTCCCCCCGCTTTGACGGCAACCGTCATCGAAGAACGTCCTCCAAGGACGTAAACGACTCCTTTATGGGAAACGATGCTGGGGCAAACGTAGTCGGGAATTCCGCGGCATTTCCAAAGCTCTTCCCCGGTGGCCGGATCGTAGGCGAGAATTTCGTCCTTCGAGTTGACAACCAGCTCTTTTTTGTCGCCGACTTCAACCAAATGGGGAGTGCTCCAAGAACGCTTCATGCTTTTGACCCGCCATTTTTCCTTGCCGGTTTCCTTATCAATGGCAACGACCGATCCGCTTTCGACACTCGCGTTTACAATCACCAGGTTTTCGTGCAGGACCGGCGAAGTTCCACATCCCCAACCATGAAGTCCGTCACCGACAGGCGTTTGCCAAATCTTCTTGCCATCGAGATCAAATTTGATGACGCCCGTTTTGCCAAAAAAAGTATATATGTGTTTTCCGTCGGTCGCCGGCGTCGCTGCCGCGTATCCGTGGTCGCGCACGGTTCGGCTTTCTGGCTGTCGCGGTTCAATCTTTGTGTCCCATTCAATTTCGCCGTTTTTTCGGTTGACGCAAACAAGGTGCAATCGCAAATCGTCCAAGTCGCCTTTCCCCCGCTCAACTCCGTAACCGCTGTAACAGGTGATGTAAAGTTTGTCACCCAACGTAATTGGGCTCGACGATCCTGCTCCGGGTAGTTTGGTTTTCCAACTAAGGTTTTTCTCGTCATCCCACTCGGTCGCCAGGTCGGTTGCCCTTGAGAATCCCTGGCCGCCCGGTCCACGAAAGTTGGTCCAGTCTTGAGCAACCAGAATGGACCCGCTGAATGCCATGGTGGCCGAAACAAATAGCGAAAAGCAGGACTTCAACATGGGGGACTCCACGTAGGCTTGAGTACTTGGGGCGAATGAACTGTATCCGAGTCTCTCATCATATCATCTTCCGCAGCCGGAAGTACCGAGATCCAGCACCGATTCTTGAGCCAGTTTCCTTGCGAAACGCGGAAACGTTTTTGGCTTCTTGTTCTGGCAAGACAATTGCAGCAGCGACGAGGAAAGGGGCGACGAGGAAAGGGGCGACGAGGAAAGGGGCGACGTTAGGCGGATAAAGACTGTGATTTCGCGAGGCTGCGATCCGTTCCTCTCGCCCTATTTGGTTTCACGATGCGCTTGAAATGACGGAACGGCTGTGCGATCGTTTCTCGGATCCGACTTGTACTGATCGATGGCAAGCTCAATTGAAAGTTTGTCCCCATCCAAGCGAACATTCCAATAGGTAGGAACCTGTTCCTTGTCATGGTAGATACCGGTCCGAAGGCACAACGTAAGTTGCTTCCGGTTCTTCAGGACTTTGACCTTGGCGACAACGGACGAACCGTCGTCTCGCACGCTAATGATACGGTTGCCTGTCACAATCAATTCGACGGGACTGCAATCGCTGAATTTTTCCTCGTCGGACGTCGTCCGTGTCCCGTCCTCGTCCATAACCTCAGTAATCTTCCAGATGCCGTGATAGTTTTCCGGAATTCCAGTCGGCTGGTTTGGGCTGCTCGTCGGAGCCAGCAAAAGACTGATTGCAAAAAAGGTCGAAAGCATCGCACACCCTTCAATCGTTGATTCAAACGGAAGGGGACTCTACACCTTTCAAAGGCGGGAATGAAGACGAATCCGGAGCTTTGCCAGCAAATCGATGCGACCGGCTTGGCGATTGCTTGAGCTGAAATCAGTGTTTCGATGTGATGGTTGTGCCAAGTTTGAATTTGGAAATGTCAGCGAGTTTTTTCGCGTGTTTTTGGGCCCAGTTAGAAGTTTGTGCCAATAGGTTGAACTGTTGGCACTCTTCGCCATCATGCACCAGAACCTCCAACTCCGAATGCCCAAAATCGCCTTGAGCTCCGGAAGACTCAGCCAAGGTGCAATGAAACTCAATTGAAGAAAACTCGTCCGAGCGATACCGCCTTCCAAGAATTGCTACGCTGCCATCGTCGCGTAAAACAAAAGGATCTCGAGGAAGTCGAGCCAAACGTGATTGTTCCGTCCATTGAATATAGAGATTGGGAATAGTCGCTCCCAGACCGGCGATGAGAATCCCCAACAGGGCACTCAGTTGGGGCACGAATAGAAAAAAGACGGTGCCAATGATCGCAATGACGACAGGCATTGCAAGATACATCACTGCCAGTCGCCACCAAGTATAGGTTTTCCGCCGCAAACCAACGACAACGCCATTTCTTACATCCTCATATACAACCCAGTGATTGCCGTAAATGAAATAGAATTGGTCGGGTGTTGGGCCGCGAAAGAAGATTGGTACTGATCGGTCACTCATTTTGGGGCCGCGGCTTGCCGTTTGGTTTAGGGACTCCGAGCGAAGTCATTTTAGATGAGGTCGACTTGATTTACAAAATTGCATGAATCGACCGAGGAAAACGATCCAACCTGTTCCTCTTTTATCCGAATGGATCTCTTGAGATCTGGGGCGGCACGACAAAAAAGATGCGGCTTATTTGAGGACGCTTCGTTTCAGCGTGTACTGGTGAATGACCTCGCCATCAATCGAGATGCACTTCATGACAACTTCTGGTTCGGACTTGGTTGTGTCGAATTCCATCAAGCCGAAAGAGCAAGTCTTGTTGTAGCCCCAAATCAGCCCGTCCGTTTTGACAACGGGGTGGGTATGCCGGTTGGTTAACCGTGAGCTCATGAATTCGTAGAGGTCATAACCATCCGGGCGTTTGATTTTTCGAAGGTCCGTTCGATGGCGGTCAGCCGCCACGAGGAAGACGCCTTCGATTTTTTCCTCTTCAATGAATCCAAATAACTCCTCGCGTTCTTCGGGGAATCCGTCCCAGGGATCTTTGCTGCCCGGCTTGATGTTAGGGGTAAAAGGAACCGGCGAAACGAGAATTTTGAAGCTCGCTTTGGAAGCCTTGAGTGTTTTCAGAAGCCAAGTTTTCTGAACCGGCCCCAGCATTGTTTTGCCTTCGCGATGCCGGTAGTACCGGCCGTCAAGCATCAAAAAATGAACGTCCCCGACATGGAAGTCATACCAGCAGCCGGGGTTCTCTTCTCCGCCTCCGTAGGCCGGGTTGATCCAGTTTTGTTTGAATGTGGTCCAGACTTTTGGTTTCCATTCGGGTTTGTCCTTATGGGGTCCGTTATTGCAATCATTGGTTGCAAAATCGTGGTCGTCCCAGATCGAATAAACCGGAACGTTGGCCGTGAATCGTCTCCACTCAGGTCGGGCTTGTCTTCGGTAGTAGCAATAATGTTGGCAAAGGGAGAATTTCGGCTGGTCGATATAAACGTTGTCGCCAAGCATCAACATGGCATCCGGCTGAAACTTGCCAATCGTGTCCCACATCGATTCCCATTTCGGAACGTAGCCGGCGCCGCCTCCAAATGCGACTTTGAATTTGGTTGCCTTGCCGGTCTCAGGTCTCGTCTTTGTTTTTCCTTTGAGCGAGGTACCTTCTACATGATAAAGATATTCGGTGTTCGGTTTCAGGTTTTCGATTGATACGATTCCCGTGTTGTCGTCCCGTTGAAGTGTAGCGAGAGAAACTTTCTTCACTAGATCGCCCGCTTCGGTTGATACTTTGACTACGACTTTGTCGGGGCTAATCGTGCGCAGCCAGATCGAGAAGGAACTGGATGTCACGAGCCCGACCATCGGGCCCGAAACCACTTTCGACCATTTGGATTGCTTTTTCCATTCGGCGAATTCAGGCAACGCATGCAGCTTCGCCAACTCTTCCTTGGGGCCAACCAGAAGTCGTTCAAAGGGCAAACCCGCCTCGACGCTTTTCTGGGCTTCCGCGAAGGCCGCTTTCGTATCTCCTTGAGCCAATTGGCTGAGCATTTTTACGAAGTGAAATTCGGCCTTGCCAGCCAAAGGGGTCTTGGGCTTCGTCAGCGTCTGGTCGGCCTGCTTGAATTTTCCCTGGGCAATGAAACGCACGGCGTTGCGAGCCTCATCGTGTTGCCCTTTGACTACATGGGGCGAGATAACTGAAAAAAGGATGGCGAAGAATAATGCAGTTCTCATGGTTTCAATGATCGACGTCATGTTGCAATTTGGCGGTGAGCAACTCATTGTATCAGAATCGAGATGTGACAAGCATCACGAGCGGCCACAGTCGATTGAAAGAGGTCGCGACAATCTTGACCAAGAGGACGAGGTGAAGAGATGAGTTCATTTATGTGGCTTGGCCAATCGGAATCGGACCTCATTCTCAAACGATGGCGGTTGGTTTGTATCCCCTTCGTGATTTTGGCACTCTCGAACAGTTCCAATGCTCAAGTTGGGGTGAAAGGAGTCATCGACACTTCGGCGAAGATCGAGAAAAAACCAAACGTTTTGTTCATCGCAATGGACGACCTGAACGACTGGATTGGATGTCTTGGAGGGAACCCACAGTCGATCACACCCAACCTTGACCGGTTGGCGGAAAGCGGCATTCTGTTCACGAATGCCCATTGCCCGGCACCCGCCTGCAACCCTTGCCGTTCTGCCATTTTCACCGGACGGAAACCAAATCGATCCGGGATGTATGACAACCGGCAGCGAATGCGCGAAGTCATGCCGAATGAGATCCTGATTCCGCAGTACTTTCGAAACCATGGATACTATGCCGCGGGGTCGGGAAAGCTGCTTCACTATTTTATTGATGCGGGTTCGTGGGATGACTATTTTCCCGACGCCCGATCAGAGAATCCCCTTCCGAGGACTTATTACCCCAAGAAACGACCGGTGAGTTTGCCCCGTGGAGGTCCCTGGCAATACGTTGAAACCGACTGGGCCAAGTTGGATGTGACCGACAAAGAGTTTGGCGGCGACTATTCGGTTTCCGAATGGATCGGCAAACAACTTGCAAAGAAACATGACAAGCCGTTTTTCCTTGGCTGCGGAATCTACCGCCCTCACGAACCTTGGTTCGTTCCCAAGAAATATTTTGAACCTTTTCCATTGGATGAAATCAAACTACCGCCGGGATACAAGCCAAACGACCTGGACGATGTCCCAAAGGCCGGTCAGCGCGTCGCGCGAAATCGATACTTCGCTCACATTCAAAAACATGATCAGTGGAAAAAGGGCATTCAAGGTTATTTGGCTTCGATCCATTTCGCGGATGCGATGCTGGGTCGAATTCTGAAGGCGTTGGACGATGGACCGAATGCAAACAACACGATCGTTGTTTTGTGGTCGGATCACGGTTGGCAATTGGGCGAAAAAGAGCATTGGCAAAAGTACACGCCATGGCGGGCTGTGACGCGCGTGCCATTGATGATTCGAGTTCCAAAATCGATCTCCGAGGCCTTGCCGAGCGGAACCCGATCGGGAACCAAGTGCAATCAGCCTGTGAGTTTGGTCCACCTGTACCCGACACTGCTTGAGCTTTGCGGGCTCCCCAAAAACTCCGTGGCCGATGGCGTTTCGATCCTGCCCTTGTTAAGAGATCCAGATAACTCGAAATCGGTTTGGCCTCATCACGCGGTCACCTACATGGCGAAACCGGGTAGCTATTCCATAAGCGGTGTTGACTATCGATATATCCACTATGCCGACGGCAGTGAGGAACTATACGACATCTCAAATGACCCCTATGAATGGACCAATCTGGCAAAGCGAGAGTCCGAGAAACAGCGACTTGTGACGTTTCGTGCGCTGGCACCGAAGAAATTCGCCAAGCGTGTTGAACCGTCCGTCGGCTCTTTGATCAAAATCAAGTTTCATCGACTCAAGCGAGATTCGCGTGCTCCGTCATCGAAACCGGACGGAAGTCCTTTCCCCGTGTTCTTCATCAACCAATTGCAAACGCCGGTTGAATTGGTATGGATGAGCCCCCAAGGGCAAAAAAAATCCTATGGCGAGATATCGCCTGGAAAAACCAAGCGACAACAAACGCGGCCTGGAGCCTGTTGGCTCATTCGGGATTCCGAATCCAAAGAAGAATTGGGGTATTTCCGAGTCGGTGATCGAAGTTCGCGGGCAATCATTGCCAAGTGATACAAACGCCAAAGACTATTTGGCTTCTTCGACCACAATCTCGCAATCGCCTTCACAAAGCGAAAGAATCAATCGGTGCGTGCCCGGATTCTGGTTGGGGTCGCTGATTGGTTCTGTTTCATCCAAGATTCCAAAAGTATATTGGTCATTCTCGGCGTTGATTGGCTTGGTTTCCACATTAACTCGACCGCCTTCCCGCCACCGCAATCGCCAAGTCGAATCGGCGACAAAGGTGATCTTCTCTTCTTCGCCCTGCCTGCAGCGAATTGTCTTCACCATTTGCCAGGAAACCTGGCTTTTGCTTTCTCCCTGGAATTGGTCGTTAGAACGAGAATTGGAGTATTCTTGCTTTTGATTGGTACAACCCGTAAAGCAAATCAGACATGCAAGGCCAGTTAAGAAAATACGGTCAATCGAGATACGAATTCTCATGGCAAATCCCTTTGTGAAATCAAAGGGCGGTGCACGTATTCTATTCGATTTTGAACCTGGCCATTAAGCCTTTTGGAGAAAAGATTCAGAAGTGACTTTCTTCCGTCCGGCCAACGGTTGAATCCGGCCACCTTCGTCCTCCCAAAATTTGACGATGATTTTTGCACGCAACCATTCTTTCGGTAAACTCAAATTGTCCCCTTCTGAACGCACCGGGGGACAAGGCCGCGTACAAGTCATGGCGTTGGCGACGTACGCGGTTCTGGACTTATCTTTTCACCGCGTAATTGACTTATCAAATTTGTGGCTAACTGAAGCATTTGGCATCAGGCAGCCAAACGACCAAGACCTGAGTGGTAGTTCTAGCTAAACTGCGCGATTTGCCTCGAATAAACGAACGGAAGAGGCTGACCTTTTCCGGCAATTGATTTTGCGACAAATTCAAGCGGTAACTGGCTTTGGCAGTGCCCGTGCTCCATCCGATGGCCTTGTCATAAAGCAAGTCAACTCAAGGCCCGTGTTTGCATGATAGTCTTTCGACATCTTTCGGATGATCGTGTCTGATTGGCTGGTTTCGATCAGGCTAATGGTGCAACCTCCGAATCCACCACCCGTCATTCGGGATCCATAAATCCCCCCCTCCAGCCCAATGCAACTAGCGATCTCGACCAACGCATCCAGTTCTGCACAGCTCACCTGAAAATCATCTCGAAGCGATTCATGACTTTGCAACATCCGTTTTCCAAAAGCCTCGAAATCACCATGCTCCAATGATTTGACGGCTTGGAGCGTTCGTTCGATTTCGGTCACGATATGTTTCGCGCGCAAACGCTCGTTCAGGGGCATCGCTGATTGGTCTTCGACATCGGCTTTCGTCACTTCTCGCCAGCTGTTCTTTCCGATTTTTTGAATGGCGGCATCGCATTCGGATCGGCGCTCCGAATACTTGCTGTCGGAGAGTTGATGTTTGATATTTGTATTTGCGACAAGGAACGACACGTCCCCGTTCGAAAAAGGGATTTGACGACACTGCCGGGTTTGACAATCCAGGAGAAGCAGATTGTTGGCTTCGGCGAACACGCTTGTGAACTGATCCATCACGCCGCAAGGAACGCCGACGAATTCGTTTTCCGCTCGATGGCAAAGCAGGGCTTTGTCCACGGGCTCGAGTATTTGGCCGGTCAACTGTTCAAGCATGGTTGCCACGGCGACTTCGAGCGCCGCGCTACTGGAAAGCCCACTGCCAAGAGGAAGGGTAGAATGGATCACGGCGTCGAATCCCGGGATCTCGACTCCCAGTTCCAGGAATCCGGCGATCACCCCGCGGATGTACGCCTGCCAACTGCCGGGCTCCACGTCCTGTGTATTCGACCTTGAATCGAGTTCAAATTCATCATCCAGTTGAAGGCTCCTGACTCGGCAAAGCGACGTCGCTTTTCGAATTCCCGAAGCCACGACAACCTGGCGATCAATTGCCATTGGCAGAACAAATCCGTCGTTATAGTCGACGTGCTCGCCAATCAAATTGATTCGACCTGGAGCCGCTACAACGGTCGAAACCGGAACTTGGAGGTGGCGACATAATATTCTGAGATCGGCGTCAGTCACGGAAGCTTTCAAGGAATCATTCGGCGGACAAACCCACAACCAAGGCGGGCGATCCATGTTAGCCGGACCTCAGCCGGGCAAGCAAGAATCACTTCGTGGCCGATGAAACATTTCTGAGCTGAAGCCGGAATGCAGGTCATTTGACGATGATTCGTGCTTTGGAGATTCTCCTAAAACGAGCGACGCAACAGGCCAAGACGCCGAAGATCATTGGCAAGGCTGCCGGCTCGGGGACCGAAGACGCATTGAGCTCCAGTTTCGGTACGTCGAAAGGCGATGGGTAAAAGCCGATTTGGTAACTGCTTCCACTTCCTGGAGTTCCCGAAAAGGACCAGGTGATCGGGTTAGTTCCCGAGACGAAGTGGTTGCCGGAAGCCAAGATGCCCGACTTGTTCGCCGAGATTATCTCGACCGCCGGGTCGGTAAATGTGATGTCCAGATCGAAGCTTGGATTCTCATTAAAATACCAGGCACCGTAGTAAAAACTTTCATGAGCTGTTGCAGAAATGACTCCATTTTGATCGACATCGATATCGATGAAGTTCTGGTTGGATCCACCGCCAAAATCCCCCGCCGTCAAGCTGAGAACGAACTCCACGCCTGCTCCAACGGTTGCCGTGTTGGATCCGAGTACGGTCACATCGAAGTCCTTGCCGCCGACCGACGTGGTCGTGGCCGAAAGTGCGACCTCCAATCCGGTAAAGTCATCGATGAGATCGGCATCTGCCATGGGCGCCGAGAAACCCATTATGGATACCGCCAAGCAGATCATCGAAAGCTTGGGAAGCAGGTTCATCAAAGTGGACATTCAAACTCGCCCTTTTTCAAAAATTGCAGGGAATCCACGGACAGGTTGCGCGATCGTTGGACTTATTGCCCACCGATACTGTCCTTACCTGCCCCACTTAATCCGGTGGCGAGAGAAACCGGACGGCAAAAAAGGAAAAAGGATCAAATTGAATTTTCACCTGGTCGAAACGTCTTGCCGGCCATGCGTCGTTCCGAGCAAGTTAACGAGCGACTCAGTAGGTATCGGCCGTCTTCCCGTTTGCATGCACGCAGGGCAAGCCAGGTGACGCGGGGCAAGCCAGGTGACGCAGCGGAAGCCGGGCCACGGGACACGCCGGGCCACGGGGCAAGCCGGGCCACGGGACACGCCGGGCCACGGGACACGCCGGGCCACGCAGGGCAAGCCGGGCCAATTTTCAAAATTAAAAGTAGTCCGCTTTGCGGATATGTTTGTGACAGTCGATGCAGCTGGTTGACATTTGGTAGTACCGAAGTGCAGTTGCGTCAATGTTTTCGCTCTCGGCCGCTTCACCTAGCCGATCCAATGTCGTCTTGAAATCTTGTTCCAGTTTTCGATAGCGCGGGTCATCAATTCGGACCCATTTGCCGCCTTCGGTTACCGTTCGCAGTTCCTTTAACCCTTCCTGAACCAGGTCAAAGTCTCCCGTGGTAAGCCCTTCGAAGACGTTTTTCGAATACATTAATTTGGTCCGCATGAAATCTCGACGCGCGACGGCTTCCGGACCGTCCGATGGAATCTCAATTTTCTTCTTGTCTTGTTTTTGAGACTCCTGTTTTCCTTCTTGTTTTTGTTGTTCCTGTTTTTGTTCTTGTTTCTGTTCCGGGAAGGTGATGGGACTTAAGGCGGCAAGGCCAGCAAAGGCAAAGACGAAAACCAAACGCATAAGAAATTCCTTTCAATCGACAGGCAAAAAAATGCGTCCGATCTGAAACAACCTTGCGCACCCTGCGCGGAGTGCCATTTCGCCCAGTGTGCGATTCGGGCGCGGTTGACTGCGAGGCGAACCACGTTAGACGTGTGAAACACTCGCTCATGCCCGTCTGACGCACACCGTCTTCAGATCGGCATCCCAATGCACCATTTGGTAATTGGGTCATTGGGGAAATAAGCAACTTCTATGCCAGACTGTTGAATGCCTGGAGGGAGCGTGGTTGAGCCACAAGAATCTTCCGATCTCAATTTGACTTTGGAGAACCCATCGTCAACGGAATTCTCAACGCTTTTCCTTGGCGCGTTTGTCTCCAAAGACCATCAATTCATTGACGTGCACGCCTGGATTGGCAGTGTTGTTCAACATTTTGACTTTGACGTATCGCGCACGGACCGATTCAAAGTTATGTTCGTCGCCGTTCTTCTGCGAGGGCTTCACATTCTTGGTCATATTGACGATCTGATTCCAGGTTTTGCCGTCCCGGGAAACTTCAATCGTGTATTGATAACTTCGACGGCCGTCGAAGTACGTGTAGAGTTTCATGCGATTGATGGAATACTCCTTTTTGAGGTCCACTTGGAGCCATTGAGGAAAAGGGTCCGCGTGCCAGCCACTGGTGTTGTCGGGTACTCCGTCGACCGCATTGGCAGGTATCCAGTTTGCTTGCCAGCTCGAAGCCTTCACCGGTTTGTCGGTTGCCAGGTTGATGTTGGCGATTTTTGTCGGATCAACAAAGCGGCTATTTGCCGGCAGGCGGCTAAGCCGGCGATCGTTTGACCAATCCGCCATCGGAACGACGAGTGTTTCAAACGGTTGATAGGCTTTGCTTCCCGGAGGTTTAACCCAGATATTCAATTCGTTTTGAGTGATGCGATAGAAATGTTTGATCGTAATCGGATAGACTCCGGCTTTCATCTTGCCTTGGACAAAATAGACACGCCCCGGCATTTTCGCTGCGACAATCGTTTGGTCACCAGCTTGCAGTTCCGAGAGTCCATGACGCGATACCAACTTAAAGCTGTATTCTCCGTCTGAGGGGATTTTCATCTGGCCCGTCAACTCAAGAGTGAACGGGTTGTAGACATTGTGGACACGGACGTCGACGTGCCCATTCGGGTTTAGGCCCGCAAACATCGATCGATTGATCTGGGCTCCCCTGTCCTGATCCATCAATCCCATCACGCCGCTACGCAGAACTTTCAACTGACTAAAATCCGGCATCGTCGGCCAACCTTGATTGGGCGTCGGTCCGAGCAGCCGAAATTTGTAGGCGGGGACCATTTTTCTGAATCTTTGTTGCGTGACGCCACCGAGCGGTTTTCCACTCCGGTCGTACAGCCTCGCCGATACCGTCACGGTGTCATTTAGCTTAATTGGACCACTCAGGATTTCCGACGATGGTTGGGGAAATGTTTCCCACTCCTTGCTCAACGTAAATCGAATGGTTCCCGGAATGGAGCTTCGCGCGGAGACAAGCAAACTTTTCTCGAAATTAGGTTCTTGCTTGTCGATGAGGCCCTCAACGCGAAAGTCCACAGGCGCAATCACGTTTTTGACGACGTGATCGGTATGCTGGCGACGGCTCCTGAAATCCTTCAACGATCGGTCGGCACCTTCGTGCCAAAGTCGTTCCGCAAACGCGGGAGTTCGAGGCCTTAGAATGGGGATGACTTCATTGTAACGCTGTTCCCAAAAACAAATCTGAGCACCTTTGATTGGAACATCTGGAGGCAAGATCGTCGGCTCCTTGCTATGCCAATTCATGAACATGCGTGCGTTCCATGAGTAAATCCGAAAGTCTTCCGGCGCACTCTGCTGGGGTGGAACCATGTAAAGCGGCAAGCGACAACAATTGATGATCGGGTACCCACGGCTCACCAGTCTTTCAACGGAACCGACCCAATACATCGTCGTAACATTTGCTGGAATCTTCACATTGGCCGTACTGGCTCCACCAAAGTCATTCCATGCAATTGATTGTTTGCCATGTTTTCTGACGATTTCATTCATTCGCTGAATGAAATGCAAAAACAGTTCATGAGCCTGGCCCTTCAACGCTTCCGTCAATCCATGCTTGTCACAATAAGGCTTGTACTCCGGAAGCTTAATGAGACCTCCGGCGCCCGTTTCGTCGGTCCCAATATGGATGTAAGGACTCGACGCAAAAACCTGCGTCAACTCACCGATCAGAAGATCCAGGGCCTCATAGGATTTCTCGTTGGCCATGTTGACGATCCCCAGGGGCCGCGACTTGCCCGTCTTTGGATCGGTGGTTCCGAAAAGTTCAGGCATCTTCCCGACCCAGCTGCTCGAATGCCCCGGAACATCGATTTCCGGAATAATGGTTACGCCTCGATCGTCGGCGTACTTCACGATTTCCCGCATCTCTTCCCATGAATACGCGTTCTTGGATGCGAGTTTCGGCAGCACACGGCTCGTATAAACGCACGATTGGTTGTCACTGAGGTGAAGATGCAGATAGTTGAGTTTGTAAAGCGAAAGGAGGTCAATGGTTTGCTTGATCGTGTAGACAGGGTGCCAACGACGCGCAAGGTCAAGTTGGACACTCCGAAACTCAAAGTCCGGAGAATCGTCGATTTGCAAACGCGGAAACGTTATTGTGCCATTCTTATGCGACAAGAGTTGCAGCAGCGTCGAAGTGCCCCAAGCGACGGCGCGGTAGTCTCCGCCAACGACTTCAATGGAGTCATCGATCGCAAGCGTGTAGTGTTCGGATTTTTGTTCGGAATCAATGCTGAGGTGGATCCCACCACTGCCCGACGAATTCATGACGACCGGCAGCTCGATCCCGGTTTGCATATAAATATTGTGTGACAGAACCTTGGCCAACGGCACAAGCACTTTGTCCTTCGCGTGGATTCCCGCCGTTTTAGAAAACGACAGAGTCCCTTCATGTGGCGTGATGGTTTTGGGCAATGGAATCAGGTTGAGTGAGCTTTGGACTTGCGCGCTCGATGACGCCGACGTGAGTAAACTACTGAGAACGATGGCAGTAAAAATCATCAAAATTCGAAACGAAAGCGGCAAGCTTGACTTCGGGTTCATGGAGCTAATCACTTGATATGGGAATTCGAATTCGAAGTTATTGGACTTGCCGGACGATTGGCAGACGTGGTCATTTGCGAGTGGTCATTTGCCGTTTTGGGCTGCGACCAATCGTATATCACGTTGTTGCGATTCTGATTATGTTGAATGGAAAATACAATTTATAACTTTGGAGACGATTCACGCTACGTGTGCCGGCATGATTTGATTCTGATCAGTTCAATTGAAAGATAATTGCCAACGAGGAAGTCCTTTGATTCCAACCCGATTCGCAAGCATCTATTTTGCCTGCTTTTACCTTGCGCTGAGGGATGCTTTTGGACGTGATAAACCCACACTTGTTTTGAGAAAATGATGGCCCCCAATTCTCCCCACCAATCCGCGGAAAAGAAATCACCAAAGCCTCATGTCGATGGCACGGAATTGGTCGAACGAGTTGAGATTGGGTTGCGCTTATTGATCGCGATTTTTGTCGGTGGTTTCGTTGGCGGGATCGGATTTGGACTTGGGTGCATTTTGGGATATATCATCGGCGTATTCGTTTCGATCCCGTTTTTCATGATTGGATTTTTGCTTGGTTTTTTTTGGCTCGAGATCAGAATTTTCTTGCGAGGAGTCCTCCCGTTTTTTTGGGAACCCTGAATCGACTTGTCTCATTGTCAATGGAGGAACGTAATAATGTTTCAGTGGTTTCATGGACTTTTCCATAGATCGACAAGATCGTAATCAGCTCAAGTTGTGGAATTCCGAACGACGTTTCAACCGTTGCGGCTTGGTTCATTCAACGCTGCCCGCGGAGCTTTCAGCGGATGATTGTTTTTCTCGTATTTTGTTGCGAACGGATCGCGCGAAAAAAATCAAAACAGTGATTGCCGTCAATGGAATGACGAACCCGATCAGGATGACGCCAAATGTCCTGGTCACGTCGGCCTGCAGTGCGGCCAGCACCAGATAGCTGGTGTAGGCAAGGTAATATCCGAAAAAGAGGCCTCCTTCCCAACGCGCAACCCGATTGCCGGTAAAGAATATGGGCAAACAGGCGAACGAAACCGCAATCATGATGGGAAGATCAAACCGAAAAACAGCCTCCGATACAGCAATGCCCGCGGGCGCGAAGATACTCGATAGGCCGAGAACGCAGAGGATATTAAACAAGTTGCTACCGACGACATTTCCGACCGCGATATCCCGGTGGCCGCGGATACTGGCCATGATCGAAGTCACAATCTCGGGTAATGATGTTCCAACGGCGACAACCGTCAGGCCGATTACCAGTTCATTGACCCCGAGTAGGCGAGCGATCTTAACGGCACCGCCTACAAGAAGGTGGGCTCCAACTCCCAGCAACAAGATGCCAACGACCACCAAGCCAACTTGAACGAACAATGACGGTTTCTTTTCAGATTTCTCTGGAGCGTCCGTGAGCGTCTTGAACTCTTCATGGACTGCTCGGGAGGCTTTTCGACTTTGTCGAATCAACCAGCTTGTATAAAAAAGCAAAGCCGAAAACAAAAGGAATCCGTCCCAACGACCAATGACACCATCCATTGCCAGGACGATCACGGCCAGGTTGGCGGTGATCATTACTGGAACGTCAAGACGAATCAATTGGCTGGCAACAATGAGGGGGCTCACCAAAGCCGAAAGTCCCAAGATCAAAAGGATGTTGGCAATGTTGCTTCCAACGATGTTCCCCATCGCCAGTTCCGTTTTACCGGCCAATACGGATTGGAGCGCGACGGCTAACTCCGGAGCGCTTGTCCCGAATGCAACGACGGTCAAGCCGATAACCAAAGGACTGATCCCCATTGTCGCTGCGAGGTTCGAGGCACCGCGAACAAGCATTTCTCCACTGACGATCAAAAGGGTCAGCCCGGCAGCTATCATCAAAATCGGAATCAAGAAGTCAGGCATCTATCAATGATCCAAGAGCTTGCCGAGCGAGGAAAGGATCCGCCAACGATCTGTCCTGTCAGTTTTGAGAAGGACGCAACTTAACATCCGACATGTCCTCCGTAAAACGAATCGAGTATTTCGGGCTGCAATGCGACCGGCGAGTGCTTGATCGTTGGGGCCTTCCTCGTTTGCGAAGCTCGGTTAAACACGAGTTGCTACAATGAGGATGCGTGCTTTTTTCACGAGATCCGCAATTGGCACATTTGACCTCCAGTCGATTTCCCCGCCTGGCCTTGGCCAAAAAATTCTGACGCGGACTCAATTTTGGGATAGACCATGATTCTGTTTCTGATTTCCGTTTTGATCGTTTTGGTTGTTTCCGCATTTTGTTCGCTGAGTGAGGCGGCACTTTATGCCGTGCGGCGCCCCTATGTCAGGGAAATTGCCGAACAAGGCAGCCATTCGGGGCGACTGCTCCTCCAATTCAAAGACAATATGGAGAGGCCCATCTCAGCCATCTTGATTATCAACACCATCGCCAACACCGCGGGAGCGGCCGTCGCAGGTGCGCAGGCGCAGTTAATCATGGGCGAAGGTTCGTTAATCTGGTTTTCTTTGGTATTTACACTCGCGGTGTTGTTCGTCTCAGAAATTATTCCAAAAATTCTTGGCGTGGCTTACAACCGGCCAATCGCGCGTGCTCTCGCTTTTCCCTGGTCGATCGGGATCGCGTTGCTGGCCCCGTTGGTTTGGATTGTTGAACGGATCACTTCAATCATCAAACCGGAACACACGGTGACGGCGCCTGAGGAAGAGGTGAATCAGCTGGCAAAGATTAGTGCCGAGGAAGGTAGCATTTTGACCTACGAGGCACACCTGATTCGCAACGTTTTGCGCATCGATCAAGTGACGGCGCGCGACATCATGACTCCACGGGCAGTCGTGATGAAACTGTCATCCGACATGTCTCTCAAGGAAGTATCGGACCATGTGGGGGAATTTACCTATTCGCGAATTCCCGTTTATGAAGCAAACGATCCAGAAACGTGGATTGGGATTGCATTTGCGAGAGACATCCTCGCGGGCCTCGCAAACGACCAGTTGGACCGGAAACTAACGGAGCTCTGCAAGCCGGCCTTTTTTGTCTCCGAGAAAACCAAGGGACATGTATTGTTGCGGTCGTTCCTGAATCGAAGGACCCATTTGTTTGGTGTCGCGGATGAGTTTGGAAATATCACCGGGATCGTAACGCTGGAGGATGTCATCGAATCGATTTTGGGTGAGGAAATTGTCGATGAAGTCGATATCTCAGTGAACATGCAGAATGTGGCACAGCGACGTCGACAGGAAAAGCTTCGAAATGCGACTGATCCGGAAGACTCATAGTTCAAAAATCTTGCAAGCAAACTCACGATTGGTTGGTTCGCAACATGTTTGATACTCGTCGTTTCAAGCCGCAGGCCGATTCACCATTTTGCCTCGGAGGCGGGCAACCCGAACGCGGTCTCGGTGGTTTCTCGATTCCAACGAGAACGAACTTGGCGCCGCAAAAAGTCAATTTGGAAACTGCGGTTGATTGTCGTGTTTGATGCGGCTTGGCGGATTGGAACGCCTTGCCTAAAGCCGGGCTTATGCCAGCGATTGAACTTTCGGGGTTCGTTTTTTACGAACTCTTTTCGGAATCATGCCCTTCATGGAATTCAGCTTGCCGAAGCAGAGCAGACGGTCCCCGCTTTCAAGTGTCCGCTTCAGGCGGGGACTGGGGATGACGGTTGTGCCACGATAAAGAGTCAACACATTGATGTCTTTTTCTGGCAATCCGGACTCATCAATCGTTTTTCCCTCCAACAACTTGATGATGACAGGCGCTCCACCCACTCGATCAATCGCCGGAAGGACATCTTTTCTGTCACGGACAAAGGTGGTTGTGGGAATACCAATCTGGTGCTTGCTCAGGATTTGCATGCTGCGAAGCTTGTCCCTGGAATTTGCAATTCCCGCAGAGGAGTTGGCGGAGAAAACATCCATCTGCTCAAACTGTCGCACAACGGCCGTACCAAAATACGTGATGGAGGCGCCGATTCGCGGCAGAATTGCATCATACTGACTTAGCTGTTTCTGGCGAAAAAACAGATTGGGTTCTCCCGGTTCCAAGTCGATGGCAAATTTTTTGGTATTGAGAACTTTGACTTTGTGCCCTTTCGCGATTGCCGCTTTTTTGATTTTGTTGGACGTCCACCGAGATAACTTCGTCCGGAGTCAACCAGAAAACGATTTCGGATCGCCTCTCGACCAAGCAGCATCCGGAATCCCATCTGATCCCGGTTGGTTAAGGTAAGGTCAATCTCAATCTCCCGACCCAGCAGTAAAACGGACGTTCGGATGACGTGCCGAAGAGTCGATTCACCGGTGGAGCTTTTTACTTCGCGCTTGTCAAAAATTGGGGCGGACGCTTCCACCGTGAAGGCGGTATTTCGTTGACGCGGATGCATCCCAAACCGAACGAATGCTTGTCCGTCCTGTACGTACTCCTCCAAGTCAAACACGTGCAATGATGAGCTGCGAGCGCCGGTGTCGACCTTGGCCTTGATTCGACGGATCCCCAGGTTTGGCAGTCGAACCCATTCACGCCAGCCGACGATTTCAAGTTCAGTGTCCATTTGTCTCATTCGAATCCTGTGTCTCCGAATCCGGTGCCAAGGCAATTAAACGCAACTCAATGTGATGCTGCGAACATCATACATACCAGCCCATTCAAGACCCACAGGCCAGAATCGAAATCAACTGAGCCCACGGTAGTTTGAGCCCACGGTAGTTTGAGCCCTTGGTAGTTTGAGCCCTTAGCCGAGGCCCAATGGATTGGTCTTTACCATGGGGGCAACGAAGGCTTGGCCTGAAGCCTATGCTTCCGGCATTTGGGAGGAGGTTTAAATGGTCCTCGCAAGAAGGCGACTCCTGTTTTGAGCAAATCCGGTAATTGCCGTTCTTGCTGTTTTCAAAACGGGTCGCAATGTCGACCATCGACGGGTAACGAGCTTAGGTTTCGACCTGGTTTTCTAGAGGTTTTGTGAAAGTAGCGGTGAGAGGACTCGAACCTCCACGGGAATACTCCCACTTGATTTTGAAACCAAGCCGAAAGAAGCGTTTCAACCCGCTTTTTTTCGGTTCAAATCGACTATAGACAACTTTTCAAAAGATTGCAAACGAATTCAGATGTTAGCGGAATTGAGCGGTATTGATCATGCGTGGAAATCAAATCCGGTATCGCTATGGTCAATTATTAATTTGATTTCAGCAATCGTAGGCCGTTGAAAATCACAAGCAACGATGCGCCCATGTCGGCGGCGATGGCGGCCCATAGGGATGCGAATCCGGCAAATGTGAGTACAACAAAAAAGACTTTGACCGCCAACGAGAAAATGATGTTTTGTCGAATGATGGAAACAGTTCGGCGGGAGTGGTGAATCAGCCAAGGCAGCTTGGAAAGGTCGTCCGACATCAAGGCAATATCGGCTGTTTCAATGGCCGCGTCACTCCCTGCAGCACCCATCGCGATTCCCAGGGGCGCCCTGCCCAATGCCGGTGCATCATTTACCCCATCTCCAACCATTGCAACCTTTTCGTGTTTTTTGACAAGCGTTTCGACGGCTGCCACCTTGTCCGCCGGCAACAGCTCCGCGTGAACCTCATCGATTCCTGCCTCGATTGCGATGGCGTCGGCGGTTCCCCGATTGTCGCCAGTCAGCATGACAAGATGTTTGATTCCCGCGTCCCGTAGCTGGCGAAGAGTCTCAGATACGGCGGGTCTGAGTTGGTCTGCCAACGTGATGTATCCGCAAACGTGACTATCATTTCCGACAACCACAACCGAGCGTCCCGCATCCTGCATGGCTTCAAGCTGTTTGTGCACTTCCGACGTTTCTTGTCCGCGTTCCTCCAAATACCGATGCGATCCAAGCCAATAGGGCTTGCCATTAAATGTTCCAGTTGCACCCTTGCCTTGAAGTATTTCAAAACTGTCGGCTTGGGGAATCGTAACGCCTCGCCGATGGGCTTCAGCAAGAATGGCTTTAGCCAGCGGATGGTTACTGTGAGATTCAAGAGCCGCAACTCGTTCCAAAAGCTCGGAGTCATCGTGACCACTCAGCGGAACCACCTCGACGACTGCCGGTTTGCCTTCGGTTAACGTACCAGTCTTGTCCATCGCGATTGCGTTTAGCGTTGCAGGTGCCTCGATAAAAACGCCCCCTTTGATCAAAACTCCGTTGCGGGCAGCTGCAGCCAATCCGGCAACCACGCTAACTGGTGTCGAGATTACCAAGGCGC
>CAYSXI010000057.1:0-26857 GCA_964434955.1 uncultured Pirellulaceae bacterium
CGTGCCTGGCGCCATACGCCAATTGCCGAAGCGACTCGAGTTTTTCCCGGTGCAGCCGTTGTTCAAACTCGTCGTTGTTCGTCAAAGTAACACTCAGGCTGTCCGCTAAGGCTTAAAAAACAAAAAAGGAGGCGGTGTCGCCTCCTTTGTAACTCTCGTTGCAATTCAAGTTGGTTTGTAATTATCCCGCGGCTGCTGATTCCATTTCGAGCATGCCCAGGCAGCGATCCAGCAATCGGTCGACCGTGAATGGCTTGTTCATGAAGTCGTTCGCGCCTGCGGCCATCAAATCCGCAATCTTGTCCTGCTCAACCATCCCGGAAATACAAATGATTTTAACCGATTCCATGGTCGAGTCGCTGCGGACGCGCTGGCAAACTTCTTTGCCATTGATATCCGGGAGCATCACGTCCAGGACGACCAGATCCGGCAGGAATTCTTTGACCAACATTCCCGCATCGAAGCCGTTGTTGGCAGTCTTGATTTCAAAACGACCATCCGTTTTGAAAACGTCGACCATCAATTCTACGAGTTCCTCGTCGTCATCAACGATCAGGATCTTGCGCTGACCCGATTCAAGGGCGTCCGTAGGAATTCCGTTCTCTTTCATGAACGCATAAAGCTGATCACGTGGAATTCGACGGAAGCGGCTACCGGGTACGCGAAAACCCTTCAAAGTTCCGTTGTCGAAACAACGAATAATTGTCTGCTGGCTTACTTTGCAGATCTTCGCCGCTTCACCTGTCGTAAAGACTGTTTTGGTGGTCATGGAACCATCCTCTCCCTAGCGATGGTAGAACCGGTTGTTTCCAACTCAGGTTCTGCTGCCTCAACATTCAAGACTGCGTCATGTACGTATTCAACACAGATTTCTGTAACTGTTATCTTCGGTAAGATTTGCCATTTCAACCGATCTTGCCGATATTTCCATAACGACCGAATTATATAGGGCCTGAAATCGTGGTCAAGATCGATTTGGTTTTCGTAAGTCCTTTACTCGTCAGTGTTTGTGTCGATCCGTGTTTTTCTGGCACTTTTTGACCCATCTCGACCAAGCTTCCCAAGGCACCATTTCGGCTTTCATCCATTCCGATCAAAAACGCAGGTGAAAGGTCGGCCGTTCCGAGTTTCAAGCTTGCGAACCGAAGCGGATATGGAAATCAGAGTTCCGTCATTTGCGTTGGACTGCTAACTTCCGGACCCAATTTGAATCCGGATCCAAGTCTCATCATGAACGCTCGAATTTTTTGGCTGTTGCTAATTCCACTGGTTGGATTGGTTGTCGGCTGCGGTACGACCACACAACGCGTGGCGACCGAACAACTATTGATTTCTGACGCCGTCGACCGGGCGGTGGAAAGAATCGATTTTCACGCGATTCGCGGGCAGAAAGTATTCTTGGATATTCAGTACCTGACCGGAATCAAAGGCCCTGGTGTCGTGAACATGAATTATGTCGTTAGTAGCCTTCGGCAGCAGTTGATTGCCGCAAACTGCCAGATCCAGGAAAAACGGGAAGATGCGGATGTCATCGTCGAGCCGCGGGTCGGGGCCTTGGGCACCGATGGGCATGAAGTCACCTACGGGATTCCGCAAACCCAGGCGATATCGTCGGCCGCCGCGCTGCTACCGAATACTCCTCTTCTACCGTCGATTCCCGAAGTCTCCATCGGGCGCAGCGATGCCCAAACCGGGATCGCAAAGGTTGTTGTGTTTGCTTACCACCGAGAGACTCGGTTGCCCATCTGGCAGTCGGGAGTTTCCAGAGCAGAAAGCACAAGCAAGAACACCTGGTTTATGGGCGCGGGACCATTCCAACAAGGGAGTATTCACGACGGCCTTCGGTTTGCCGGAGAGGAAATCAAGAAAAAGGAAAAAGAAGAACTGAATTCGCAGAAAGTCGACTACGCGACCGAGTTCTACTTTCCCAAAGAGAAAATCAAGGAACACGAACAGGTTAAACGTACGGCGGAACTGCCGAAAGAATCAACGAAGAAATAGCGAGGACGACTTCACCATCGACCGGCTACGCTTTTACTTTTCCGTCGAGAAACAACAGGAGCAATGAAATGTCGGCGGGCGTGATCCCGCTGATTCTTCCTGCTTGTTCCAGGTTTCGGGGCTGAAAACGGGTCAGTTTTTCCTTGGCTTCGTTTCGAAGATGCGAAATCTTCTGATAATCGAAATCCAAGGGAATGGTTCTCTGGGCCATTCGCTTTTGTCTTTCGATTTCGGTCGTTTGTCGATCGATGTAGCCCGCGTACTTGATGTCATTGATGAGTTGATCCATGACGGGTTGCGGCAAGTCTCCGAATTCTGGGGCGGAATCACAAACGGCAGACCATTCCGCGTCCGGTCGTCTCAAGTATTTTTCGATCGTGACTTCGCCAATTCGTTTCTTGGCAGCAATCTTCTTTGCATCGCTGATTGCGGATTCCTTCTCGGACAATCTTTGCCAGCGCGCTTCTTCGATCAACCCAAATTTCTGGGCCAGCGGCGTGAGACGTCGATCGGCATTGTCCTGACGCAACATCAATCGATATTCGGCGCGACTCGTGAACATGCGATAGGGCTCGTCAACGCTGCAAGTAACCAAGTCATCAATCAGGACACCGATGTAGCCTTCGTTTCGATCCACGATCAACTCGGGCAAGTTAGCAAGTTTCGCGGCGGCATTCGCACCGGCAATCAAACCCTGGGCTCCGGCTTCCTCGTAACCGGTAGTCCCGTTGATCTGGCCGGCAAAATAGAGGCCTGAAACTGCCTTCGTTTCCAATGTCTGTCTCAGCTGGTCAGGCGGGCAGAAATCATATTCGACCGCGTAGCCATAGCGCATGATTTCAGCGTTCTCCAGGCCAGGGATAAATTTGAAAATCTGGTCCTGGACGTCCCGCGGAAGACTGGTCGAAATCCCGTTGACATAAACTTCGTTCGTTTGCCGTCCCTCGGGTTCAAGGAACAACTGATGACGGTCTTTGTCGGCAAAGCGAACGACCTTGTCCTCGATGGAAGGGCAATATCGTGGGCCGCTCGAATTGATTTGCCCGGTGTACATCGGGGCCCGTTCCAGGTTGGCCCGAATCACATCGTGAACCTGTTCGTTGGTGTAGGTGATCCAACAAGGGATTTGTTCGACCTGAAAATCGTCCGACAAAAACGAAAACGGCTGAGGGGATTCATCGCCGGGCTGGATTTCCGTTTTTTCGAAATCAATGGTTCGCGCGTTCAATCGTGGGGGTGTCCCGGTCTTGAAACGCTCCAGACGAAAATTCAATCGTTGGAGCGCACCACTGATGCCGGCCGTGGTTCCCTCGCCAGCACGACCCCCGGCCGATTTCGCTTCGCCGGTATGCATGATGGCCTGAAGAAACGTACCGGTCGTCAGAACGACTGCGTTCGCTCGGTAGTCGGCATCGCCGCGGCAGCGGACCACCGTAATTTTTTGGCCCGAGTCATCGGTCAGGAGGCCTTCGACAATTTCCTGGCGAAGCGTCAGGTTGGGTTGATCTTCACAAGCAAATTTCACCCAGTTTTGATAGGCCTTCTTATCGGCCTGGGCCCGAGGACTGTGCATCGCCGGACCTTTTCGCAAGTTTAACATTCGAAACTGAATGCCGGTCGCGTCGATTGCCTGCCCCATGATTCCGCCCATGGCATCGATTTCACGAACCAGGTGTCCCTTGGCAACGCCACCAATCGCCGGATTGCAGCTCATCTGACCGACCGTGTCGAGGTTGGTCGTCAGGAGTGCGACGTTGGCACCCATCCGCGCAGCCGCCATCGCCGCCTCGGTTCCTGCGTGCCCGGCACCAACCACCAATATGTCGAATTGATAACTAACCATGGACCCATATTAATGGAATTCCTTTTCAACGAGTAGTTGCAAAAAGGGCCCGTCGATGACGCGCGTTGCACGACTTGCGTTGCCAAGGCGTCGGGCTATTTTCCCTTAGGCTTGATCCAGGCCGCGTTAGGTTTTGTCGGGCGTTGGTCAAACGGATCGAAAAAACGAACGTTTGCGCCGATGCGATCGTGATCCCCGATGTCCTGCCTGGCCGATTTCACAATCGCATTCAATTTCTCGACAATTTGAGGGTGGCTCGCCGCGACATTTTTTGTTTCGCCGGGATCCTTCTCAAGATCCACGAGAAATGGCTTTGCGATTTCGCCGTCGTCCCGCGGATGGATATGTCGATTCCTGGCCTGTGGCCCCAGCCATTCCGGATCTTCTGGTCGCGGGAGAATTAACTTCCATTTGCCCTGTCGAACTGCCTGAAGATGGTTGAGATGAAAGTAAAGAAAGTGTCTCGACGCGTCTGCTTTTGAAAACTCACCGCGAAGCAAATGCGATATGTCGACGCCATCGATCACGCGATCCTCTGGGATCGAGGCTCCCGACAGTTTGGCCAATGTTGGAAACAGGTCGATGGTTGCGGCAATCTTGTTGCAAACTTTGCTTGCCGGGATCCTGCCAGGAGCCCAGGCGATCGCTGGCACGCGAATCCCGCCTTCCCAGGTTGAAACCTTGCCGCTTCGAAGCGGGCCTGCGGAACCGCCATGGTGTTGGGGCAAATCGCCATCGACATAGCCCTTGTTTTTGATGAGCCAAGGGCCATTGTCGCTCGTGTAGAAAATCCAGGTATTGTCTTGCAAATTCAATTCCTTGACGGTGTCGACAATCCGCCCGACATTGAAATCGATTTCCTCAATAACATCGCCATACAACCCCCGCTTGGATTGGTTGCGAAATTTATCCGATGCGGCCAAGCGTGTGTGTGGCATGGTGTGTGGCACATAGACGAAAAATGGTTTTTCTTTGTTTCGCTTCATGAATGCGATTGCTTCGTCCGTGTATCGTTGCGTCAACTTCGCCATCGCCGCTTTTTTCTCGATGCACTCGTCGTTTCGGTAAAGATCAACAAATCCATCATTGCTCGTCGGCGTACCGAAAAAGTAGTCGAATCCTTGCTGGTTTGGCATCAAGTCTTTGAAGAAGCCACGTTGCGAATGTTTGGCCAAGTCCCATTTTCCAAAGCAACCAGTTTGATAGCCAGCGGTCTTCAGGACTTCGGCGATCGTAATTTCTTTTGAGTGCAAATGGGGGTGCATGTTCTTGCGATTGCCGCGTTCGGCAACGCGCGGAGGGTAGCAGCCCGTCATTAGTGCCGCGCGCGAGGGACCACAAATCGTTTGGGCATAAAAGTCGGTGAAACGAATGCCTTCCGAAGCCAGGCGATCCAGGTTGGGAGTGCGAATCTTTTTCGAACCGTAGCAGCCGATATCTTCAAATCCTTGGTCGTCCGCGAGGATAACAATGAAGTTAGGGCGTTTGGTTTCGTTCGCCATCAACTGGCCTGACGGAAGCAGTCGATCGATCGAGATCAACGAAACCGTCAAAAGAAGAATGGCAATCGTAGCGGATCGAGATAATTGGAACGCCAAAACAGGGTGGATTTTGTTTTCAATCACGTTGAGTTCTCTTGTCGATGATTTGCGGCGAACCAAAAAATCAATGGTTCCAGTTGTCATCAATGATCTTCTGGATCTTCGGGTAGCGCTCGTCGGTTTCCTTTAATTCCTGACGGACGTTTTTGAGCTCCAATTTGAGTTTTGAAATAACATCTTGGTAGCGTGGGTTGTAATAAAGGTTCTGCATTTCAAAGGGGTCGGTTTTCAGGTCGTAGAGTTCCCAGGCAACCGGTGTCCGGAGACTCGTATCGTCGGGCTTACAGCCGTAAAAGAAGATCAGCTTGTAGCGTTCGTCACGGACGCCGAAATGCGCTGGCACCCGCAATCGATGGGCCATATGCATCCAATATCGATAGTAAGTCACCTTTCGCCAGTCTTTTGGCGGAGCCGCATCCTTTCGGATTCCTGCCGCAAAGCTACGACCTTGCATGTACTTGGGCGTTTCCTCGGCTCCCGCAATCTCCAAAAGCGTCGGTGCGAAGTCCGTATTGTTGATTAGCCAATGGTTGGTTGACCCAGCATTGATTTTTTTTGGCCAATGCATGATGAAGGGCATGCGAAAGGCTTCTTCATACATCCAACGCTTGTCCATCAAGTCGTGTTCGCCGAGAAAGAAGCCTTGGTCGCCAGTGTAAACAATCAATGTGTTTTCCAGTTGCCCTTCGTCGCGCAGGAAGGCAATCAGTCGTTTGACGTTGTCGTCAACGCCTTTGACGCAACGTAAATACCTCTTCAGATAGGCCTGGTAATTCGCTTTCGTGTAGGCCCTTGATTCGAGTTCGGGATCAATTTTAAGTCTCCGGCCCAATTGCCAACTTTCATGTCCCTTTGCCAATCCGGAGCCGAATCCACGACTCGCGACCGAGCCGAATCCCTTGGCTGGCTGATCGTGCAAGTTGTCGGGTTCGGGAATCTCGACATCTTCCAAGTATTCGTTGTATCGCGGCGCGTTTTGGAACATGTCGTGGGGTGCTTTAAAATGGTGCATCAAGAAAAATGGGCGTTCGCGATCCCATGATTCCTTTAGCCATTTCAAACTGATGTCCGTGATGGCGTCCGAGGAATGTTTATCTTTTGTGCGGATGGTATTTTGGGGCCACGGCCTTTCGCCCCGAATGCGGAAGACCGGGTTGAAGTACTTTCCTTGGCCGGGCAGGACGCAATAGTAGTCGAAAGCTGCCGGTTCTTTTCGTAAATGCCATTTGCCGATCATCGCCGTTTGGTAGCCTGCCTTTTTCATTTCAATTGGCAAGAACTGACGCTTTGGCGGAATGTTGCCGGTTAAATCAAGCACACCATTGGTTTGCGGATATTGTCCGGTGATGATGCTGGCGCGACTGGGTGTGCAGATTGAGTTGTTGCAATAGACGCGGTCGAAGCGCATCCCATTTTTGGCAAGCGCATCGATGTTCGGTGTCGGGTTAAGCTTGGCCAAACGGCTCTTGTACGCGCCGATTGCCTGCGTCGTGTGATCGTCCGACATGATGAACAAAATATTTGGTCGATCGATTTTCCTGACGGTAGCGGCCTTGTTTGATTCGACGGCCCTCGATTGAGCTCGAGCGGACCCATCGAAAAAGGTGATCCCAAATATCCAAACGCAGAGAATGAAAATTGATTGCGGGATTGCGCGATTCATGCCGTTTCCTCCGAGTTTTGTAGCGAAACGATTATCACGAATTTTGGCGCGAAAAACAAAGGACTAGAATCCTTGTTCCAATCGGTACTTTTCCAAAGCCGTCGGGATCTGTTGAAGGATATCCGTCGCGATCAGGCTGGCTTGTCCCAGTTTCTCGGCACCCAGATCTCCGGCGAGACCGTGGATTTGTACCGCGAAAGGCACCGCAGTTTTTGCGGGAATTCCTTGGGCCAGCAACGAGGCAATGCAGCCAGTGAGAACATCCCCGGATCCGGCGGTGGCCATTCCAGGATTGCCAGTGGAATTTTTGCTCGCGTCACCCTTTCGAATGACAAGCGTTTCATGCCCTTTGAGGACAAAGGTTGTTTCGAATTCGCGACTGTGGGCTTCGCAAGCCTGTTTCATGGAGTCTCGATTGCCGCCGCACTGAGGGAAAAGGCGTTGGCATTCGCCCGGGTGGGGAGTCAAAACTGCGTTTCCACTTAGCCGGGCTTGCTCGGATAAAGGGGCGATTGCATTGAGCCCATCGGCATCGATCACCAGTGGGCAGGTCGCGGCTTCAATCACCTGAGCGACCAAATCCTTGATTTTGTTGCTTTGTCCCAAGCCCGGTCCGATCGCAATGCAATCGGCCCACTCAATTTGGTCTTCTAGGCGGGAAACCGACTCGTTGATCAAACCTTCACCGTCAGCTTGGAGCGGAAAGGTCATCAGGCAGGGCTCGAAATGTTGGGCGGCTTGTGTGGCGTTTTCGACGCTGGCGATCCGAACGAGCCCAGCCCCGAAACGCAATGCCGCCAAACCCGCGAGGGCGACAGCTCCCGGCATGTTCTGCGAGCCGCCAATTATCAGGCATCGCCCATAGTCACCCTTATGGCTGTCCGGCCTGCGATCAAAGAAAGACTTTAGGTCCTCAGGTTTCTGGTGCGGCTCAGATTCTTCCGATCTTGATTCGGTGGACGAATTCTCGGCTCGTTTGCTGCTCAACGCCTGGGCACTGAACTCCTCAAGCGTCAATCTCCCGGCGCGGAATAACTTGGCAGCTTTCTCAAATTGGTTTCGATTCATCGGAAACAAAGGCACCGGTTCTATCCGAACTGGCAACTCAAAAATACAATGTGGTTTTCAATCGTTTGACGTTTTAACAGATTCCAACGCCATGCCAACTTGTGTTTTAGCTTATTCCGGTGGATTAGATACTTCGGTCATTCTTGGTTGGCTGATGGACGAAGGGTATGAAGTCCACGCCGTCTACGTGGATCTCGGCCAGCCTTGCGAGGATCGTGAGGCCATTTTGCAAAAGGCAAGGGACATCGGCGCGGCATCCGCTCAGATCGTCGACGCTCGCGAAGAACTGTGCAGTGACTTTGCGTTTCCTGTTTTGGCTTGGCAAGCAAAATACGAGGCCATCTACCTTCTTGGTACATCCATTGCGAGACCGCTGATTTCAAAAGCTTGTCTTCAGGTGGCGAGAGAAGTTGGGGCCAATGTTTATGCCCATGGGGCGACAGGAAAAGGGAATGATCAGTGTCGGTTCCAATTGGCTGCAGAAGCCCTCGATGCGAATGTCGAAGTCCTTGCGCCTTGGAGGATGGAGTCATTCCGAAATGCATTTCCCGGTCGGACGGAAATGATCGAGTATTGCGAAAAGAAAAATATTCCCATCAAGGCCTCGATTGAGAAACCCTACAGTAGCGACGAGAATTGTTTGCATATCAGTTATGAAGCTGGGCGACTCGAGGACCTGGAAGTCAACGGCGTCGAGATCGTCGAGTTTGGAATGGGAGTATCGCCTCAGGAAGCTCCCGATACGGCGGAAGTTGTCAGCATCGATTTCGAATCGGGCGTTCCCGTGGCCGTCAACGGCAAGAAAATGACTCCGCTGGAAATCGTCACCGAACTCAACGAAATCGGGGGACGAAATGGCGTCGGCCGAATCGATGTCGTCGAGAACCGGTTTGTTGGGATGAAAAGCCGTGGGGTCTATGAGGCGCCAGGCATGACGGTTCTTTATGACGCCCATCGTTACGTTGAGCAGTTAACGATGGATCGAGATTTGATGCATTTGCGTGACCGGCTTTCCCCGGAAGTTGCCGAAATGGTGTATTACGGTTTCTGGTTTGTACCCAAAATGGACGCATTATTTGCTTTCAATGCTGAGGCCCAGAAAAATGTCACCGGAAATGTTGCTCTCAAACTTTATAAAGGCAATATCATTCTGGAATCCCGGAACAGTCCCGTGAGTCTTTATGATGAGTCCGTGGCAACCATGGAGGGCGGCGGAGCGTATAATCAAACGGACGCCGAAGGATTCCTGAGGCTTCAAGGACTACCGTCACGAGTCCAAGCGACGATCACGCCGCGCAAGTATTAGCCTGCGAATTGTCGCCTGTAAAAAATGACACGCCCGTCGAGAATGACACGCCTGTTGAGCAGGCGAAACGATAACGAATCACAATGAAATATCTGGACAACCCGGTACTACAACGAGAGTTGCTGGTCAATTTGCGAATGAATCGCGCTTTTGTCCTGTTGCTTCTCTATCAATTGTTGTTGGCCGCCGTTGTCTATCTTGCCTGGCCCCAGGAAAACATTCAGCTTGATTTGAGCGAAGGAAAAAACTCCAGCGATCTGATCGACTTGTTTTTTCTTGGGCAGTTTGTGTTGGCGTCGTTGATGACTCCCAGTTTTGCTGCTGGAGCGGTCAGCGGCGAGAAGGAACGCAAGACTTTCGAGATGCTGTTGGCGAGCCCGCTTCATCCCAAATCGATCGTGTTCGGGAAGGCGATCGCAGCGCTGACGCATCTTGGAATTCTCATCTTTTCGTCTTTGCCGATTGTGATGCTTTGTCTGCCGCTGGGAGGCGTCTCGATTTATGAGGTCTTCGCGGCCTATTTTGCTTTGCTCGTGGTGGTGATCACGTTTGGAGTGATCAGCATTGCATGCAGCAGCTTTTTTAAACGGACCTCCGCTTCCCTGGTGGTTTCCTACCTGGTGATTTTGCCTTTGGCGATCGCCTGCGTTGTATTTTGGCAGTCATTGAGTGGCTTTGGTGAAACCCGGCTCAAGTTAACCTTCACGGTGATTCCGGGCATTGCGGCTTCGATTTGCATTCCACTTTTCTATGTTGCCGCATCCCGTCTGCTTTATCCGCCGGATATGGGGAGCGAAGGAAAAGAGGTTGTTGATATTGAGCAGGAATCGGAACAGGCGATTGGTCTCGTGATTCAACCGGATCAATTTCCTGACAAGCTTTTTGCTCCACCAAAACGCAAGACCTTGATGAACGACGGGCTCAATCCGGTTTACGACAAGGAGATGCGAAGCGAGATATTCGGTCAGGGCACGTTGATGCTGCGAATTGCCATTCAAATCAGTATGGTTTTGGCGATCGTTTTGATGGCGGTGTTTCTCTATATCTTCCGGGACCTGGCACCTTTCTACATCGTTTATGTGATCGTTTTCAATATCCTGATTGGTCCGGTTTTTTCCGCTGGTAGCGTGACCAGCGAACGTGAACGGGAGACCTTGGATTTGTTGTTGACCACAACGATAACGCCTTGGCAGATCCTCTGGGGCAAGTTGCTTTCGGGGCTTCGCGTTTCAACGGTACTCACCTCGTTTGTCGCTTTCCCGATCGTCCTCGCGGTGCCTTTCGTTGCAGACTTTCGTGAAAACATCCTGACGTTCCTGGCGTTTGTAATCATTATCGTTTTGACTTGCCTGACCACGTCGATGTTGGCGCTGTTTTGTTCGTGCATTTTCAAGAGAACCTCGATCAGCTTGATGGTGACCTACACCATTATCGTTTCACTTTACTGTGCTCCGGTCGCATTGATGTTTTTGGCTAGCGAATTCTTTACGGATCCCGAGACGATCAAAAACATCTGGTATGTCACAATCACAAGCCCGTTCCAGGCCTCATTTGAATTCCCGCTCTACGTCGAGAACAACGCCGGAGAGATGCGCTGGCAACCGGCCACGGGGTCGACAACTCCCAACTTCTTCGGGTACCCGCATAAGGACCTGGCACATTTCTTGTTATACGTTTCATTCACGATCGGTCTTAACCTATTCATGTTTTGTACAATGATCTGGTTGTTCAACATGCGTTGGCGTGTGTCGGCTTCGACAGAGTGATTCAATTTAGCGAACATCTTCCTTACACAGGTGTGAAAATGTTTCGGACTCAACTTGGTTTTTCTTTCTTGTTGTGCGCTATCCTGTTCGTCACGACCGTTCCCAAACCACGCCTTTCGGGGCAGGAAAAATCGGCGAAATCCGGTCAGGAAACGGAACAGAAAAAGCAGGATGAAAAGAAGGGTGTGCCCGAGGGCCGAACGGAATACAAAGGCCGACGGATTGCCAGGACCATGCATTACACCGGTGCCGAATGGCTGATTCGCGACGTTCGTGAACGGGAAGAACGCTGCTCACTGCTGTTGGCGAACCTGGGCTTGAAAAAAGGAATGTCCATTTGCGATATGGGCTGCGGAAATGGTTATCACTCGCTGCAGATGGCCAAGCTGATTGGCGACAAAGGCATGGTCTACGGCGTCGACATCCAATCGAAGATGCTTGAGTATTTGCGAGAGCGATGTGAGGATCAGGGAGTGGAAAACGTGGTTCCGATTCTGGGTAGTTTTCATAATCCACGAATTCCAAGGGATACATTCGACCTGATTTTGATGGTGGACGTTTATCACGAGTTTTCGCATCCCGAATACATGCTCAAATCGATGCGAGATTCACTCAAGAAAAACGGAGTGATTGCACTTGTCGAGTATCGCATGGAGGACGAGGACGTTCCAATTCGGTTGCTCCACAAGATGAGCAAGGAGCAGATCATGAAAGAGTTTCCGGCCAACGGGTTCAAGCTTGTCAAAGAATACAACAAACTTCCGTGGCAGCACCTGATGTTTTTTGCCCGAGATGATTCCGATCTCAAAGAAATCAAGGCCTCAGAATGGAAACCCAAGTCTTCGGATGATTCGAAAACAAACGACAAACGATAGACCCAGATCTACTTACCAGGGGCGAGCGATGCGTATTGGGAACTTGATCGATCCATTCGTGGTCGCCTCGGTCGTTTTGCTCGTTTTGCCTGCGGTTGGGTTCGCGCAAGACCGCGAACAACTGCTTGGCGGCAAACCCGAACTTCACCTTGAGTCGGTGCATCCCAGTTCCGTTTTCGGTCTCGAACTCGGGGCCCGAAAGCAAATCCTGTTATCGCATGGTGTCCAGGGCAAGATTGCACTTTGGAAGGTTGGCAACTGGAATCAACCGACCGCGACATTTGAGTCCGAAAACAAAAAGATGATCTTGAAGGCCATCTTTTCCAAAGACATGAAGCGTGTATACGCGACCGTCGATCCAAACAAGGTCGTCGTTCTTAGTTTGCCCGACCTTGAAATGGTTCACAGCGTGGAGATTCCCTTTCGCCCCGGTCGTCTTGCCGAATTGCCGGAAAAAAATTGGTTGGCGGTCGGCGGAAATGGTGAGCCGAAGCTGATCAACCTGGACACCGGAAAAATCGTTGGTCGCATTCCTGGACATAAACTGCAAGCGAATGGAATCTGTTTCATTCCCGAATCCAACCATGTTTTCGTTATCGGCGATGAAGGAGAGGGGGAATTTACCCTTCGGAAATGGGCCGTCGAAAAAGGTGGAGAGTCCGAAAAATTGGTTGACCTGCCTTCCCGACCAATGCGAATGCGGGCGACCAAAGACGGCAAGCAATTGCTCATAACTACCGATGACACCGCGATCGTCTATGACATTGATCAAGGCAAGATCACGGACGAGTGGTTTGGAACCAAGGATCGTTATTTTCAGGATCTCAATTACTGGGCAGGGCGAGACGTTTTTTTGACTTGCTCCCGTACGGGCATGGTTGAGTTTTGGAAGTCTGGGAATGACCAACCGCTTGGCGGATCAAAGGTGACTCGCTTTGACGTCTACAATGCGGTACCGGTCAATCGAAACCTGGTTCTGATTTGCACGCGGACTCGCGAAAAGGCGATTGCTCTTTGGCGGCTCAACCAGAAAGCATTTCAACTTGTGGTGGGAGCCGACAACGGGCTTTCCAAAGAAGGTAATACGGAAACGCCGAGGAAGGACGGATTTCGGCATTGGCTCAGCGCCGACGGTCAATTCAAGATTGAGGCCAGGCTACAGTCCCATTCTCACGGAATTGTCACCCTGATTCGGAAGCATGATGGAAAAGCCATCCAGCTTCGCGATGCTCAGCTTTCGGAAAAGGACCGGGCGTTCCTGGAAAAGTAATCCAGAGGCCAGGTGATTGTAAGGAGCTTGTGATTGTAAGGAGCTGGTGATTGTAAGGAGCTGGTGTTTGTAAGAGGGCTGGTGTTGGTAAGAGGGCTGGTGTTGGTAAGAGGGCTGGTGTTTGTAAGGCACTACGTTCTTGCAATGCGACAGGCTCGCGCGTGGGCTTCAAGTCCTTCCAAATCAGCAAGTGCCGCCATTTCTTGGCGGCAACGATCGGGCAACTGATCCAGTTCAAGCCAGGTTCGGATCCGCACGAAATCAAAAACACTCAGACCGCCTCGGTAGCGTGCGGTTCCCGCGGTGGGCAACGTATGATTGGGTCCGATTCCGTAGTCGCCAAAGACTTCGGCGGTTCGGTTGCCGACAAAAATACAGCCGGCATGCGCTATCCGTTTCGCGATCGATGCTGCGTCTTCGCATTGGATTTGCAAATGCTCGGCCGCAAGCCGATTGGCAATTTCGATGGATTGCTCCAAAGAATTTGTCAGAACGTAGCCGCCGTTTTGCAAGGACTTTCTGGCAACTTCCCGGGTTCCAATTTCCTTCAGCTGTTTTTCCAGTTCGACAATCGTCGCATCAGCGATTTCTTGGCTCGTCGAAACCAGGAACGTTCGAGCTTCATCGTCGTGTTCGGCTTGGGCGAGGAGATCGGCTGCGATCACTTTGGGATCCGCGTTTTCATCGGCGAGGATCAATAGTTCCGATGGTCCGGCAAGCATATCGATGGCGACGCGGCCAAAAACAATCTGTTTCGCCGCGGTAACCCACCGATTCCCGGGACCGACAATCAAATCAACTTTGGGGATGGATTCGGTTCCATTCGCCATCGCGGAAATCATATGGGCGCCACCATAGGGAACGAGGGCATCGGCTCCCGCAATCCAAGCCGCGGCCCGTGTTACCGCATTGGGATTCGGCGAGGCGACATAGACCTTTGGGCAGCCGGCAGCTCGTGCGACCGCGGCCGTCATGAGCACCGACGAAGGGAGCGGGTAACGACCGCCGGGCGCGTAACATCCGACGGCTTCGATGGGTTCAACCGTGTGCCCTGCCCTTCCGCCCGGAACGTCGACGGTAACCTCCTGGATGGAATCGAGTTGAGCTTTGGCGAAAGTCGAAATACGTTCACATGTGTTTTCCAGGATCGTTCTTGTTTCGGAATCAATCTCTTTCAAGGATTCCTCAAGCGCGTCGCGACTTAGTATTTCGACATTTTTGATCGCGTCATTTTCGAACTTTCTTACGAATTCGAGGAGCGATTGGTCGCCACCATTTTCCACGGCATTGACGATTTGCACCGTCTCCGAAATCGTCGAGTCGTCAAGCCCAATGGTCGAATCGAAATGCTCAAGCGAATTCAAATCGAGCTTTCGAAATATTGGCTGGTTCATATCATTCATCATCTGCTTTTCGCTCTTCGATGTACTGGCTCTTGGCATTTCCTGGTCGCCTCGTCACTTTCTGAGTGCGTCGAATCAGCTCCCCAACGATATCGGAGAGGTCAACGTCGTTTGCGATGGCGTTGGCCAGGCTAAAGTAAAAAAGGTCGGCGGATTCCCAGGTGATTTCGGCGACATTGGATGCACCGCAAAGCTCGGCAGCTTCTTCACGAAGTTTTGCGTGCCGCAACACGTCGTCGGCGACAAGTCGGCGAGTGTAGGAGTTGGGTTCCGCCTGATCAATTTTGCTTTTCAAATGGCGAAACACGGAACCGAGATCCGATTCCGAATCGCAGAAGCAATTTCGCCTTTCCAGATGGCAAAAACCGCTTCCAACCTGTTTGACCGTAAACCGAAGCGCGTCGCGGTCACAATCGGGATCGATTCGAACCAGCGATTGCGTCGCACCACTGGTTTTCCCTTTTTCCCATAACTCGTTGCGGGATCGCGACCAGTAAACGCCTTTGCCGGATTCCAACGAAGCTTGAATGCTCGCCCGGTTGGAGTAGACCAAACCCAGGGCGACTCCAAATTCGTCCGCGACCACGGTCGGGATCAAGCCGTCCGGCCGATCGCAGCGCAATGACTGGAAAAGCAAGTCTCCAAGCCAGGATGGATTGTTGGATGAATCGATCGAAAACAGCTTTCCAGTTCGGGCTTTATCCACCGCGTCGCCAAGTTGCGATACCTGACTGATTTCTTCAAACATCAATCGTTTTGAATCGAGTTGAGTCGTCTCCGAGCCTTGGTCGTTGGCGGGTAATGCGATTTTTCTGATTCCGGCATCAAACCAGGATTTCAAGACCGGCTCGCTGGCTCCTTCCGTTTTGAGCCAGCAGGGATGAGTGAATACCAAATCGCGAATCGTGGTTGAATCCCCAAGGCCGAACGGGGTTTCCAATTCGAGAAGGACCGTTCCGAAAAAATGCCGCGCAAGAATTCTCTTGACCAGGCCTGGAAGCTCTTCCTTTGATTTTATTGTGTATGAAACAAGCATTAGAGGCGTACGTTGATTCCCAAGTTTTGAAGTTCCTGTTTGACGGCCGCTACCGTCGAATCCCGGTCATGGAAAATGGAAGCCGCGAGAACGGCATGGGCTCCCGCTTGAAACGCTTCTTTGAGGTGAATTGCCTGGTCGGCGCCACCGGAAGCAATGACCGGAATGGAAACCTTGTCGGTAAATGCCCTCATGAGAGGCAGGTCATAGCCTTCTCGAGTTCCGTCACGATCCCAACTGGTAAGAAGGATTTCACCAGCCCCGCGACGTTGAACTTCCTGCCCCCAAGCAATGGCATCCAGAGTGATTTTTTCCGTTCCCGATCGAGTTCTGATTTGCCACTTAGCTTGTTCCTCTTCCGCGAGGAACGCGTCAATCGCGACGACCGTGCATTGGGCCCCAAATCGCTGGCTCATTTCATCCACCAAATCGGGACGCTGGACTGCCGCCGAATTGATACTTACTTTATCCGCACCGGCCTGCAGAAGTCGCTCGGCATCGTCCACCGTTTTGATGCCCCCGCCGACGGTCAGCGGGATCGAGAGTTGGCGTCGAACCTGTTCCACGGTTTGCAACATTGCGATTCGTCCGTCGACGGTCGCAGATACGTCCAGCACGACCAACTCGTCAGCGCCTTCGGATTCGTAGCGTGCCGAAAGCTCGGTTGGGTCGCCGGCATCGCGAAGTCCTTGGAATTTGACACCTTTGACAACTCGCCCATCGCGGACGTCGAGACAGGGGATGATTCGCGGCATTAACATTTCACGTCCTCCAATGACCGATTACTTGTGGTGGATAGCCAACGTTTCATCAGATCGAGACCCCATGTTCCGGAAAGCTCCGGGTGAAACTGGCAGCAAAGAATCCTTCCTTTCCAAAAAGAACTTACGAAGTCCCCTCCGTAGTTTGTCGTCGCATATTCCCATCCTTCCGGAATGTTGCGAACACAAAATGAGTTTGCAAAGTAAGCCGCTCCCGATTCAAAAAATGCGTTGGAATCAGTTTTGGGAGAAACGGTATTCCAACCAAGCTGGGGCACTTTCAAAGTCGAATCGAAACGTTCGACTTCGGTGTTGACGATCCCAAGACCCTCCGTGTTCGGACTTTCAGCGCTGGAGGCACAAAACAGTTGGAGGCCGAGGCAGACGGCGAGCGTCGGTTGATTTTCTTTCACGCGATTGCGAATGGCGTCACTGATCTGTAGTGCCGTGATTCGCTCCATGCCTGCGGCGAAACTCCCAACGCCCGGCAATACCACGAATTCGGCTTCGGCTATTTTTTCTGCGGTCGATGCAAGTTCGACATGGGCCTCGAGTCGTTCCAGTGCCACACACATGGACGCGATATTGGCTACCCTTGTATCGATAACACTTACCTGGGGCATCAAACCACTCCTTTGGTGCTGGGTATCTGTGAGTCGCGAATTGTCACTGCTTCTCGAAGTGCCAATGCCAATGCTTTGAAAGCCGCTTCGGCTTTGTGGTGGTCATTCGTGCCGCGAATCAAATCGAGATGGAGAGCGCAACGTAAATTGGCCGCGAAAGAAACAAAGAAATGTGTCAGATTCTCTGTAGCGACGACCCCAATGGCTTCGCGAACGAACCCAAGTTCGATCTGGTCGTCGGCTCGACCGGACAAATCGACCACGCAACGCACCAGGGCTTCATCCAGTGGCGCGTGGGCGGTGGCAAATCGATAGACACCCCGTTTGTCACCCAGGGCTTGCCGAAACGCATCGCCCAAGGCAATCGCACAATCTTCGACCGTGTGATGATCATCGACTTCCGTATCGCCATCGCAGTGCAAGGTCAAATCGAATCGACCATGGCAGGTTAGCGCCGTAAGCATGTGGTCAAAAAAGCCAAGTCCCGTTTTGATGTCGGCGGAACCAGTACCATCGAGGTTGATCTTGAGCTGAATATCCGTTTCGTTGGTTTTGCGTTCGACGCTTGCCTGTCGCCCAGTCTCTGTTCCGACCGTCTTTTTCGGAGCAGGGTCGGGAATGTCGAGAGCGACCGAAAGCGTCGAAATCAGTTGGGCAAACTGAAACGGCTCCGCCGGAATCGTGATTCGCAAACAATCGGCAAGATGGTTTGAGCTCGGAAAAGATCGAACGCCTGTTCCCTGTTTGGCCAACTTGTTTTTCATTTCATCTGCCGAAGAAAACTTGGCGGTTACAAAGTTGGCGCTCGTATCCAGAGTCGAGACGGCATGGGCGTTCAGGAATTCGACAAGTTGCCCGCGATTCGATCGAACTTGTTCAACATTCGCGACCATCCGCCGGTCCCCGATCGCCAACGCTTGCTCGGCAATCTGGATGGATTCCGAGGAAACCGGGAATGGCCCTCGAATCGACTCGATGTCCGAGATCAACTTCTCGTTGGAAGAAATGGCGGCACCGATGCGAAGTCCGGCCAAGCCCCAAGCCTTGGAAAGACTCCGAATCATCACGACATTTTCAAAAGCCAACAATCTGGAAGTCGGATCCGAATCGTTGAATTCGATGTAAGCCAGATCAACTAACAGCAGGGTTTGCGCGGCACGAGCGGCTTCTGCGATTTCGACGATCTCTTCCGTGGATAGGGCCGAGCCCGTTGGGTTATTGGGACTGACGATAACGGCCAGATCGACCGATCCCAACTTGTTCTTGAAATCGTCGACGGGAAACGAACCTTCGAGCCAAACGACGCTTTCCTTGCGACACTTGACGTTGTTGGCATAAACGTCAAGCATCTCGAAAGAAGGGGAATGCGTTAACACCTTGGCCGTTCCATCGGTGCCAAGCGCCGTCCGGCGAAAAACGGACTCGATCGCTTGATCGCCCCCGGCGGTAACGACAACTTGGGCTTCCCCGACTTGATAGTTGGTTGCCAGCAATTTGGTTAGCGTTGCCATCGACGGGTATCGATTCACCTGAGAATAAGGCTTGGCAATCGGCTGTTCACGTACGGCTGCGGAACCTTCATTGCGACTGAGATCCAGGCGAATGGGATCGACAAAGGTCGCCCCTTCGTAGCTTTTCGCTTCGTATTCTGTTTGGGTTGGGTCGTTCATAGCGAGAAGTCACCGTGGCTTAAGGAATAATTTGAGCAGGGCTGGAAGTGACGATGTCGCAAGCCCCGTGCTGTTTCAAAACAGGAATCAACTTGAGAAGCTCGCTCCGTTTGACAGCGGCGCGAATTGCGAACCAGCTTTCGTTCCGAAGAGAAGAAACGGTGGGCTCCCGCATACAAGGTAAGCAATCAATTACCTTGGCAAGGTTATCCCGGGAAACATTCAAGTCCAGCATGACTCTCTCCCGGGCATCGAGTACCGATTGAAGCAACATGACGAGGACTTCAATTCGCTCTCGGAAAACCAGGTTGTCCAGGGCTTTCTCGTTCGCGTAAAGCATGGTCGAGGAAGTCATGATTTCGTCGACGATTGCCAGATTGTTGGCCCGAAGTGTCGATCCCGTGGCGGTATTGTCGATGATGCAATCTGCGTCTTCCGGCGGGAAGACTTCTGTGGCACCAAAGGTTGTTAAAACCGTTGCATCAAGTCCTTGATCGGTAATCCATCGCTTCGAGATTTCCGTATATTCAGAAGCAATCACGAGCGGGCGATTCGGCAATTTTCCGTCGACAAGGAATTGTTCGGGGGCCGCCGCGACAAGGCGAACCGGATTCAGCCCGGTGTCCAACAAGGGAATCAGCGTCGCGTTCATTTCGCGAACCCAATCCGCCCCAGCAAATCCAACGTCCCGAGCCTCGGCGACCAGCATGCTCACAACGTTTCGCGGTTTTAGGATTTTGGTGGTGAATCCAGGCAATGAAAAACTGGGCCGGTAGTCACGCTCACTCTGGCGAACTTTAATTCCTGCGTCAGCCATTAATGACACAAGCTGATCAAACATTCTCCCTTTTGGCAAAGCAAGTTTGATCGAATCAGGTTCTGAAGAAGGCATCGAAATCTCCCAAGTAGTGCCTGGGTCGACTTGATGCTAAGCAACAAAAAAAGCCGACCCAAGGTCGGCTTATTGAATTCAAACGTACACCAACCAAGTCATTTCTGAGAATGATGATGGTGGCCGTGATGTTTGCGATTTGTGATCATTTGAGTCTCATTATGCTCGGATCAACTTCGACGTCAACACCGGCTTTCTCATACCTTGGAATCCAGGTTTAGAATTCTCCCGCGTGGGCCAACGTTCAGGATCAGCGAGTTGCCGTGGTTGGATTCCTGTTCCCATGAATCGTGAATGTGACCGCAGACGACGAACTGAGGCTGGTAGCGCGTTACTGCTTCCAATACCGCAGAGCTGCCAACGCTAACGCCAGCCGAGGTTCGGTCAACATGTCCAAAGGGGGGCGAGTGGGTTACGAAAACGTCTGGAAACTCACAATTCACCAGCAGTTGTTCCGCCTGCTCTTCCGTGAAATCGTAGCTCCATGCGCCGAAAGGCGTGACTGGAATTCCTCCACCGATTCCAAAAACGGTCACCCCGGCAACTTCTAATTGTTCTCCGTGCAAAACATGGGCGTTTTCCCAATCGAGGCACGCCTGTTCGAGTTCCACCAGTGTTTCGTTGTTGCCGGGCACCGCCACAAACGGGCTCTCCATTTGCTTGAGAATGTCGAGGCACAGACTGATTCCGCGGTGTTGATTGGCAAAATCACCGGCACCGATAACGAGATCGGCGCCTTGCGACATTTCGAGGAGTTTTTCTGCGTGTTTTTTGTTGCAGTGCAGATCACTGAATACCAGGATTTTTTTCAATTTTCCTATCTCTTTTTCGTTTTGAGCACGCGTTGATACTTGGAATGGTTGAGACTCATTGCGAGTCCATGAGCCTTTCAAGTTGGAATTTTTCCAAGTGTTTCCGGGTCAACAAACAAAACTGGCAGTTCGTAGCAATGAATGAAACCGAACCCCAATCAAAGCAAACGTCCAAAGCCGTTTCTTGGATCGCCAGCATGTTTACTGCCCTCGGATTCACGATTCTAGTCTACTGGATTTTCGCACTTGTTTTGTTGTTCCGGATCAGCGCCCATCATGGTTTCGATCAATGGATGAACATGATTGGAAGTTGTATGCTGATCGGCGGATCGGGATTCGGGCTTTTGCTATCGGCAAAGTTTCTGAAAGATTTGAAACTTGGGTGGTCCCTACCCGCAACTCTGATGTCTTTGGCAATGATCTATTGGCAGCTGCAAATCATGGGGTTTTGATTGGGCCAAGGAAAGCACTCCATGAATGATTCACCAGGACGGCCAATCGTTTTGCCGGCCATCATCATCGGTATCTCGGTTATTCTCGCGTGCTGCGGCATCTTCGGTTCTTATTCCTGGACCTTTCCAATCGTGGCGCTTGCCTGCCTTGTCTTCAAAAAAGTTGAGATACGTACGTTTGGACTGGGACTACGTGGAACATGGTGGCAAAATGCGATTGCTTTTGGATTCGCAATCGGAATCGGGATCATTTTTGGCGTTGCCTGCGGCATCATTTTGCATTGGTTTGGAATCGGCAACCTTCCAAAAGATGCGCCCGCGATCCAAGGGATCTCTTTTGCGGCGAGCACCGGATATAAATTGGCCGTTGCCAAAGAGTCGTTGGCCAACCTGATCGTTTATTTCGGATACTACATTTTGCTGGTGGGTTTAGGCGAAGAACTTTTTTGGCGCGGCATGATTCAGTCCTGGCTCAAGTCGCGGCTTGGAATGCACTTTGCCATAATTTTCACCGGACTCCTATTCGGTCTGATTCACTTTTTTCTATTCCTGGTATTGGAACCCTGGCAAGCGATAATCTTCATGGGATTAATCGCATTCGGTGGAATCACTTGGGGGTATTTCTTTGAAACATTCCGATGCATCTGGCCCATCGCCATTTCCCATGGAATCACATCGGCAATCATTTGGCGTTACTTCTTTTTTACCAATTGACCGGCACCGGCCAGGCAAACGAGTTGCGTTCGTTAGAAGCTGAGGACTTACTGTTTGTCGATAAAATCCTTGAAGTCCTTTTGATTTTTTTCAATGTTGCGGCGTTGCCTCGACCATAATTGCCAGATCAAGATTGCGGTTCCAATCAGGGAGCAAGCGATCCCCGCCAAGTGAATGATCTGCAATTTATCCCTCGATATGCCTCAATGGCTCGCCTGGCAGGATAGGCCTGACAGGATTGGATCGCTCAGTAGCGACGAGCGACTCATCCGGGAAAATTCGGATGAAGAAAGAAAAGGCGTCGAGCGGAGTCGAACCGCTGTAGACGGATTTGCAATCCGCTGCCTAGCCACTCGGCCACGACGCCATGGTTCTGGTGTTCCAGCTTGCTCATTCCAAAGAAAAAGCCAGCTGAAAACGATTGCCAGCATTTCCCCTGACGGTATCGGTTTGGGGAATTCCGGTCAAGTGGTTAGGTAAACCAGGAAGACTTTTCGGTCGTTCCTGAAAACCACTTAAATCCGGTTCAATTGTGACAACCTGTACAACTATTGGTTCGGCAATGATTTCCGGCGACTTTAACTTGCCAGCAACTTTCGGCGATAAGCTATCGTTTTCCGTGATTGGGCCCCGCCCCATGATTACTCATCATTCAAGGGATCAACGATGTCAAATTCAGGATTGGCCGAGAAAATCAGCCACGAATTGCGGAAACATAATGTCGAAATCAACGGCAAGATTGACGAGATCATGCAAAATGTTTTGGCAGATCCAGAAATCACGAGCCGTTCCGATTGGCCACAAGTCCAAAAGACTCTTGGCCTGATTGTTTCATCCATGACCGCATGCGATTTCTCAGAGCCGATTGACGCGAACATGTTGATGCAGCAAGCTCGCCAGGAACTGCAGCGCCTTTCTGAAGAGAACTAATTTCTCTCAATCGCACCGTTCCCTGGGTTCGACTCATTGGACAGAACCATCTGGTTCCCAGCAGAATGGAGTTCGCGATCGATGCGCAATCAAACCGATGCGCATTCGATTCGAAACAAAACGCAATTCTGAATCACTCGCTTGCGCTTCGTGCTTGTATTGGTGTTGCTGAAGCGAGAAAAGGGGGCAGCTCGATACGTTGGCAACTCGATACGCTCGCAATAGGTGTTCCAGCTGGGGCGTATGGCTTGGAGTAGCGTCGAGGACCATCCGCTAGGAATCTTCGTATTTCGCGCCCTGGAAGGTGTCGCGGCGGTTCATTTCGGATTCGAGCGCGTTGAGCACGCCTGGCTTGTCGAGGCACCAGCTTGGACCAATGAAGTAGTCGCCGGGCGCCTCGCCACTGATTCTTTCGACGATCGTAGTGGGTGGAAGGACTTCCAAAAAGTCGACAAGCGTTTTGATATAGTCGTCGCGGCCCATTAGCTCGACTTCGCCTCGTTCCACTTGTTCGCCGAGTGGCGTGTTTTTGACCGCGTAAAGATTGTGGATTTTGATCGAATCCAGTTTTAGGCGGGCGGCCTCGCGAGCTGTTTCCATCATGTCTTCATAGGATTCTCCCGGCAGTCCCAGCATGATGTGTGCGCAAATCTCAAACCCGCGCCCGCGGCTTCTCTCCATGGCGTCAAGCATGGAATCGTGGTCATGGCCTCGATTCATCCATTCCAGGGACCGATCGTGCATGGTTTGCATTCCGTATTCGACGCTCAAATAAACTTTCGAAGCGACTTCTTCGAGCAAGTCGATAACTTCGTCGGGAACGCAGTCCGGTCTTGTACCAATGGCCATTGCCACAACTTTTGGATGCGAGACGGCTTCAAAGTAAACCTGACGCAACTTTTCAACTTCGGCGTAGGTGTTGGTGGCGGGTTGAAAGTAAGCCGTGAAATGATCGCAAGTATATCGCCGCTTCAGCCGTCGGATCCCTTCGTCGATTTGCTCCAGAATGGTTTGCCTCGGGAGTCGCCGACTTGGGCTGAAGCTGCGATTGTCGCAAAAGTTGCAACCGCCAAGGGCAACTGTCCCGTCAACGTTGGGGCAGGTGAATCCGGCGTCAATACTGACCTTTTGGACTCGATGGCCAAATATCTGCCTCAAAAAGTAGTTGTAGCTGTAATAACGGAGTCCTGCGGCACGCCAATTATGGCGGATAGTGGGGTCGATCTTCTTTTGTTCAGTTGACGACACGGTGGACTCGGAATAGAGTTGATTTGAGCTTATTCTCATCCCCTGGGGGGATTTTCTTCCCCTGTATCATTCACGAACGACGGAAAATTTCAATGTATGGAGAATTGATACCGGTCGGCGGTGGAGACCCGATTCCTCTTCTGAAGAAGAAAGTACGAGTTGGGCGGCGCGACGGCTGCGACATAGTTCTCAATTACGCAAATATTTCCGGCCACCATTGTTTGTTGGAGATCCACGAAGGTTATTGGTTCATCAAAGATCTTCGTAGTCGCAATGGTGTGAAAGTGGACAGCAAAAAAATCATGCAGGGGCTTCGGAAACGCGTGGACCCCGGAATCCGAATTTCCATCGCCAAACACGAATATGAATTGGAATATGAGCCGATGGAATTGGGGGCTTATGGAACGCCTCCCCAAGACGAGCAGCTCGACAATTTCTTTGCCCAATCGCTGCTTGATCGTGCCGGTTTGAAACGGCGCGAGGTCGAAGGCAACCGGGAAACAATCGACGACGACTAAGCGACGATTCGCAGCTGTCAAATTGTCATTTTGCCTATCTTGCCGATGGGTGTTAGCGGTGCGAATTGGTGGGCGTCGAATAAAAATTCGCAAGTTTTGAGGGCTTTTTGCCTCGAAATATTGCCTTCTATCGTTCTGGCACGCCCTTTGCTTTTCTTAGAACGCAACCCAAACAAGGTGTCGGTTCGTCAGGGGCGTTGCGCGCCCGTCAGTTCGAACCTCAATTCAAAAAAAACAAAACAGATATATACGGAAGGAACATCACCATGGCAAAAGGCGAAAAAATCATTGGTATCGACCTCGGTACCACCAATTCGGTCGTTGCGGTAATGGACGGAAACGAGCCAACGGTAATCGCAAACCAGGAAGGTGATCGTACGACGCCCAGTGTCGTCGCATTCACCGATAAAGGCGAAACTTTGGTTGGTTCCCCAGCTCGCAACCAGCGAGTAACCAACCCGGAGAAAACGGTTTACTCCGTGAAACGATTTATGGGGCGTCGTCACCACGAAGTGGAATCAGAAGAAAAAATGGTTCCCTACAAAGTGCTTGGTGCGGCGGGCGACTACGTCAAAATTGGCGTTGGCGAAAATGAATACACGCCGCAAGAAATTTCGGCAAAGATTCTTCGGAAGCTGAAAGAGGCAGCCGAGTCTTTCCTGGGTCACAAAGTCAACAAGGCCGTCATCACGGTTCCTGCCTACTTCAATGACGCTCAGCGTCAGGCGACCAAAGACGCCGGGCAGATCGCGGGACTCGAGGTGGCTCGGATCATCAATGAGCCGACGGCTGCGGCGATGGCGTACGGACTTGATAAATCAAAATCAAATCAAAAGATCGTGGTCTTTGACCTCGGGGGCGGAACGTTTGACGTTTCGGTTCTCGAATTGAATGACGACGATGGAATGAAAGTCTTTGAAGTGATCAGCACCAGTGGTGATACGCATCTTGGTGGCGACGACTTTGATGAGATTCTGATCAATCATGTTGCCGACGAGTTCAAGAAAGGCAACAGCATTGACCTTCGTAAAGACACCATGGCGCTCCAGCGTCTGCAGGAAGCTTGTGAGAAAGCCAAGAAAGAGTTGAGCAGCCGTCCCCAAACGGATATCAACTTGCCATTTATCGCGCAAGATTCCGACGGCAACGCCAAGCACTTGCAGTTGTCGATTAGCCGCGCGGACTTCGAACGGCTTGTGGACCCACTGATTGAGCGTTGTCGTGGACCGGTCGAACAAGCTTTGAAAGACGCAAAGCTGTCGGCCAGCGAAATTGACGAAGTGGTCTTGGTCGGTGGTTCAACTCGCGTTCCTAAAGTTCAGGAAATGGTCAAATCGATCTTCGGCAAAGAACCACACCGAGGTGTGAATCCTGACGAAGTGGTTTCGGTTGGTGCGGCAATCCAGGGTTCGGTCCTTTCGGGCGATCGAAAAGACGTTTTGCTACTCGACGTGACGCCATTGACATTGGGTATCGAAACCGAGCACGGAATTATGACGCCGCTCGTCGAGCGGAACACCACCATTCCAACGGAAAAGAAGCAAACGTTTAGCACCGCAGCGGACAATCAAACCGCGGTGACCATCCAGGTTTACCAGGGCGAACGAAAGATGGCTTCTGATAACCGGAAACTGGGAACGTTTGACTTGCAGGACATTCCACCGGCTCCGCGTGGTGTGCCTCAGATCGAAGTTAAATTTGACATTGATCAGAACGGCATCCTGAACGTTTCAGCCAAGGACCTGGGTACTTCGAAAGAAGCCAATGTGGTGATCAACGAATCGTCCGGTCTTTCCGACGACGAGATCAAGCAAATGCAGGCAGACGCCGAATCCAATGCGGAAGAAGATAAACGCAAATTTGAATTGGCGAGCGCCCGCAATGAAGCAGACAACATGGTTTACCAGCTTGAAAAAATGATCAGCGAGCATTCCGACAAATTGAAAGAGTCGGACATGGAACCTTTGAAAGCCGCAATTGAGAAAACGAAAGAGGCTGCCAAGGGGGAAGACGTTGAGGAAATCAAGTCGGCCGTCAAGGAACTTGAAGCTGCTTCGCACGCTTTGAGCAAAGTGATGTACGAGTCGCAAGAAGCAGGCGGTGCAGCGGCACCCGAAACAGGAGCCGCTCCAGAAGAACCGGCTGCGACGGCAGACGACGATGCGATCGACGCTGAGTTTGAGGTCAAGCAAGACTAAAAAAAGTTTTTACTTGAAGCTCCCAACCCGGCAAAATTTTTGCCGGGTTTTTTTATGTCTTTAGCGAATCCCAAAAGCCGGTTTTCGGTCCGCCCTGTGGCTTTGAGTACGATTCGGCATGCAGTTTGCAACGCATAAGAGAAAATTCAATCCGCACTGCCAAACGAAATTGGCGTTGAAATCCGCGGAGATAAAAAGCATCCAACT
>CAYSXI010000058.1:0-26807 GCA_964434955.1 uncultured Pirellulaceae bacterium
CTGTCTTCTATTACGGCGTGCCACAAATGTGGGCCTGGGCACCGTGGCGGATTGGCAAACTAAAACGAAATGTTGACCACGTGCTGTGCAAGCTCCCTTTTGAACCAGAGTGGTTCCGAGACCGCGGAGTCCAAGCAGAGTACGTCGGCCACCCCTATTTTGATGAGCTTCATCAACGCCAGTTGAATGAGTCGGTCGTTGAAGAACTCCGAAACGATTCCCAACCGTTGATTACCCTTTTGCCCGGCAGTCGAGATCAGGAAGTCGAGCAGAACGGCCAGATTCTTTTGCAGGCCGCGGCTAACGTAAAGAAGGTCTGCCCGAATGCGCGAGTCGCGGTCGCCTGCTTCAAGTCCAGGCATGCTGATCGAATACGGCAATGGGATGCTGAGCTACAGCTGAATGTTGATATTCGGGTGGACCAGACCCCCGAGTTGATCGAGGCTGCCAACTTTTGCCTCGCCTGTAGCGGTTCGGTTTCTCTGGAGCTGATGTACCACCGAAAACCATCCGTCATTGTGTTTCGTGTTTCCAACTTCAAAATGCGAATGGCCCAGATTCTGTTGCGAACCAAGTTCATTACGTTGGTCAACTTGATGGCCACATCGAAGATCGCGAGAGTCCAGGGGATCTATGATCCGGATGCCGATCAAGCCGAACGCGTTCCATTTCCGGAGTACCTGACAACCGTCAACGTTGCCGACCGAGCTTCGCAGTGGTTGATCCGATGGGTGCAGGATCCGCAAGAAGTGAAACAGCGAGTCAGGCAGTTGGATGAGCTTTGCCACCGGTTCGCTAAACCTGGAGCTTCGAAGCGGGCCGCAAAGTATATCGCAACGTCTCTTGGTGCGATCCGCGAATCTGGAGCGACGGATCAAGAAATCGGCGAAGATTCAAAACGCGCTGGCGAATGCCTAAGTGACGCCGCCTGAATGGTGCGGGATGAAACCGCCCAGGCGCTTCAGCGGTCCGCCGACCGAACTGGCCACTCGTCCGAACGGAACGGGCGCGAAATCATACCGGCGGTGAAAAATTTGGTTCGCCGGGTTAGAATCCAGCAAGCCAATCGAAACGAATTTTGAGATCTCCAATGTTGCTTCAAGAACCCCAGCCAACTCAATACGACCTGTGTTTCGTCATTTTCGGCTTTCCGGTTCGCGTTCATCCATTGCACTGGGTGATTGGTGCCGTCATTGGTGCTCGAAGCAATATTAGTGATCCGCTTCCCGGAATGCTGATAGGTGCGGGAGTCATTTTCGTTTCAGTGCTGGTTCACGAGTTGGGCCATGCATTTGCCATGCGATACTACCGGGAGAGGGCGCGGATCAGTCTTTACTGGCTCGGCGGGCTCGCCATTTCGGATGGCAGCTGGCAGTTGTCGATTCAGCGTAAGACACTTCAACAGGTGGTGATTAGTGCGGCAGGACCGGCGGCTGGATTCGCGTTTGCCGCGCTGGTTTTGGCGATAGCGGCAGCCGCCCAACTCATCGTTTACACCGGATTTGAAGGCAACGGGTTTTTGCCATTTGCCGCGACCGAAAAAATGGCCAATGACAAGCTCCTGATGCTTTTCAATATGCTGATTTTCGTAAACATCTTTTGGGGAATCCTGAACCTGATTCCTGTCTATCCACTGGACGGTGGACAGATCTCTCGAGCCCTGTTTGTTCATTTCAATCCGCGACAGGGAATGGAGCAATCGCTTTGGTTGTCCGTTGTCACAGGAGGACTGGCTGCGTTTACGGGCATCGCGGTTTTCCAGAGTTTCTTCATGGTGATCATGTTTGGCATGATGGCTTTTCAGAGTTACCAAGCGATTCAGAACATGCGGATGGGTGGCGGTGGCTTTGGTGGCGGTCCCTGGTAGGTGACCTTGGTAGCCGACCTTCATCGTCAACCTTCGTCGTCAATCTTGGATGAGCCGCCTGTTGATCGAAGTCAGGCTTGTATCTGCGCCATCCAACTTTGATTCGTTAAGCGTCTTCAAACGTTGATCAGTTTTAATCTTGAAGGCGAAATAAGGCGCGATTTTCGACTTTGCGAAAAAAAAACCGAAAAAAAATTCAAAAAAATTTTGGACGTATGAAATTTGATTTCGCGTGACACGATTTTGCGTTGCGAAAAGTCGTCGCGCAACAAACCATGTGCTTGAAAAGCAAAAAAACGACGCAGAAAAAGTGCGCGTTTTTTTTGTAGACCCTCTACATTGTAAATGCAACTCGATCGCGGAAATGAATAAGCACGATGCTTGGCACGCGCGGCGACGATTTTGCTTCTTCACTCGCAAACACACATTGCAAAAAGTCGCTTCGCTTCGGTGAAAGCCGTTTCGCCCTTTATTTTTAGAGTTTTTTTGCAATCGCTTTTTTGACGGTTCGCTTCGTTGAATCGGCGATTGAAATTGTCGTGGTGCATTTTCTATGCGCAATCAGTCGTTCGCTTCGTCATGGAAGTCAAAATCAGGTTCGCTTTTCATCAAGAGCGACCGTTTTACCGAATCTCTGGCGTGAAAAACAATAACAACTCATTGCAACCAAAAAAAATGGCTTTCGCGCCGCATGAACGGGGCGTCATTGTGTAAAAATTACAAATCAATTCGTTGGCCGACTGCGATGAAGAGTTTTGAACGTGCTGTTTTTGTTCAAATAGGCAAAAATAATGTTGAAAAAAAACGCAGGTTGCTTACAAATTACGCCAAGGATTGAACCCAGTTTACTTATTTGCCGAAAATAAGTTTGTCTGGGTGACGTCAACTAAGAGTGTTACCCTATTAGGGATTTGTGGTTTATCTTGGTTGGTGAGTTCGCTCTAAAAATTTTGGCAAACGGAAGTCAAATCAAGAGAGACTCGCCACAGGCTTAATAACGGAGGACGTTACTGTGGCCAAAAAGAAAGCTGCCAAAAAAGCAGCAAAGAAGAAGGTTGCTAAGAAAAAAGTAGCCAAAAAAGCTACGAAGAAAAAAGCAGCTAAGAAAAAAGTAGCAAAGAAAAAAGTAGCTAAGAAAAAAGTCGCCAAAAAGGCAACTAAAAAGAAAGCTACGAAAAAGAAAGCAACCAAAAAGAAAGCAACCAAAAAGAAAGTAGCTAAAAAGAAAGTAGCTAAGAAAGCTACCAAGAAAAAAGCAGCTAAGAAAAAAGCCGTTCGCAAGAAGAAATAAGCTTCAACGGCAATCGATACAACAACGAGAAAGGGCTGGTTTTCCAGCCCTGTTTTTATGCGCGGATCAAACTCTCTCTCAGTTCTGTCGCACCCCGTCAAACAAGCACGAAATTAAATGCGAAAGGATCGATCGCCGGCTCGATTTCCGCTCTCACGCTTCCCCCCAGCCAATTATGTCCATCGGCCTTCGGCGCACCAAGAAGTCGGCGAAGCTCAAAGCCGGCGCGACTCAGTAGCCGGCCCTGGAAAAGGCCGCTCACCCTATCCCAGGACAGGCAACGAAGGTTTTGCGGGTTGGCTCTGTGCCTTATCGGACATCGACTTGCAAAGTTGAAACGCGACCTTGCTCAAATAGGGCTCGACGTTCGGGTCGTCGAGATTCAGTTTCATTTGACCGGCGTCCCCTCGTTCCCGCATCTGGATGTTGATGGGAATTTCGCCGAGGAATGGAATGCTTGTTTGCTCGGCATACTCGCGAGCGCCCCCCTTGCCGAAAATGTCGTAGGACTTGCCGTTGTCGGGACAAATGAAGCTACTCATGTTTTCGACAATACCAAGAATCGGAATCTTGACCTGTTTGTACATCGCAACGGCTTTCATTGCATCGATCAGCGCAACTTCCTGCGGTGTGCAAACGACAACCGCGCCCGTCAACGGAAGCAGTTGGGAAAGTGTCAGTGCGACGTCGCCCGTCCCCGGGGGCATGTCAATAATCATGTAGTCCAGATCGCCCCAGTTCGTATCTCTTAGAAAGCGAGTCACGCTGGAATGCAACATCGGGCCCCGCCAAATAACGGCTTGGTCGACGGGGACCATGAAGCCAATCGAAAGAACCGGCATGCCCTCGTAGTCGATCGGTTGAATTTTTTCGTCAATGATCTCTGGGCGTCCAGAAGCGCCAAGCAAATGCGGAACACTCGGTCCATAAACATCCGCGTCCAGCAAACCAACTTTGCAGCCGGCACGATGTAGCGTCAAAGCCAAACTGGTTGCGACAGTGCTTTTTCCGACGCCGCCTTTTCCCGAGCCGACGGCAATCACCGATTTGCAGCGAAGTCCGATTTGTCCAAGCGCCGCCGGCCGGCGTTCGTGTGTCGCAAATTCGATTTCGAATGCCTTGCCGGAAAACCTGGAAGCAAGAATATCCTGCAAGCGTGTTCGAAACTCTTCCTGCAGCAAAACACTGTGGGTGGTCAAGCCAATCTGAATTCGCGTGTTTTCGGGGCCCGGTTCAATTCCGACGATTTGTTTTTCGATGGATCGCCCGGATTCCGGATCTTTTAACTGTGAAATCGCTTGTCGAATTTCGTTTTCCGCAGGGGAAGCTTCGCCTTCAGTCATGTTTGCACTCTTCTATTTGATTTCCGGAAGCATTTCCTGGATGCCCGAATCCAGGGGAAGCGTTTCGTTCCACTCAAAAGGAGCCGTCCCATGTCCGGGAACAGCAAAAAATCGCTCCGCCAAACGAATCATCGATTGTACGCGGGTCAAAGAAAAATAGCAGGCGTCTAGTCCAAGGCCGCGAGCCCACCCCAAATCTGCCGGAGAAAACCCTTCTGCCAGCCCGACCACGCCACAGGAGAAACCGCAAGTCCGTAAGCGAAACAACCATTGTCCGGCTTGCCGTAAATTCGTTGGGTCGAGCGACACCGCAATAAAGCAGGGAAACTGATCGCGATCCAGGCCCTCGAGAAAAGCAATTCCGGGAAGCCGATGTACCTCGAAGTCGCAACGATCGCGAACATAACGTCTGACGAGTTTGGTCCAGCGGTCGGTTTTTTCACAAACGATGATGCGATTGGAATCAGGATGCTGATTTGTCATTTCCCGATTCCAGTTTTCGAAGGAGTCTTGCTCGGTTAATTCCCAAAAGCTCGGCGGCTTTCGATTTGTTGCCCTTCGCTTTCTTCATCGCGCGATCGATCATCTCGCTTTCCAGTTGCTTCATCAGGCGATCCAGATCAATCCCGGCAGAGGGTTCGACAGGGAATTCTTGTGCCGACAAAGAGAACATAATTTTCTTGGGCAAGTCATCTTGGGTGATTCGATCTCCGTTGGCCGTTTTGTGAATGTCGCCCACCATTTCGATTAGTTCGTCGACATTGCCGGGCCAGTCGTATTGAACCAGGCACTCCAACGCTTCTTCTGAGAATCCGGACAATTGTTTTGTCGCGGTTGCATTGTTGGCTTCGAGGAACGCCTGCGCCAGAACGGGGATGTCCTCGATCCGTTCCGACAGTGCGGGAATTTCGATGGCCACGGTTGAGATCAGGCCGGCCAATGTTGGATCAAAGTTTTCCAGGGAAGCAAGTTCGACAGTTGAGGTTGCCGATACGCGCACGTCGTATTCGCGGAGCCGCAATAGCCCAAGCAATTCATTCTGGGCAGCCTCCGACAACCCTTCTGCATGAAGAAGAAGTAAACGGCCATCCGGTTGCCCCAGGTGTTTTTGTAGCTCGAATAGCTCCTTGAAGGTGCTTTGAATCATTTCGGGATCCGCCAGTCGCCCGTCGCAAGCGAGTAGCGCAAATCGAAATTCGTCTTCCTCAGGGCCGTTTGTTTGTTGATTTGATTCAGGCGACTGGTTGCGTACCCATGATTCGTGAATTGCTCGAGCCAGGTGTTCGCGTCCGGAGCCTTGTGGGCCATGAACCAGTAAATTGGCGCCGCTGTCGAGTGCTGCCTTGGCCTTGATGAAAACTTGTTGCGACGCCGGGCTTGGCCCGACAAAACGATTCATCTGAAAGTGGGACCGCCACATCGCCAGGCATTCTCGTGCAATCTGCCGGGCGAAATGGCTTGTCGAATTGGAATGGGCGGGCCAGTTGCCAACTTCTGAGTTTTCGACATTCACTTCGGCATTCAGGTCGATCAGGCCCAGCATCATTGGGGCACTGTCTTCCTGGGGCAGTGGCAAGAAGAAAATGGTGCCGTCGGCTTTGGTTGCGTTTGCCGACGCAAAAAAAGGCGCCACGCCCGGTTGTAGGCGTTTCATGATTTCGGGCGGCGGAGAAATCCGGGAAACGATATTTGCCAGGTCGTTTGCGTTGGCTTGATCCGAATAAGTTCCGCTGACCGAGGACAATTGATCGATCGAATACCCGAGCAGCGCTTCGGCAGCCGGATTTGCATAGGTCAGCACCCGCTTCGAATCGAAAATCACGACCGCCTGCGCACTGCGACCCATCGCTCGATTCAGGATGGTCTTGGCGGTTCGGCTGGTTGTCATAAAAGTCGCGTGGTCGGAGTCCTGGCCGGACTTGGTTTGGCTTGAAAACGGGCATTTGATATAAATCAGTTTCGCCGTTTAAATAAATTAACATGGATGGACCATGTCGCGAGAGCCGTATTACGGAAACGAGCCCGAAAACCAACCGGATGATAATCAGCTTCGCCCAAAGCGAATCGCTGAAATGGTTGGGCAACGCGATGTCATTGAGCGGCTGCAAATTGCCGTTGAGGCTGCGAAACGGCGTGGTGAAGTCCTCGGGCACATTCTGTTTGATGGCCCTCCGGGACTTGGGAAAACCACCTTTGCCACTTGTATCCCCGAAGAGTTGGGCGTCGCCGTAGAACTGCTGAGTGGGCCCAGCCTCAAGGCGCCCAAGGATTTGGTTCCCAGTTTGACGAACTTGCAGAAACGGCAAGTCCTGTTCATCGACGAGATTCATCGTATTCCCAAAGCCGTCGAGGAATACCTTTATACGGCGATGGAAGATTTCCGAATCGATATGGTTCTGGGAGAAGGAATCAGCGCCCGCACCCATAGCTTTCGACTTCAACCTTTCACTTTGATTGGCGCAACAACCCGTTCGGGAATGTTGACGGGCCCCCTTCGTGACCGCTTTCAGATTCATGAGCATTTGGGTTTTTATTCCGTTGAGGAATTGACCGAAATTGTGGTTCGCAATGCGAGCAAGTTGAAGGTCGAAGTGGAAACGAACGCCGCCGTGGAGCTTGCCCGTCGCAGTCGGGGAACGCCAAGAATTGCCAACAACCGCTTGCGTTGGGTTCGCGATTATGCGGAGAGCCGGGCCGATGGCGTCATCACGATGCAAGTCGCGAATGACGCTTTGGAAATGGCCGAGATTGATTCACTGGGATTGGATCGCCAGGATCGCCACTATCTCGACACATTGATTCGTATTTGTGGCGGTGGGCCGACGGGGGTCGAGACCATTGCGGCGACCATGAACACGGCAAGCGATACACTTTCCGATGAAGTCGAGCCGTTTTTGCTTCGGTCCGAGTTGATCTTGCGAACGCCCCGAGGCCGGGTTGCGACTTCCAAGTCTTTCGCACATCTCAAAATGGAGCCTCCTTCTGATGGTGAACGAGGCCCCACATTGTTCGACTTGGAATAACACCTGTAACTTTGCTTATCCTTTTGTTCTTCGGCGTCTTCGGAGGACGAGTCCGAAGGATGTTGCGATGAGCAGCCACGCACTGCCAGGCTCCGGGACGGAAGAAAACAGGGCGAGGTCGTTGCCGTCTCCCGCTTGGTAACTGATAAACAGATCGTGCCCATGGAAGTTGCCAACGAACGCACCTTCATCGAGCCCATTGAATTGACCGGAAACCTCGCCGTCGACTTCCGCGATCAAATAAAACTCGTTGCTGCCGACGGTGTGTCCGTCGATGATGTCGACCAGAAGTTCCCCATCGATTCGAAAGTCGCCCTTGATCAATAGTTTGTCGAATTCGCCTTCGTTGATCCCTGCCAACTCGATAACGGTTCGATTGCCGGAACCCAGCACGACGTTGCCATCAAAGCTGACCGTGTCGGGGCTGTTTCCCGGTCTCAAGTCACCTTCGAAGTAGACCGTACCGTCGCCTTTAAATGCTCCGGCACCACTGACAGCACCAAAGAAAACGGTTTGGCTACCGGCGGACGTTCGGATTTCCTCGCCATTGTGAATCACATCGTCAAAGAAGGTGGTAACGCCGCCACCACTGGTCACGATGATTCCGCCGGCAAGATTTTCAAAATCGCCCAGGATATCTGTCGACCCAGCCGAGAATGCCATCGCGGAAGTATTTTGCCATGACGAAGCAATAAACGTTCCTCGTCCACCGAGCAGGGCAGGGCCATTCGTTTCGAATTCCTGGTTGATGAATTGGCTTGTGAAATGAACGATCCCGCCATGATTCGTAAATCGACCCTGATTAACAACGGTATTCCCTCTCAGTACCAGGCGTTCGCCAGGTCCAACTTGAATATCTCCGCGGTTCTGGATCCCATGGCCAAAGTCACCTCCACCGTAGATCGAGCCGCCCAGGTTGGTGAAAGTCAATTGTGACGTATCAACGTCATTTGAAATATTGCGGGTCAAGTTGGAAAAGTTGGAAGTGCCGCAAAAATTGACGTTCCCGTAAAGTTCACCATTGGTTGCTGAGATCCTTTCGAACGAAAAGTCTTCCATCGTCCCGAAATGAAATCGACCGTGGTTCAGGCTGACCGTTGCGTCACCGCTTATGTTCGAAGCTTCGGCGACGATAACCTCGCCACCTTGATCAATCGTCATCTGGGCAGGACCCAGTGGAAACACTCCGAAAAAAGCACGACCGACTTCCAGATAATTGGTTTCGAGCGTACCGCCGGAGACAAGCGTCGAGCCAAACGTATCGCTTTCGAATCCGCCGACACGAACATAGTTGGAGATGAGTCGGCCCTGGTTTTGGATGGTCAGGTGGCCGTCACCCCCGTTCCCAATATTGACCAACTCCGCATTGACCGTGGAAGAGGCGCCATCAATCAGGACCGTTCCAACTCCGCCATCACTGTAGCCCAGTACCAGTTCCTCGGTGTGGACCGAGCCACCCAGGTCGACTGTCATTTCCCCGATACCATTTTGTCCAATTCGAATTCCGTTGAATGTGGCCGTTGTATCGCGTCCGCGCACGGTAACCTCACCGTTTGGATTGAATCCTCCCCAAGCCGTAAACAAAGCCTGTCCACGAACGTTCGCGCCTTGATAAAGAATTAGATGCCCGTTGTTGACCAGATTCCCGGTCAGCTGAACGTTGGTTGGATTTGGATCGAGTAGGGAATTGGTGACATAAAGCTCACCGCCGTCCTGCAAGTCAATATCTTCTCCCGTAAATGAGACGCTACGCAGAGTTAGGCGGCTGTCCGTTCCCTCAACACGAATTGATTGTGAAGTTGAGGATGTGACAAGCGTTTGACTGCCGGTCGAGTTGACGAATTCCACCCAACCGGAGTTTACGCGAATTGCCGCGATGTCGACTTGGGCGATCCCATCAAAGTCGACATCGTAGTTACCGCCAATGTCGAACCGAGCAGTATCATTCGGGCCAGGGAACTGCCCTGTGTTCCAGTTGTTGACATTGGCCCAGTGATGATCGGTTGAGGTCGAGTTCGTCCAGTCAACCAATTGGGCCTTTAGCTCCCCAGCTGACAAAATCAGGCTCATCAAAAGAGCGAAGGTTCCAAAGCAGCGTGACATGATTTCCCTTTTTTTTGAATTGGTAGCGTGAGCGTCAGCAACGGGCCGATGAGGCAACAAGGGAAAGATGGATTCGCTCGGGAAATTGGACGCGCAAAATCGAAAAAAAGAAAATCACCCGTTTCAATGCGTTCTCAAAGGGCAATCGAGGCCAATTATCCAAAAACGCTGCGATCAACGCGTTCATTTCTTAGCGGATTTCATCCGTCCGCGGGAAAAGCCATAATGGGCTCAGATTTCAAGCAGAAGCAAAGCCATGCAACACGTCTTAATTGAAAAACCTTACCAGTTCGTCCCCCGCGTTCGATCAAACTGGCAGCAGAAGTTGCTGCTCAAGACCCCTTTGTTGGAACGGACCCTGCGAAAACAGGAGGGGGTGGTTGCTCATGAATGTCGAAATGTTGATCGACTGCAAAAATCGCTGGATGCAGGTCATGGAATTCTGCTCACTCCTAACCACCCGCGAACGGCCGACCCGATGGCCATGTACCACGTCTCTCGGGCCGTTGGACAAAACTTTTACACGATGGCCAGTTGGCATTTGTTCAATCACTCCTGGCTAAAAAGGAAAGTCCTCGGATGGATGGGGGCCTTCAGTATCAATCGCGAAGGCATGGATCGACAGGCAATTGACGAGGCGATTGAAATCCTGCAAACCGCTGAGCGTCCTCTGGTCATTTTTCCCGAAGGAACGACGAGCCGTACGAACGATCAGTTGATGACGTTTATGGAAGGCCCCGCGTTCATTGCTCGCACCGCGGCAAAGCGTCGCGCGAAAAAAGACGATGGCATCGTCGTAACCCATCCCGTCGCAATCAAATACTACTTTGATGGCGATATTGAGAAAGCGGCCGCTGACGTCCTCAATGACATTGAGCATCGTTTGACCTGGAAACCGCAAAAGGAGTTGCCCCTGATTGATCGCCTGATCAAAATCGGCAACGCGCTGTTAACTCTCAAGGAATTGGAGTACGGGATCGAGCCGAATTTTGGCGATCCACTCAAAAAACGACAGGACAATCTCGTTAACTTTTTGTTGGTGCCTCTCGAGGAAGAATGGTTGGGCGGTGCCAAGAAGGATGATGGAATCGCGGTCCGAATCAAGAACTTGCGCGTGCAGATCTTTCCCGAAATGAGTCGCGCTGAAATTGAACCGGTTGAACGGGAACGTCGCTGGAAACAACTTGCCGATACCTACCTGGCTCAGCAAATCGCCTGCTATCCCGATCGTTACGTCGTCGAATCGCCGAGCGTTGATCGAATTCTCGAAACTTGTGAAAAGTTCGAGGAAGATATGACCGACAAAGCGCGTCTGCATGGGAATTTGAAAGTTGTGATCAACATCGGCGAACCGATCGAAGTCTCAACCAAACGGGAGCGTGGTGTTTCAGAGGATCCCTTGATGAGCCAGATTCGTGCCGATATCAACGCCATGCTCTTAGAGATGCAGGCGGAGTCAAAAATGTATCAGCCGGGTTGATGTTATTCGTCGACCGAATCAGCTGACTGAACGAATCCGCGCTGGCTACTCATGGTCAATAACATTCAGCTCTTTGTAATTCATCAGGATTCGACAAAGCGAAATCACGACCAGGATCATCAGGATACAGGCCGGAAACCCGCCCAGCGTTGAAATGATTTTGATCCCCTCGATGTCGGCAAAGGAAATCATGACCCAAGCGACGAGTCCCACCGTAACTCCCCACGCGATCTTGATGGCCAAGCCGCCTTCGGAGTTCTCCGGCGTGATGCCGGTTGAACTGATCGCGGCCATGGCCGTCGTATTCGAGTCAGCGGACGTCACGAAGCAAATGAAAGTGCTGCAGACGTAAAAGACAACGAGAACGATAGTCAGCGGCAGGTAACTGAATACTTTGAATGCAACCATCTCGTAGGCCACGTCTTTTCCGGCGACCAGTTTGCCCAATTCCCCGCCACCAAAAAGTTCGAAATTGATGGCGCTACCACTAAAGATGGCCATCCAGGCAACACCAAAAAGCGCTGGGAAAATAAAATTGACCAGCATAAACTCGCGGACCGTTCGACCATAGCTGATTTGCCCCAGGAAGCATGCGGTAATCGGTGTCCAGGCAAACCAAACCGCCCAGTAAAAGATGATCCAGCCTTGCGCCCAATTCGTATTGCCTTCGACCTCCGCAAATGAATCACCAAAAAGATTCATCTCAAAGAAACGAGTCAGGTAAATCCCAAAACACTCAAGGCCGAAGGTCAAGATGAAAACCGTTGGCCCAAAAATCAGGACAAAGATTGCCAGGGCGAACAATGCATACGTATTGATCGAAGAAAGTATACGAATGCCCTTCATCAAGCCGGTGGCACTTGAAATGACGAATGTTGTGATGATGATGCCAGCGATGATCGCCCAGACGAAAGGCGACTTTGCAGGGATTTGGGGGATCAAGTAATGGAGTCCACCGGAAAGGATCAGGATGCCGCCTCCCAATGACGCGGCCATTCCGGCGACCAGCGAATAAAGGCACACGGCGTCAATGAACTTACCGAGTGGCCCTTTTGTAATGTCACCGAACAACGGTGCCAGCGGCGAGCCGAGACTGTAGGGTCGACGCATGTTGTAGTACGTGAAGGCAAACGTTAATGAGGCCACGGCGTAAATGGCATAGGGAGTGAACGTCCAATGCAAATACATGGTGGACAACGCAAACTTGGCCGCTTCCGGACTGTTTGCTTCAATGTTTTTTGCCGCCGGAGGGCTCGCAAGGTGTTTTAATGGTTCCGCGGTGGACCAAAGCAAGATTCCAACGGCAATCGTCGTGCAGACCGTGATCGCGAACCAATTCCACATCGGCATCAATGGTTTGGCGTTTTTGCCTCCCAAGCGAATTTCGCCAAAACGGGACATGCAAATATAGACGCAAAGCAAAACACAGGCGAAACCGCAAAGCAGAAACATCCAGCCAAAATTGGAGAGCAACCAGGCATTGGTTCCATTGGTGATTTTGGCGAACTGGTCGGGAACGAAGAAGTTGAGTCCCACGGCTCCAAGCAGCAGGATGAAGGGGGGCCAGAAAACAAAGTGGTTGATTCCGGAGAAACCAGAGCTTTTGGATGGTTTGTTCATAACTACCGGATTGGCATCGCGTTCAAATTCGAAGGCCACAGTCTAACATTTTTCGATCCTGTCGGTCGAAGCAGCCTGATCGGCAACTGGGCAGCCTGATTGGCAACTGGGCGAGTACCGGATACGCGTGTTTTTGACTCCTCGTGGACAATCGACGATTTTGCTCTAATATTCGCCGAGAGTTTCAGGATCCAGGTTCAAAATTCAAGTTTGGAATCACCGTGAGCAAAAAAGCGTTTCTGTTTCCAGGGCAGGGGGCCCAGGTTGTGGGCATGGGAAAGGCCTTGGCGGAGTCCAATTCAAATGTGGCTGAGCTTTTCCAGAAGGCCAACGAAGTCTTGGGGTATGACTTGGCGAAAGTCTGTTTTGATGGCCCTACCGAGGAAATCAACTTAACGAACCGAAGCCAACCAGGGCTTTTCGTTGCCAGTCTCGCTGCGCTTGAAACCGCCAAACAGGACAACCCGGACTTGGTCGACTCGATCGATTTTGCCGCCGGGCTCAGTCTCGGCGAATACACGGCGATGGTTTTCGCCGGCGCCATTGATTTCGAAGACGGCCTCAAGCTAGTTCAGGAACGTGGCGATGCGATGCAAGCGGCCGCCGATGAAGTTGCGAGCTCCATGGTCAGCGTGCTTGGCTTGGAAAGGGAGCAAGTCGAGGCGGTTTGTGACGAAGCGCGGCAGGACGGAGAAATTCTGCAGGTGGCAAACTTGCTTTGTCCGGGGAACATTGTGGTCTCGGGGCATCAGTCGGCTTGCGATCGCGTGGATGAAGCAGCTCGAAACGCCGGTGCGATGAGGGCGATTGAATTGGCCGTTGCCGGCGCATTTCATACACCCCTAATGGAGTCCGCGCTCGAACGACTAAAAACGGCTTTGGCAAATACCAAAATTCGGCCACCTCGAATTCCCGTCGTTTCCAATGTCGATGCCAAGCCCCATGATTCGCCGGATGAGATTCGTGAGATTCTGGTTCGCCAGGTCTGTTCTCCTGTGCTTTGGAATCCATCCATGCAGTATCTCATGGAACAGGGCGTGGGTGAGTTCTACGAAGTGGGTCCGGGAAAAGTCCTCAAAGGTCTTTTGAAACGGATTGATCGCAAAATGCCTTGCGAAAGCATTAGCGCTTGATATTTTATTGCCCAATGAACAAATAGAACGAATGCTCTGACGGGGGTTCGGCGCAGCAAATAAACATGAACGTTCGGCGGTAGTAAGGCCTCCGACGACTTATCCGACGACTTAATCGATCATTACAGGAATTACCAATGTCAGACTACGAATCATTGAAAGTGGACCTGTCGGGTCAGGTAGCCATTGTTACCGGGGCATCTCAAGGACTAGGCCAAAGCATTGCGGTGGCGCTGGGAGCCAGTGGCGCTCACGTTTATTGCGTGGCCCGAAATGCCGAAAAGCTGGCCAACACGGTCGCACAGATTTCGGAAGCCGGTGGCAGCGGAGAAGCGGTCGCCATGAGCGTTTCGGACGGAAAACAGGTCGAAGAGCTTTTTGAGAAAGTGACTTCCGAAAAAGAAAAAATCGATATCGTGGTCAACAATGCGGGAATCACCCGTGATACCTTGATGCCCGTGATGTCAGACGAGCAATGGGATGACGTCATTGAAACGAATCTTCGTGGGACTTTTCTGTTTAGCCGCGCCGCTTCCAAAGCCATGATGCGGGCCCGATACGGCCGAATCATCAATATCGCCAGTGTTTCCGGATTGATTGGCAACGCCGGCCAGACGAACTACTCCGCTTCCAAGGCAGGAATGATTGGAATGACTCGAAGTTTGAGCAAGGAGTTGGCCAAGCGAAAAGTCACCGTCAACGCGGTTGCACCCGGTTTTATCGAAAGTGAGATGACTCAGGCGCTGGGAGACGCGATTTTGAAGGAAGTTAAAAAGAATATTCCTGCAAATCGTATTGGCAAAGCCGATGATGTTTCTGCCTGTGTCTTGTTTTTGGCCAGCCCTGCGGCCAGTTACGTGACGGGACAGGTTTTGACGGTTGATGGCGGGATGACGGGTTAGAATCCGGTAAAGTCGCCCAACCGAGTGGTGGTAGTCTGGCCAAAGTGCCCAATCGGCATCGATTCTTTGGTCGGATTCATCGACCAGATCAAACGCCGGTCAAGCTTTGGCCAAAAATGCCGGAAATCAAGGCGATTTTGGCACTGTGCATCACTTGACCCGTTTTATGGAAATGCTCTATCTTGTTCTGCTTGTACTTTACGCGTTTCTAATGAACTAACGAGATTCGGCGTAACGGCTTTGGTTCGTACGGGACTCCAAGCTCGGGACCCCAGGCCGGGACGGCTTCAGTGACATTGCAAGTCCAGTCGCAATCTTGAAAATCCACATTTGACAAATCAAATCAATTAAAAAAAGAAGGAGTGCGATTGTCATGGCATCCATTGAAGAACGTGTCATTGACATCGTTGCCGAGCAACTAGGTGTCGAAAAAGATAAAATCAGTCGCGATTCCCACTTCGTCAATGATTTGGGTGCCGATTCCCTCGATACTGTGGAATTGGTAATGGAACTGGAAGAAGAATTCGAAATCAATATTCCAGATGAGACGGCTGAACAAATCCAAACCGTTGGTGAAGCCATCGATCATATCGAGAAAGCGACCCAATAGTTTCTGTTGCTAAAAGAGATTGATCATGAGTCGGCGCGTCGTCGTCACGGGCATGGGTATCGTCAGCCCGTTGGCATGCAAATTAGATGATTGCTTTCAACGCGTATGCGCTGGCGAAAGCGGAATTCACCGCGTTCAACTATTCGACATTTCTGACTTTAAGGTCACGATCGCAGGGGACATTCCCAATTGGGACGCCAGCGAACATGTCGATCAGAAGGAACTAAAGCGGATTGATCGTTTCTCCCAATTCGCTCTCTTTGCCGCCGCGGATGCGGTTAACGATTCGGGAATTGACTTCTCGAAATATGACCCGCATCGCTGCTCGGTGATTCTGGGTTCGGGCATCGGCGGATTGGGAACGATTGAGGAACAGTTGATTCGGTTGGTTTTGAAAAGCCCGGATCGCGTCTCTCCTTTGACGATTCCCAAAATCATGCTGAATGCCGCGGGTGGCAACGTCGCAATCCGTTACGGACTCAAAGGGCCCTGCTATTCGGTTGCGACCGCTTGTGCGAGTGCTTCGAATGCGATGGGCGATGCGCTTAGCATGATTCGAAACGGTGCTTGCGACGTGGTGGACACCGGGGGTGCCGAAGCGGCTTTGACCCGTATGGGCTTGGCGGCCTTCCAGAACATGAGGGCGTTGTCCTCTTCCTTTACTGAGACTCCCGAGAAGGCCAGCCGGCCTTTCGATACGGATCGCGATGGATTCGTGTTTGCCGAAGGTGCTGGAATCCTGGTGTTTGAGGAATTGGAAAGCGCAAAAAAACGCGGTGCCAATATTCACGCCGAAATTATCGGTTTCGGAACCAGTTGCGACGCCAGTCACATCACGCAACCGGATGAACAAGGATCCGGGGCAGCAAGAGCGATGCAGATCGCACTCGATGATGCGAAAGTTTCGCCGGATCAGATCGATTACATCAACGCTCACGGAACCAGTACTCCTTTGGGTGACAAGGCGGAAACGGTCGCCATCAAATCCGTGTTTGGCGAAGCCGCCAATTCGGTTTCGATTAGCAGTACCAAAAGTCAGTTGGGGCATTCCCTGGGAGCGAGCGGCGGGATTGAACTCGTGCTCTCCATTTTGGGCATGCGAGATTCCGTGATTCCACCAACGATCAACCTGGAAACTCCCGATCCCGATTGCGATCTTGATTACACCCCGAATCAGGCCCGGGAAAAGTCTTTGGGCACGATCATGAGCAATAGCTTTGGATTCGGTGGCCACAATGCTTCGATCGTTGCAAAGCGATTCGACGGCTAAGGCATCAACCGTTCGGTCGTTCCTGAATGGACGGTCGCCTTTGGGACCATGATTGCGTCTGTTGTCGATCGGTCGTTCCTGAATGGACGGTCGCCTTTGGGACCATGATTGCGTCTGTTGTCGAGTCAAAACGGGCGGCCAGAGAGTCAAAACGGGCTTCTTCCCTTTTCGGCTGAACCCAACAATACTGAACCATCGTTTTCTTGGTCCACAATCTTTGTTCGGGATCGGTTGAGTGCGCCTCTTCAATGTTCTTTCCTATGAATCACTGGGCGAAAGTCGCGCTGCCGAATTCTTGTTTTGTCCAAGTTGCCAAGTCGAGCGAACGATTGAACTGCGCAGCGAGAGAACGTTTCTTTGCGTCTTCAAGATCCCACTTTATGCCACGTCCGAACAAAGGGAGTTTGGCCGCTGTGTGACTTGTCGCTGCCGATTGTCGATGACCGAGTTTCGAGCCGCCGATCAGGAAGCGACGGATGCCGCCGACCTTGCGTTGAATGTTGTTGCCGCATCTTTCTTGAAATTTTCCGAACGCGAGAGCCAGGGGGATGTTCGATCACTCGTGGAAACGGGCAACCAGTTTGATATCGCGTTGATCGAAGAGGATATCGAGTTGCAGCTTGAGGCCCAGCCATGGGGTGAGCAGGATTTCCTGATTTGGATATCGCGAAACTGCGACCGACTCGATCTGGAGCGTCGGCAAAAGTTTTTCCGCGCGGCCAAAAACTGGGCCGGTCAAAATAAAGGGGTGTCGGGCAATTTGGATTCGTTTGGTGTGGCCCTTGGGCTTGGCCAAGATGCAATCAACTCGTCCAACTAATTTGGCACTTGTCTATTTCCGTTGGTCACAGCTTTCATAAAGGCGTGGGTGAATTGATCGTTAGGCATGTGCGTGCATTGGATATCGTGCGTGCATTGGATATCGCGCGTGAATTGGATATCGCCAGACAATAGGTCGAATCCAGCCGAAAATTGCAGATGCCAAAAATGCCGGAATTCGTTGGAGCTTCCCGCAAAATCGACCGCCTCGAAAATTCTTCGTCCTCAATCATCTTTGGCATACGGTACTTTCTTATCAACACAAGCATTCGCTTTTCTACGAGGAGTCGACATGAAATCCAAGCTTATCGCAATCGTTGCAGTCGGCCTTTTCTTTTCTGCAACCCAGGTTTCTCAAATACACGCGGCAACCCCCAAGAACGACAAGCGAAAAGTCGTCAAGAAAGTGGTTAAGAACAATCGGACCACGCGCGTCGTTCGGCGGGAAAGCAACGGGGGGAAACTCGATGCAAAAGTCGTCAATGTACAAGTCAACTTGAATGCAAATCACGCGCGACTTTTCGACCTTTGGAAAGTGCAGCTGATCCCCAGTCGCAACATGCGGGCTTTACCGAAAACCGTCTTGGTGCGAGCAACCGATAGCCGTCAGGCCGCGATCGCGGCAATGAAAAAGAATCCAGGTTATCAGGCCGGTGCGATCGCACGGGTGAAGTAATACGGGGTTGCATTCATCCATCGCGTGGAACTTGGAGCGCGAAGGCACTGCAGGAATGAAATCGTGATTTGTTGGGTGAGCCCTGCGAGGTGAATGTATGGCTCCAACTCGAAATCCGACCATCCGCGGCCGGTCCCTCTATCTGATAAATTTTTGATAATCGGCAAATCTTGCCTGAACCTTACAAATTCAAATTCCGAAGATAGATAGTGGAACTATGTTTCCGCGAATCTAAACGAGCGCAACTCAAGGAAGAGCTAGCAACGTGTCTTCGGTTCAAATGCCGTCTGATGAGCCTGTATTTCGGAATCCAATCACCAATTGGATTGCCGATTGGGGGCGTGTCGTAATTGATAGCATCACGGCCTTCGGCGATTTTGCGCTTTTTGTATGGCGAACCATGGTCTGGATGGTCACGCGCTTACCTCGACGTGACACCCTATTCTCCAACTTGTATCAGGTGGGCGTTTCAAGCTTGCCGGTGATTGCCTTAACAGGGACGTTCATTGGAATGGTCCTAGCGGTTCAGAGTTACTTTCAGTTCCGACAGTTAGGACTGGAAACCAGGTTGGGAGCGGTCATCAACATGACCCTGGTCAGGGAGTTGGGGCCGGTCTTGGCTGCGACGATGTTGGCCGGTCGAGTCGGAAGTGCGATGGCGGCCGAATTGGGAACGATGCGAGTGACCGAGCAAATCGACGCGCTGGCCAGCATGGGTGCGAACCCGATTCGCTACCTGGTGGTGCCGAGATTTTTGGCGTGTATTTTCATGATTCCGACGTTGACGGTGATGGCCGATTTCATGGGCGTGGCCGGCGGTCACTTCTACAGCGTGATCGTGTTGGGAATCGATATTCACCACTACTGGGCAAACTCCGCCCAGTTTGTTGGACAATTCGACCTGTTCTCAGGCCTGATCAAGAGCGTATTCTTCGGTGCAGCCATCGCGATGGTTGCCTGCTACCAGGGATTCAATTGCAAGCCGGGAGCCGAAGGCGTGGGCCGTGCTTCGACCAGTTCTTTTGTCTATTCGTTCATCTTCATTCTGGCGTTGGACTTGTTCTTGAACATCGCACTCGATTCGATTTACTACAGCCTGTTTCCGGAAGGAGCGCAGCTGCTTTGATGAACGTCGAATCACTTTTTGAACAGCAGCCGGGATTGATGGAAGTCAAGGATGTCTCGGTTCGTTTCGGGCCACAGAGAATTTTACGTGATATCAATATTTCGATTCCGGCCGGACAAACGGTCGTCATTCTTGGCGAAAGCGGTTGTGGAAAAACGGTATTGCTAAAGACGTTGATTGGCCTGATCGCGCCGACAGAAGGTGACGTGTTCTTTGATGAAAAGAACATCAATCAGCTGAACGACCGAGAGCTGAGTCAACTGAGAACACGTTTCGGATTCGTATTTCAAAATGCCGCGTTGTTCGACAGCATGACGATTGGCCAGAACGTGGCATTTCCCTTGAAACAGGAAAAGCGTTGGCCGCGAGCCGAAATTGAGGAACTGGTGCTTTCGCGCCTGGAAGAAGTCGGTTTGCCTGATGAAGTCGTCTATAAGAAGCCGGTTGAGCTTTCCGGTGGAATGAGAAAACGCGTGGGACTGGCCCGCGCATTGATCATGAACCCGGAAGTGATTCTTTACGATGAGCCAACGACGGGCCTGGATCCGATCATGAGCGACGTGATCAACGAGCTGATGCTGCGGACGCGCCGGCGGAATCCTGTCACCAGCGTGATCGTCACTCACGACATGAATACGGCTCGAAAAGTCGCGGATCGCGTCATCATGTTGTTTCCGCTGAGAAGACTAAGTGACGATGAGCCGCAGGTTATTTTCGATGGCTCCCCCGATGAGTTGGACCGCTGCCCGGATCGTCGCGTCCGGCAGTTTGTCAACGGCGAAGCTGGCCAGCGTTTGATGGAACTGAGAGCGACGGCGGAAGAAAACTAGCGAGAGACCCATGGACGAAAGAATCATTCAGTTTCGAGTTGGAATCGTCGTTATCTGCGCGGCTCTCATCGTTGGCATCCTCATTTTTCTTTTCGGAGAGGGCTGGACGCCGCAGTACACCGTTTATGTTGAGGCGTCGAAAACACCCGGGGTCATGAAAAATACTCCGGTCCGAAAACACGGTGTGCTAATTGGCCGGGTCAACAAAGTCGAATCGAAGGAAAAATCGGTTCTGCTGACACTGAAAATCAATCGCGACGAAAAGCTGTATGAAAGCGATGTCTGCATGATCGGTACGGCGTCACTGCTGGGCGATGCCGTTTTGGACTTCGTTCCCGGAGATATCGAACCGAGCGCGAACGAGCTCGCGGACGGGACAACCTTGATTGAACAACGATTGATCGATCCCAACCACGAAGGATTTTCGCCAGTTGTCGTCAAAACCAACCCGCTTGAGTTGGCCGAGCTGGGAGTGAAACTCGAAGAAAAATTAACCGGAACGCTGGATTCAATTACCCGAGCCGGGAATCGTGTCGATTCCGTCGGGAAAGACATACAGGGCATCACCGGGGCCTTTCAGGAAGCCTTCGGTGGCGACGATTCCGATGCCAAAAAATTCTTCAAAAAGTTTACCGAGCTCAGTGACAAAGCCGACCTGGCGTTGACCAACTTCAACAAGATGATGGACAGTGTCAACAATGTGGTCGGTGACGAAAAAGTTCAGGCCAACATCAAACAGACCATCGAAAACTTGCCAACCTTGATCAGCTCGGCCGAAGAGGTCATGCAAGAAGCTTCCGAAACCGTGAAGAGCTTTCGTGACATCAGCAAGCAGGTGGAAATCAATCTCGAAAACCTGGAACCGTTTACCAAGGCACTCGGTGAGGACGGTGCAAAAATTATCCAGGAAATCGAAGAGAGCATGCAGGGCGTCGAGTTGTTGATCGACGAGATCAACACGGCGGCTTCGGAGGTGACCAAGTTCCTGCGGGCCGTGAACAGCAGCGATGGATCGCTTAATCGTCTGATCAAAGATCCTCAGCTTTACAAAAACATCAACGAAGCCATCCGCAACATTCGAGATATCACGGTCAAAATTCAACCTTTACTCAAGGACGTTCGGTACATCACGGACGGCGTCGCTCGCGATCCGGGAGGAATCTTGCGATCGGCCATTCAGCGTCGCCCGCCCAATACCGGCTACAAAGGATCAAGCGTTGGCGGAAGCAACTGGCCAGATCAGTAACGCCCGAAATGCCATTTCAAGGATGCGAATGAACCTGGTCCTGAGTCGCCTTTGCGCCAGGAGGAGAAGAGATCGCCGGGTTTAGAGATCGCCGGGTCTAGAGATCAATGTGTGATTCGGAGCTTTTGCGATTGTGCGAGTCGCGGATTCGTTGCATCAGATGCGAGATCAAGCGTGAAAACTCGGCAGTGGCAGTCCTGTGATCGCCGCTTTCCGAAGCCTTGTTGGCTTTTTCATAGAACTCGTTGATCTTCTTGTCGTCGCCATCAATGGCAACCGAAAGTTCATCGCAGAGCTCGTCAACCAGCACCTTGAGCTTCCGATTGAACTCCTCGGTCGAGTCGCAGTTGACGCGGACGTAAGGGCCTTTGCCAAATCGTTTCCCCGCGGTGACCGCCGTTCCACCGCTGGCCAAGCCACTCATTTGGAAAACGAGCCAGGCAAGGCAGAGCAGGGCAATCGCGCCGGGTACCAGGGCCGAATAGACACCGGTAACAAACAGGCAAACAAACGTCCCGACGATACTGGCGATCAACAAGGCCCAGAAAAGTGGGTTGATTTTGCCGCGATTTGGGTTGGAGCCGATGGTGATCGGATTGGATCCGCTCAACGTCGTCGCGACTTCCGGATGAAGTACTTTTGCGACGACCACCGTGATGTTATCAGGACCGCCTCGAAGATTTGACAAATCCACCAAAACGCGCGCTGCTTCTTTTGGCGAAAGGTTCGCCAGGATGCCGCCGATCTCCTCGTCAGAAACTTGTCCGGTCAGACCATCACTGCAAAGCAGAAATACGTCGCCGACCTCAACCGGGAAAGGGCCTTCCATATCGACTTTGACGTCAGGGTAGGGCCCCAAGGAACGAGTGATGACATTTTTAGGTACGACGTTCGCCGCGGTGTCTTCTCCGAATTGACCTGTTGCCCGCATTTCCCAGACGAGACTGTGGTCGTAGGTCAGTTGTTCCAGCTTGTTTTTTTGCAGGCGATAAATACGACTGTCGCCAACATGCGCTAACACTGCGCCTTGAGGCAACAACGTCATCACGCTGCAGGTCGTCCCCATGTTGTAGAAGTCTTCATTGGCTTGACCGCGACGATTGATCTCGGCATTCGCGTCGATCACCGCTCGTTTGAGAGCTTCCGGGGCAGAGAGGTCGTTGTACTTGTTGTAAAGATGCGGAATATTGTCCGCAGCCAATTTACTGGCCAGCTCACCAGCCGCGTGAGCTCCCATGCCGTCGGCGACCAACAACAAGTGCCCATGCTTCTTCCAGTAATCAAAATTACTGGCCATCGAAACCGCGAGGTTATCTTGGTTCGTGGCACGGCGCATTCCGACGTCGCTTAAAGTTGCAACGTCGTAAAATTGCTTCCAGCCGTTAGCGCCGTCACTCATGAAATGCCGCTAGCAATGTCTAATTTCCAAACTTACTATCTTAACTCGACAGGCGGCGATTTTGAAACCGTCTTCTTATTTTGCCTGTTCCTTGATTTTTTTCAAAATCCGCGATCAGGTCCAGAGTCATTGCCTCAAAATCTGCCTCGTAGGCTCGGCAAATCCCAGTCCTGACCCAAAGTTGCTACCTGGCCCGGCATGGGGTTGGGTCCCAAATATTAAGGTCTGGTCCTCGCGGGCCACGTTCGCTATAGTCCTTCGCCATTTTAATTGACGAAAACGGAATTTCGCCATGAGACGATTGCCGCCGAACGGGCCGATTCTCCTAATCCTTATCCTTTTGTCGGTCACTTTGACGGGCTGTGTCCAGCGACGATTGCTGATTCGAAGCGATCCCGACGGGGCGCTGGTGACGGTGGACGATCAAGCGATTGGCCATACACCTTACTCGCTACCCTACGTCTACTATGGAACACGCAAAATCCGACTCGAAAAAGACGGTTTCGAAACCACGGAAGTCAAAGAACGCGTCAAGCCTCCCTGGTATCAGTTGCCGGGAATCAACTTCTTCGTTGACAATTTTTCTTTTCGGGAAATCCGTGATGTCCGGACCGTCGACGTCAAACTGGTACCCAAGTCCCAAACCAACGAGAATCAGCTGATTCAACGAGGGCAGGAGCTTCGACAAGACGTCCATCGAAACACCTTGATCAAGCCGGGTGGCTAAGCAGCTATTCGCGATGCTAGCGATCGTGATCCTTGTCCCTGTTTGCGGATTCTTGACCAATTGATAGAGTTGGCAACCCCGACCGCAACGGATTGACCTGGCATGATGCCAAAACGGATAACGCGATACACCATTTTTGAGTTTACCAAGGTCTTCTTGGTGACCTTGACGTGCATGACGTTGATCATGGTCCTGGTGGGTGTCGTTCAAGAGGCGATTCGAGAAAGCCTCACGCCCTTCACGATTCTCAAGCTGATTCCCTACGCCATTCCCAACGCGCTTTGTTTCGCGATTCCCGGCACCGTGCTTTTTGCGGTTTGCAACGTGCTTGGAAGGATGTCGGCCAATAATGAAATCGTGGCGATTAAAGCACAAGGCATTTCACCCTTGGCCGTGGTCTGGCCGTTGGTGGCAGTCGCTTTTCTACTTTCGCTATGCACCGTTGTGCTCAATGACTATGCGGTTTCCTGGGGCCGCCAAGGCATTTATCGCGTCGTCCTTCACAGCGTGCAAAACACGATTTACGCCAAGTTGAACGCGGATAAACGTTATCGCCGCGGTAACGTCTCCATCGCTGTTCAAGACGTTGACGGGCTGATCCTTCATTCCCTGATTGTTGAAATTCATTCGGGCAACGACGAGAAGCCCGTGATTTTGACGGCCGTGCGAGCCAAGATCGAATGTGATTCGGTCAATAATCTTTTGGTAATCACAACCGAGCAGGGCATTATCGATAACGGTAGCTATCGATTGAAGATTCCTCATGACAAATTTGAGTTGCCGCTCGAGGACGTTACCAAAAAGAAAGATAAATCCAAAAGCCCTTCCAACTTGCCGATGAGCTCAATCGCTTTTGAACTACAAAAGCAAAAAGATGAAATACGGCAGATGCGTAATGAAATGGCAATTACGGCCGCATTTCAAAGCATCGGCGGGGACATGATTGCGCTCACCGATGCCAATTGGAAAATTGCCGAGGAAAACCTTGAGCAATCCATGTATCGCAAGCATCGGCTGCGAACCGAACCTTGGCGAAGGTGGGCCAATGGTTTCAGTTGCCTGTTTTTTGTCCTCGTTGGGGCGCCCATTTCCATTCTTCTTCATCGCTCCGATTTCTGGACGATCTTTGCACTTTGTTTCATTCCGATTCTCGTGATTTACTACCCTTTGATCATGATCGGCGTCGGCTATGCAAAATCAGGTGAACTGCCACCCTATTCCGTTTGGCTGGGAAACATCGTCATGCTGTTTGCTGGCGTCTATTTGATCCAGCGAATCAGGCGCCACTAGTCGGATCAGCTAGCGGTAACCGGCCGGTCGGTGGCTTGAAGTGACATTGCCGAAAACCCAATCGAAATGCTAAATTTCGGCCGGTAAAAAGGATTTTACTCAAGTCGGATTGGCGAGGCTTCGGCTTTCCGAAAGCGCTGCGAGACGGTGACTGCGACAAGGAGGTCGCGTGAATCAAAAGCCAAATTCAACCAAGAGCCGAAACCGAGGGCAAAGTCTTATCGACTTTTGCCGTCGCGGTATTGGGATTCTTGCTTCGCGCTGGCGGCAGACCTGGGGGCTGAAGACGCAGATGTATTTCGGCACGATTACGCTTGCCGTTGTCGTTGCCCTTCTGGCTGTGGCCGGAATCCAGGGTGTGCTCAAGTTCCGGGCGTTGACCAAAGATATTCGTCACCGTGCCACCGAACTTCCGCTAACTGCCGAACTCAATCAAAACGTCAGTGACCTGCGCGTTTCATTTACGCAGCTGCAAAACTTTGAGGAAAAACATAACGAATTTGGCAACGGTTTTCGCAAGGATCGACTTTGGCTTTTGGATGAATTCAAGTCGGATGTCGAAAACACGATGGCCTCGCTCGAGAAATATGAGCACCAACTGGAAACCAGTCGGGAGCTTGATTCCAGCATCGCTGATATTACCCAGGAATTGGAAACCGTCGGACGCTTGAAAAGCAAGCTGAATGACATCAAGACCATTAGTCGCGACAGCAACATGGTGTTTCACTACTCGGGTGAAGACGAAGAAGTCGCGTATCTGTTGGATGAGATTCAATTCGAAGTTAAACAGCTTCCCACATTCATGAAACAACGCATGGATACGTTTGCCGAAACGGCACGATCCAAGTATCACGCCTGGTTCGCCATCAGCCTGGTGCTGGTTTCGATCGCATTTGTTCTGATTGTTTCACTCTGGCTGCTTTTCCGGAAATGGATATTCAAGCCACTTCAAAAATTGATTGCGGGCTCGAGGCAAGTCGCATCCGGCAACTACGACTACCGAATCCAATTGGGAACAAGGGATGAAGTTGCCGAATTGGCCGATGCGCTCAATGACATGACGAGCAACTTTCAGGAAATTCAGCGCGAACTGAATGATCAAGTTCGACAGCGGACCAAAGAAGTCGTCCGCAGCGAGCAAATGGCGAGCGTCGGATTCCTGGCAGCGGGCGTCGCACACGAGATCAACAATCCACTCGCGGCCATTGCCTGGTCGGCCGAGTCCCTTGAGATGCGGTTGCAAGACATTTTGGCGGATCAGTCCGGAGAACATTCGGGCGAGGCAAGCGAAGACCAGGACGTTTCCGAGATGAAGCGCTACCTGAGGCGGATTCAGGACGAAGCGTTTCGTTGCAAAGGAATCACGGGAAGCCTTTTGGACTTCTCGCGTTTGGGCGAAGCAAGTCGACAGTCGACTGACCTTGTGGAGCTGGTTCAAGGCGTGATCGACATGGTTCGACCCTTAAGCAAATATCGACGCAAAAACCTGGAGTTCCATCACGACAAACAGGTTGTCGCGAACGTCATCGCACAAGAAATCAAACAGGTCGTGCTCAACCTGCTGACCAATGCTCTCGACAGTGTCGACGACGAGGGCAACGTTTCTCTGAGTTTGCGTTCGCGAAACGGGCAGGTGGAACTTTCAGTCCAGGACGATGGGTGTGGCATGACCGAAGAAGTCATCGAACATCTGTTTGAGCCATTTTTTACGCGGAGGCCAAACGGAAAAGGAACCGGACTTGGCCTGTCGATAACCTACCGAATCATTGACGAGCATGGAGGGTCCATTGTTCCTTCCAGCGAAGGACCTCAACGTGGTTCTCGTTTTGTCGTTCGGATTCCCATCCAGAAACCGGAAACGAAAAAAACAGCGGCATGATCGAAGGATCTAGTCGCATTTTCAGTCCAGGTGAAACATGAAGAAAGAAAAAACAGAATCGGCCCAACTGCGAATCTTGTTTGCGGATGACGCACCGCAGCTTCAAGAGTTAATGCGCGCCCAGCTACCGAGAATGGGTCACGCGGTCACGGTATGCGCGGATGGAGTTACGG
>CAYSXI010000059.1:0-26690 GCA_964434955.1 uncultured Pirellulaceae bacterium
CACCTTGGCACACCCGCCCTGACAAAACCACTCGCTCGCGCTTCGTGCTTGTATAGAGGTGCTCATACCTTCCATTCATACAAGCACGAAGCGCCAGCGAGTGGTTCCCGACTGCCAGCGAGTGGTTCCCTGGAAGCGAGCGAGTGGTTCCCGGCTTTCAGCGAGTGGTTCCCTGGAAGCAAGCGAGTGATTCCCCGGCCGCCAGCAAGTGATTCTCCGAATGCAACGGAATCACCGAGATCACGAAACGACAAAGGAAGACAGGATTTCAGCGGGCGAGATGCGCGGAGGCGCAAGGATTAAGGGTCAATCCTGTTGGTCGATGCCGACAAAAGCGCTTGGGTTGGGCTGTTTGGGGACAGAAACGACTGAAAACGGCGTGTTTTTCTTGATTTTGTGCGACGCTGCGAGTCCAATGAAAAACATTCGGGAATTTCTTTTTCTTTTACAGCGCGTGAACGTTTACGCCGTAGTAACTGGTGAATTGACCAAAACAAAGAAAAGAAAACACGCAGCGACCTAAAAATACAAACTCGGAGAATTCAAATGAAAACCCTCGTTAACTTTCGAAACAAAGTCGTCAACCGCATTTCACGATTCAACAAGGATCAACGCGGTTTGGAAACCTTACAAGTCGTTTTGATTATCGCTGTTGCGGCGATCATTTTGGCCCTGATCGTCAACCAATGGCCAAATATCAAGTCGTGGGCTGAGCAGGCGATCCAGGCAATCACAGGATTCAGCGGATAGTTCAAGACAATGTCTGAAAACATCAGCGAAAGCGGCTCGGTTGACGATGCCGCTTTTTTTGACAACTCGATGGAATGGACCAAGTGGCATTGGTTGGCGGCATTTGCTTTTCCGCTTACCGTTGCCCCACTTTGGGCCTACTTTGCTCCCGCGGATCCTTCGGCCGCCCGCTCATTCTTTTTTACGATGGGCGGGTGCACGCTGGTCGCCGCACTCGTGGTCGCTTCCTATACCGACTTGCGATGGCGGTTGATCCCGAACTGGGTGGCCTATCCGGCCATTTTGTTCGGACTTGGATTTAACCTGGTGGATTACTTGACTGGAGCGCAGTACCAGTCATTCCTGGGTGGCGTTGGCATCCTCAACAGTTTCGTTGGATTCATGATCCTGTTTACGGGATTGTTGATGGTGGTCGTGATGTCCGGCGGAGGTGCCGGCGACGTCAAGCTGGTTGGAGCCATCGGAGCCTTCATGGGCTTTATCAAAGGTGCTGAGTCGTTGTGCCTGGCGTTTGTCCTTTGTGCGGTTGTGGTGATTTTTCTTTCGCTGCTGCGAATGGGGCCCTTCAGGGTTGTCGGTGCCGGGCTTCGCAAGGTCGGAAACTACATGTTTCACGATTGGGTGAAAGAACCAGACGAAGATCAGGATACTTTATTAAAGGCCAAGATCCCGCAGGGTCCATTTTTTGCCCTCGGTACCATCCTGGTCATGGTTCGAGATACGGTGGTTGAGAATCCAGAGCCATTTCAATTTTTATCCTTCAATTGATTGAAAGAAACGCGAGGAAACTCCCGTGAATAAATACCCATCCAACCTGAGAAAACGTCGACGCCGCAAATCGCGGTCCGGCCTGGCGGCCCTGGAAGTCGTCATGACAACGGCCATCACGATGTTGATTCTCGGCTTTTCAGCTTACTGGATCATTCGTCTTTGCCGTTACTTGTATTCGGTGATTGGCGAAATGGTCGGAAGTCCCCTCATCTAAGGCAACTTGTCATGTTTGAAATATTCCGTTCTGTCGAAGACGTTTGGATCATCTGGGCGATCAGCCTGGTGATTCTCGTATTCTGTCTTCGAAATGTTTTGAAGCGATTCAACTTCAAGAACATTCGCCGATTTGCCGCCAGCGAATCAGGCGCATCTTACGCCCTGCCCTACGTACTGACTTTCCCCATCTACCTGTTGCTGATGGCAGTCCTGCTTCAGGCTTCGCTCATTTTGATGTGCAAGATCGGAACCATGTACGCTGCTCACGCCTCGGCCCGGACGGTCACGGTATGGCAAGGGCAAGGTCCTGAGGATTCGGATAACTACGAATGGGGCAAAGCCTATATCCGCTACAAGGCGAAGCGCTCAGCGACGATGGCAATGACTCCTTTTGCCAATTCCTACGTCAACGCACGCGAAGATTTGTTCCCGCTTTATCCCATCGTTCTCAAGGAAAACATTACGCAGGAAGATATCGAAAAAGGTGCGATTGTTGACTTGCCAGATACACTTGCCAACCTTTTGACCTACGTCGATCGCGAGTTGTATATCAGTCAGTACAAACGCCTCAACGAGGACGCGCACGATAACGATTCAAGTTACACACACCAGATAATCAAGAACCGGCAGTCGCAGGTCAGCGCGGACTACATCCGTAACAAGTACGCATTTGCTGCGGCAGCGACTCGCGTGAGTTTCCCTGAGGAGCCGGTCGAATGGAATGAAGATCTGAAAGTCACCGTGAAGTATCGCATGGCGTTCCATATTCCTGGCACGGCCAAGATCTTCAACGGCAAGCGTCCTCTGTGGACTTACTTGACCGGCGACAAGGTTTACTACCGGGACATCGAGTCCTCGGTCACTCTTCCCTCCGAAGCGGCTCAAACGGAAAACGGCCGCGTAGGAATTCCTCACAACATCTTCTACTTCTAATCAACACTGGACAAATCGATGTCTCAACGTCATTCCAATCCACACGAATCACAAGGCGACCCGCGCCCGGTCACGATGGAGCAAGTGCTCAAATCGGAAAGTGGCATGATGACCTTTGGAACGATCTTTGCCGTAATGGTGCTCTTGATCTTCCTTTCGTTCATCGCCAACTCGGTGAACACGGTGAACCAGAAGATCGAAACGCAGAACGGTGCTGACGCGGTGGCCTACTCCAGTAGCGTCTGGGTTGCCCGCGGCATGAACGCGGTGACGGCGTCGAATCATATCATCGGCGAACTGAATGCGATCTGGATTTACCATCACGCGTTTGGTGGAAAGCGATTGGACGAAAAGTTCGAGGCAAATTCCAACACTTCGCCAACGTTCAAGCTCACGGGGATGACGACCTCATCCACTTGCAAGACATTGAACTCGGCCATCGACCCGTTGTTTTCGGTTTGTCAGAGTGCCGTGGTTCCTTCGATGTCCTTTCACAAAAGCATCATCAAGGATCAGGACCCCAAGTCCGACGTCAACTCAACCCTGTTCCGCGGAATGCATACCCTGAAAATGCAATACGCGATCACGTTGGGTGTTCACGCAGCCGGTTGGGGGATCTACCAGATCCCCGATCCTTTCGGAATCTCGAAGGTTGTCGGCACCGCGATCATGGTGGTGGCCCTGGCGGTGGAGTTCAAGATCTGGCAGGAATATCTGATTCTGATCGGCGTTGAGATGCTGGCCAAAGGCCTTTCCATCCCCAAAAAAGCCATCCCGGCCATCATGGACACGATCTACATCTATCAAAACGTCGAAGTCGTCGCACGAATCCCACTCCAGGCTTACCTGTGTGCGGACTCGGTTGCCGAGAAACACCTGGCAGAAGGCTTTGTTCGTGGCGACACGCCAGACGGACTTCCCAGCGATGTCCAAGGCGCCATCGACGAGTTTTCAAAGTTTTATCCGAAACTGCCAATCGAAAAGGAAACGCAATCGAACGTCAAGCGTTGTCAGCTGATGCGTGCCACTTACCCCTGGGTTTGTCACTGGCGATACCGCCCGCGGCAGTTCTTCAAGTGGACTTGCACCATGTCGATGGCAGCGGCCGAATACACCAAGTGGACCAACGAATGGACTTTGCAAAATTGCGAACGCTTCCGAATGAAGTCCAACCAGACTTACAACAAGCAGCTTTTGAAAGTCGATGGTAAAGGCCAGGCGGATGAAGAGATGCGTCCGTTCAAGAATACGCCACTTGTTTTTGACGAAGGCATGAAACTCTACGTCATGCTGGACTTGAACGAACATCACAAGAAGTCCCACGAGAAGTGGAACAAAGACAACATCACGGGCACGTACCGGTCCGACGAGTTGTTCTGCCTGATGGGCTTTGCAAAACGCGAGCCGACTTGGGTGGCTTCTCCGGCCTTCTTCCGTCAGGAAAACCCCCATGGATTCGCATGCTACTCACAAGCGATGATCTACAACGCGAACCCGCAACCCGAGCCATCCGATCAACCGGGTGACGGCGACAAACAGTTGGATGTCGGTTGGGATACGCTGAACTGGGATCAATCCGTCAGCGGTAGCAACCCGATCGAATACACAACGGACGAAGATTACCAGGATCCACCGCGGATCAAGCCGAACTGGCAGGCCAAGCTTTGCCCGCTTACGGCACCCAAGATGGCAAAGACCTTAACGACGACTGCGATCACCGATCAGGACATGCAGAAAATTCTCCTGAACGGCGGTCTGGAACAGTTCGCCCTGCAAAATCATTGATCTCCTCAATCCTCCTCATCTGAATCAACCATCCCAACTCGACAAGAACCATGAAACGTCAAAACAACCAAACGGCTAACCTGAAACGACGAAATTCGCGACGCGGATCGGCGTCATTGGAACTGGTCCTCGGTGCTCCGTTCATTCTTTTCCTCGGGGCGGCTTGCCTGGCAACCGGATTCGCAGGAATGCATCGAATGGAGTCGGCGCTTCAGGCTCGCAACCAGGTTTGGAAGATGCGAGATCCGGATGCGGAGAACGATCTTCACGAATTCACCAAATCAGGTGATGAACCCTTGTACATGCTTGCCGGTTCGGATTCCGGATTGATCGAAGGGGAAGCCGTCACCGAATTCAAGACTTTTAACTGGCTAGGCGGTTCCCATGATGCCAATTCAAAAGCAGCCCTTGTTGCTGGAACTTGGGATCATCGTCAGCTTACTTCATTCAGCAGTCAGCCAGGCTCACCGCACATCGGTGAAATGGGTCGGGCTCTGAATATGAGTGACGGGATGGTGGAAACGATTAACTTCATCGCATCCATCGTCGTCATGGACTTCAACAACCTGCCCAACCAGGATGAGATCGACGATGCCGGTGAGCAAGCGGACGCCGCTCAGGAAGAGGCAGACGGTGCCATGGCGGAAATCGACAAGAATATCGATCGCGTCAAAGCGGAACTTGCCAAGCTTAAAGAAGAGCTTGCCGAGTTGGAGGCTGAAAAGAAAGCGCTCGAAGATGAGAAGGACGTATTGGAAGGCGAGCTGGCTGATCTTCAAGCTCAAAAGAACGCGATCAAACCACCGGATACCGTTCCTCAGTCGCTGCTGGATGCAATTGCAGCCAAGCAAAATGAGATTGCTGCGAAGCAAGCCGAGATCGACGCGGTGAAAGTCAAGATTGGCAAGAAGAAAGACGAAATCAAGGCCAAGGAAGACGAGCTGGAAGCTTGGGAAGATGGAAAAGACCAGGCGAACGGTGAGACCGCGGGGCTACCAGGTGGCACGCCGTAAGCAGGGCGCCATGTCGTTCCGTAAGCAGGGCGCCATGTCGTTCCAAATCGCCCTGGGTCATTGGACCCTGGGCGGAAACCCCGATTCAAACAAGAAAACAAGTTCACGAAAACTACCTCGTTTCAATTTGACTTTCCCGTGACAGAAAAAACCAAAAACAAATCGGCTTCAAAACCTTCGAATGAATCGACGGCCGGGTCCGGCAACGCGAACCCCGACGACTCGAATCGTGAGGCGGACAAGGGCGGCGACCAAAAACCAAAGAAGTCACCCGTCGTGTTGGGTGTCAATTGGCGTTGGGTCGATTACTCGATTCGCGGCGTTCTGATGGTAGCGATCGTTTATATGGTTTTTAGTTTGGGTTGGGGGTTTTTTGCAGGCCAACGCACGCCAGAGAAAAAGAAAAAACAAAAAGTCTCCGCGGAAGAAAATCGAAAGAACCTAGGCGAGGCTGCCCCTTCCCTATTCATGGCTGATTTCCTGAAGGGGAATTGGACGGTCGGTGAGTCGAAGTGGAAATTCAATTCTCGCGACTACAAAGATCTCCCCGGCGAAGACGCGTTCGCAAAAAAACCGACTCAACTCCGTGAGCGGGATCCGCTATTCAACGATGACCAGTTCATTCAGATTTTCAAAAGTTTCAATGCGAAGCAAACGAAAACGGGTGATTTGACTTACTGGCGAGCCACCGGAATGGGTGTCCACGGTTCGATGTACACGAAAGAAACCAAAGACGGACCCGTGGTCCAGCTTTTTCGTGTCGCTTTCCCTGCCAACCCCGGTTACGCGTTTGCCGAAGGAATGCCGAGTGAGTTCGCGACTGGCAAGCCGACTCGCCGTGTTTTGCTTCCCCTTTGTGAGGGCGCGGAGCAACTTGCCTTTCGCTCGGATGAAAAAGGAGTCGTGTCTTCGGCAATCCTTAATTATCAAGGGCAAAACGTTGACATCCTGAAACACTGGGAAGAAAATGGTTGGGACGTCAAACCGATTCAACGGGCAGGATCACCGAGCGAACAATTTCAATGTGTCAAGCAAAACGTTGTGGTCATTGCAACGTTCATGTCACAGGGTTCTCGTTCTTCGATCATGTTGGTGCGTGTTCCGGATTAAGGGGACTCACACAACTTGGTCACACAACAAATGGCGCGCGTTAAGCCAGGCAAGCGTTGTGCGACTTGTGAATGCCAATGATCGCTCTGACGTCGACTCCGTCTCGGATCTGTGACGCACGGATCCTTCACTTTCTTGAAGAATTTATCTTATGCCCAATACGCTTAAGCTTTTGATTCCCATTGGACTGGGGATTGCCGCGGCAATCATCAACTTTGTTGTGCTTTCGTCGTCGACCAAGCCGGTCAAGTTTGTCGTTGCCAAGAAGGACATCAAAAAAGGTGAATACTTCGTCGACAACGTCGAGGAAGCAGACGTTCCCGTGGGAATGGCAGGCAGTTTGAAAGAAGTTGCGATAATGCATGCGGATCGAGGTCTTTTGAGCGGCCAGCGTGCGACGCGAGACATATCGGCTGGCGACATTATTTTGTATCGTGACACCGCGATCAAAGGCTCTCCGCCCCCCGATTTCCGAACGGCCAGTGAGCGAGCCAAGCCTGTGCCCCTGGACGGACACCGGATTTATGGATCTTCCATCGGTGACAATATCTGGTTTGTCGTTCCCGGCTTCGAAAAAGTGGAAGGTCGAAATGAGCGCGACGCCAAATACGTCGGCGCTTCGCAAAAGCTGGGTCCTTTTCGAATCATTGCGATTGGCGAAAAAACAACAACGGTCTCCGATGAGAAGGGTGAACGCTACTCATACAATTCCGATTCGGTCACCATTGCTTATGATCCGGCGTCAGAGGATCAGGCGCAGAAAGCCATGGTAGATACACTTTTGGCCTTTCTAGAAGCCAAGGAAAAAGACACGTCGCGCAAGTTGAAAATGCTGGGCGTCGAATTCAAGCCGGTTGAGAATTAACCGAGTTCGGAAAGCGCTCGTCCATGATCATACGCTACAACAAAATCGGTGATCCGAAACAGGAACTTTATAGCGTCGAGTCGGATTCGATTCGCGTCGGTTCCAATAATCGCAATAACATTGTGCTCAATAGCCCGATTGTTTCGAGCTTGGCAGCCATTGTTTCTCGTAGCGATTTGGGTTGGGAATTGACCTCGACCTCCCCGAATGAAATCCTGGTCGGTGGGCATGCGATCCACAATGGCGAAAAAACGATTGTCTTGGCCGACACGCCAATCGAGATCTATCCTTATGAGCTTTTTCTCGACGCGGTCCACGAAACACAGATTGCCGGTCCCGACCGCGGTGAACTGGACAATCAGTTATCCGAGTTCATCATTCGGATTCACAAGCGTGTTCTATCTCAGATTGACTTGAATAGCGACGCTTTTCAGCCAAACGATCCGGAATTCCTTCGCTCGCAGGAAAATAACATCGAGGAGTATGCTCGGATTGAGGGCTTGAATCGGCCCGAGCATAAACGGATTCTTGAGCAAAGTGCCGGAATGACGGCCATGTCCGAATTGTTGATTCAGGTTCTCGACTCGATCCAGCAGTCGGCGCAATGGAAGAGCGATGCGATTTGGAGTGAATTGCATACTGCGGTCGAGCAACAAGAAGCAGACATGCAACGAATCGTCGAGCGAATCCGCAAGGTCTTGAAACTGGATGAAGTTGCCGACAAAACTGACCAGGTCGAGAAAGTGGAATTGGGCTTTTGGTCCGCCTGGGAAGAAGTGGCCAACGATCTCTACCCGGAGCTGCTCGAGTACCTCGGGCTGCGATATGTCAAAAAGCAGATCAAGGACATCATGTTTGGCTATGGCCCGCTCGAGGACCTTTTGCGTCTTCCAAGCGTGTCGGAAATCATGGTGGTCAGCCGAGATCAAATCTACATTGAAAAACGCGGCGTGCTCGAGAAAACAGGTCGTCGTTTTGTTTCTGATGAAGTCACTGTTTCCATCATCGACCGAATCGTTCAAAAGGTTGGGCGACGGATCGACAAATCGGACCCCCTGGTCGATGCGAGATTGACGGACGGTAGTCGTGTGAACGCGGTCATTCCTCCGATCGCGATTAATGGACCCTGCATCACGATTCGTAAGTTTCCGGACAAGCGGCTCGAGATTTCCGAACTGATCAAGTACAAATCCTTGACCAACGCGTCGGACCGATTTCTCAAGGCCTGCGTCATCGCCGGTTGCAACATTTTGGTCTCAGGTGGTACCGGTAGCGGCAAGACGACACTTTTGAATTGCCTGAGTGACTACATTCCGGACAAAGACCGGATTGTCACGATCGAAGATACGGCGGAGCTTCAACTGGCTAAAGAGCATGTCGTACGCATGGAAACCAAACCGGCCAATGTCGAAGGCAAAGGTGAGTTTGATATTCGAACCCTTGTCAAGAATTCGCTGCGGATGCGACCTGATCGAATCGTTGTCGGTGAATGTCGTGGACCGGAAGCACTGGATATGTTGCAGGCCATGAACACCGGTCACGACGGATCGATGACAACCATTCACGCGAACACATCGGAGGATGTGATTTTGCGTCTGGAAGTCCTGGTGCAACAAGCTGCCGAACTTCCCCTCCAGTCGATTCATCGTCAAGTTGCATCAGCGATCGATATCGTTGTTCAACTCGCGCGACTCGAAAATGGCCGGCGTTGCGTTACTCAAATCACCGAGTTTGTTGACTACGACGAATCGGAAGAACGGATCGTGACCAAGGACATTTTCAAGCTGGGCGACGGCGGATACAGCGCCTCGTTGGTGCCGACTGGATGTTTGCCGACATTCATGCCTCGCTTGATTGAACACGACTTACTCGACCTCGAATTGTTTTACAGCTAGTTTCATCATGTTAATGACCCTCGCAGCCGTCGTATTAATGGGATTGTCAGTCGCGCTACTGGCATACCTGATCGTGCCTGCATGGGATGAACTTGCCGGGCGATTCATTCGCGACTTGACTCCGCGTTTGAAAGCCTTGGACATCGAAGAGAAAGTTGTCCTGAACCTGATGCGTTGGTGGGGCATCAGCATGATCGCGGTCCTGTTTTTGATCGGCGTGGTTTGGGGCAAATTCATTATTGCGGGCGGGATGTTCCTGATCTTGATTTCGGTACCCCGTTTCATGCTTGATCAGATGATCGAGAAGCGGCGGATCAAGATTCGTGATCAGTTGGTGGCCGCTGCGATTGGTTTGGCAAACACCACGCGTGCTGGCCTGACGCTTGCCCAGGGGTTTGCCAACATCAGCAGTGATATTCCCGAGCCACTTGGCAAGGAATTTCGCCGGATTGTGCGTAACTACGAATCCGGTCAACCATTAAAACAAGCGATTCGCGAGGTCAAACAACGAATTGACATCGAGTCGTTCAACATATTTTCTTCTTCGATTTTGGTGGCACTCGAACAGGGGGGCAATATCTCCCAGGCGCTCGACAAAATTAGCGCGGGCTTGGCGGAATTGCAGCGACTGGAAAGAAATATTGAGTCCAGTTCGGCCGGAGGTCGGCGATTGACCCTGGTGTTGGGAATGTTTCCGCCCGGATTTTTGCTCGGATTCTATGTGTTGGATCCAGCATCCGTTGGGTTGTTGTTTGAAACCCTGGTCGGCCAGTTCGTCTTGTTGGCGATTGGCTTCCTCGTGTTCGTCGCCGTTCGATGGTGTATCTATATTTTGGACATCGACGTTTAGAAAATGATATTAATTGCCTGTAGCGTCATGGGAATTACTTTTGCGGTTTCAGCCTGGCTGGTTCTGTCGGTCACGAGTGCGCGCCGAAAGGCCTACGAGTCGGCCCACCGTTTCGAGCAGCAACGTCGCGAAGAGCTCCGTGAGAAAAGTTTTACTTACCGTCATTTCGAACCGGCACTCGACGAGATCGGTGAGATCATGGGGAAAGGGAACGAGGAAAAGCTGCAAACTCTCGGAGAAACCATAGCCGCGAGCGGAATCGGAGTCCCTTGGAAACCGGAAGAATTCGTATCGGCCAAGATTTTGGAAAGTGCGGCGATGGGAGTTGTCGGCTTCCTTTTCCTCAACTTGGTTCTCGGTTACAGCTTCATGTTTGCCGTTCTGTTGGGGCTCGGTTTTGGCGCCGCGATGTACTGGCTTTTTTCTTCGTCGGTGAAGCGCAAGGCAACCAAACGTCGATTGAAAATCAAACGAGACTTTGCAGCCGCCATTGATTTGCTTGCCCTGATGATGGAAGTCGGCGGTGGATTCCTGGACAGTTTGAAAGTGGTCGCACAGGAGTATCAGGGAAAGTCCTTGGGCGACGAGCTTTCCACCATCGTCAACGACGTTGAGCTTGGAAAGCCAAGAAAGGCGGCCCTCGAAGGTTTCGCCAATCGCATGCTGGACGAGGATATCTCGGAAGTTGTGTTTGCCTGTAATGAATCGGAAGAGTTGGGGGTTCCCATTTCGGAGACGCTGAGAACTCAGGCGGATCGAATTCGACAGAAGCGAAGTACGTGGGCGGAGAAAGCCGCTCAGGAGGCCGAAGTCGCGCTTACGTTTCCCGCGATGATCATCATGATTGCCTGCTTGATTACGGTTGGAGCACCCTTTGTCCTTTCAGGTCTCGGGGCCTGGAATTCTGCGTTCTAGGAACACAACATGAACTACGTTATCGAAATTACCGGTGCTACTTCCGAAGAAATTCGTCGTGAGTTGAGCGGTGAATCAAACTTGCTGGGTTCGGGCAGCCGCTGCAGTATTCAATTGAGCCATCCCGAGCTGGAAGAATCCGCGCTTCAGATCGATGTTCGGGCTGATGATGTTTGGATCCAAAACCTGAATCCCTATTCGATCTACCTTGGGGCCGAGGAAGTCAAGGCCAACGCCTGGGCCCATTGGGAGATGGACTCGCCGATTCAATTGACGCAAAGTATCAGCGTCGAGCTGCAGAAAGTCGTTCCCAAAGCGGCCGAAGGCGCCGCAGAAACCAAGGAAGCCAGTGACGCTTCGAAGAAAAGTCTTAACACGGCCAAGATCGTGCAGATTGGCCTCATCGTGGTTTGTTTTGCCGCGGCACCGATCATCATGTTTTCCGGAAAGGGCGAGACAGCCGTTGCCGCCAGCCAGGAAAGTTTTGAATTCAATGATACGATCGAGTTGCTGACGAAGAATGCAGCACTGAGCCCCGAAATTCGTGTTCTTCGCGACAGTTTGCAGCGTGCCTGGATGGCGGATGTTCGCTGGGAAAAGACCAACCCTGACATTGTCGTTAGGCGATACCAACAACTGACAAATCATCGGCTGGTTCGTATGGATGAAGACAAGCTCAAACAAGCCGGCTTCAACGATGACGTCAACGACGCCATCGCCGATATTCGACTGCTCGCCAAGCGCCGGCTTTCCGAATTGGATGTCAACTAATCGAACTATTTTTCAGCATCGCGGATGCAGTACAGTTTTTTGACACCGCGGATGAACAACGCGTTGTTGCTGACGGCCGGAGACGACCAGAAAACATCGTCGATCTTGCCTTTGCCAAGGACTTTGAACTCGGATCCCACTTCGACAACGCAGGCGTTTCCACTTTCGCCAAAAACAATCAGCTGATTTCCAACGATCAGTGGGCTTGAATTGACCATTCGGATACCCGGCAGTCGACTCTGATATTTTCGTTCACCGGTTTTCGCATCGTGGCATCGAAGGACGCCGTTGTTGACGACGTAAACCCAATCGCCGGAGGAAACCGGTGACGCCATCCCCGGGGCAGACCGCGGTTGGAGCCAGTCGCATCCATCAAATTGTGCGTTGACTTTGTTTGGTGTGACGTTTCCATTCGCCCCTGCGGAAACCGCAAACAAAGGGCCCTTCGAAAAGGGATCGCTTCCGCCAAAGTAAATTCGATTTTGATCGGAACAGACAGAGCAGGCAGTCGCCGACTTTACTTTGTCGGCTGTCCACAGTTGCTTGCCGCTTTTCGGATCGAACGATTCAATTTGCATTCCAGCAGAAACAATCAACTCATTTCGCTTGGTGTTTTTCCAAACGATGGGGGTGCTCCAGGAAGTCTGGGCTTTCTTTCTCGACTTGGACCAAACCTTGTTGCCGGTTTTGGGGTCCAGGCAAAGGAGTTCCGATTTGTCCACGTTGAACAGTTGAAGGTAAATGCGGTCGTCGAACATGGCGAGCGAACTGCCGGTACCGAAGTCGTTATTCGTTTCATAAACTCCCACCTCCGTTTTCCAAAGCTGTTTACCCTCGGGCGAGAAGCCTACCACGACCCCAGCCATTCCAAAGTAACAGTAGACGCCGTTTTTATTTGCGACGGGGGTTTCTGTCGCGAAGCTATTTGAAGGGTGAACCGCAAATTTCGGAGTCCCTTTCTTGACGGGTTTTTCCCACAGCGTTTTTCCGTCCTTGGCACTCAGGCAGAGCACCTTCCATTCAATCTCGAAGTCCGGCTTCTTACCTCGCCCGCCCATGCTCTGGGGTGTCCGGACTCCATTGGCAAAGTTCTTGGGGCGAACGTCCTTATCAGATATGGCGGTGGTGAGAAAAACCTTGTCGCCGACAATGACTGGTTGGGACCAGCCGGAACCTGGAACCGACACGGACCAAGCGAGGTTCTTTGAATCGCTCCACTCGCTCGGAACTGTCTGATTGTCGACGTGTCCGTTCCCATCGGGTCCGCGGAACTGAGGAAAATCCTGGGCGGAAAGGGCCGACGAAAGAATCAATCCAAGGAAACTGGCTATCAAAAATCGACTCGACATTTTTTCTCCGATCGGCGCGTAGATGTAGGTAAGAGTAGTTTCGTAACAAGCCCAAGTTTGGATTCAATCTTTGTCATTGTTGACAGTGATCGCAACAAAACACCTTGCGTCCGGCCAGTTCAAATTGACGTATATCGCTCTGGCATCTTGGGCAACTTTGTTTCTTGTAGATGTTGGTTCGCTCGTGTTTTGTCAGGCGGCTTGGTGTTTTCGAGGAAGACTTTAGATCAACCGTGATGATTCGGTTGTATTTTACTCCGATGGACATCAGCTGCGTCGTCAGCGACCAAAGGTCATCGAACTCGTTTCTCGAGACCTGTTTCAAGGGGCGCTCTGGATGAAGCTGTGTCCGAAAAAGCAATTCGCTTCGATAGATGTTCCCAATACCTGCGATAATCGACTGGTCCATCAAAGCCCGCCCCAGGCTCGACCGACTCCGTTGGAATTTTTGCCATACTTTTTCCGAATCCGATTGCGAATTGAGCGGGTCTTCGCCAAGTCGCTCTCGAATGGCATTCATTTCGGTTCGACTGATCAGTTCGCAGCAATTGGGACCGTTCAAGTCAAAGGTCTTCTGTTGACCGATCAATCTCACTCGGACGGCGCCTTTCGGCTCCGGAGCTGGATTCTTGAACACGCGAAATTTGCCGTAAAGACCAAGGTGCACATGCACCACCTGCCGCGGCCATAGGTAGAACAGGTGTTTGCCGTGGGCGACGATGTCCCGAAGTCGTTTTCCGGAAAGTTTTTCAGCCTCTTTTGCGAACCTGCCTTGGGGAGAGAGCACCGCCACCTTTTGATCAACGAACCACTTGTTCTGATCGCGCGCGATTCGATGGATACTATGGCCTTCGGGCATCACGCGGTCTTCAGATTGGTCCGATCTTGAGCTTTTTTCAAAAGCCGGAAAGGAGCCATGATGTTGTCGAACCAACGGATCGACGTCTTGCTCACTTGTCCAAGAATCATCGTTGCGTCGTCTTCCTTCAAATTGGAACTTGAGTATCCGGCAAGTGTCGTACGCAGCGTTGGAATCACGTTCTCAATGTTGGTCATGTCGACTTGGGAAAGGAGCTCCAAAACTCCGTCGATTCCAAGTTGTTGTCCATTCGCATCCACCGATTCCGGAAGCGCGTCACTGTAGATCAGAAAAACGTCTCCAGGTTCGAGTTTGATATCGATGGTCGAGTAATCACTTGCGCCGCCAATTCCCAGGGGCAGGTTCCCGATTCCCTGGGCGTCTTTTTCTTGAGTCGCGGCGACCGATTGCCAACTCATTGATGAGCTTCGGTAAACCAGGGGATAAGGGTGCCCGGCCAGGCTGATCGAGAGGGTCCTTCGAGGCTCGAAGAACGTCGCAACGGCCGCGGTTGCAAAACCGCTGTCACCGGAAATCTCTTCAAACTGCCGATTCATCTCCTGAACAAATTTGTTCTGGTTGATCGTGTTGACATGGTTGCGAAGCAGATCGCGAAGCCCGATCGCCAACTCGGCGGCGCTGGCCCCATGCCCACTGATGTCGGCCAACAAGATTCGGGTGATTCTTCCCGAGGCACAGGAAGTCAAATAGTAGATGTCACCTCCGCCGACGGAGCTTCCTTCAAAGGGATCACTGGCAACGTAGACATCGATCCCTGGAGCTTCGAAAGCCTGATCAATGGCTTGATTTCCGCCCCGAATTTCCATGCATTGCATACGTTGCGGCGGATTGGACATTTCTACGCGAAGGTTCGATTGAAAAACGATGTCAGACGATAACCGTCAAACTTTGCGGGACAAAACCAACAGATTTGCCGGGATCAAGATTTTGAACTGCTTTTTGTTTGGGCCCCTCCCGATCTCGAGGGACACCGGAATCAATGTACAAAAAACGGGCGATCGCGTGTGGATTCCTATCGTCAACGCGGCAAAAATAAGCGATAGCGAACGATTGCTAGAATAGGTACTAGAGCCAATCCAACTCACTCTGAAATTCTGGAGCGAATATGGGACCAAGGGCACGCCAGGTCGTTTTCATTTTTCTCCTGCTAATGTTCTGTTGGTTCCTGATGATGGCGTTTCACGAGCTCGGCCACGTTGTCGGTGCCTGGTCGACCGGTGGGCAGGTCAGAAAGCTGGTCCTGAATCCGCTGACGATATCGAGGACGGAGGTTGACCCAAACCCGCGGCCCGGGACCGTCGTTTGGATGGGGCCAATTCTTGGATCCATCCTGCCAGCCTTCATTTCCGCCGTGGTCCCACGAAAAATCGTTGCACTGAAGAAGACCTGCAATTTCTTCGCAGGATTTTGTTTGATCGCCAACGGAGCCTACATTTCGTTCGGCGTGATCGACGAAGTTGGCGACTGTCGCCAGATGCTCAAGACCGGGTCGCCGACATGGCTGTTGGTTCTATTCGGTTTGCTGTCAATTCCCACAGGCTTGTGGCTCTGGCATCGCCTCGGCTCCGTAAAAGAGTTTCTGCGAGACCCAACCGCGATTCCCGATTTCCTGACCTGGACGATCGGCGTTCTCCTTGCCTTGTACCTGGTGGCAGCTTTTGCCTTTTCACCTGTCTAGCATCAGGCAGGATGTTGATAACTGCCAAGCTTTGGGAGAGTGACTGGCGGTTGGATGTGTTAACAAAGAAGCCGCAAAGTGGAAATGCGATTGACGGGGGCAGTCGCACCGCCCTGCTCTCCACTCTGCGGCATTGGGATCCTTTGCCGGGTCCATGAATCCCCGAGTCGAGCATTCAACAATGCGTCGAAACGGATCATTCGAGCCCAGTCCCCGGCAAAGGTGATTCGAACGTTCTAGAACTTTCGCAAGCCAAACAGTCGAATCGACCAATTTCGATTACTTGGACAAATTACCTTTCCCATTCCGCAATTTGTCCAGGGTTTTGATTTGTGTTTTTGTCAAAACAGAGCGATTCTCCGCGTCCAAGTCCGATCGCGCTTTTTCCAAATCGGCTCTAAGTTTTTTGAGCTTGGCCGCATGCCTGGATTGGACCGCATAGACTTCTTTGCGTTGTTTTTCTGAGAGGTCCAGTTTGGCGAAGTGACGCGGCAAACGTTGAGCCGATTTGGATTTCGATTTGGCCTTTGAAATCCTTGCCCTGGATTTCTCTTTTTCCTGTTTCTCCATTCGTACGGCTCGATCCGACTTGGCGCCAGTCGATTTTGATCGACCGGTATTTGATCGGGTGGTTTTATTTGTCTTCTTCGAAGTCGACTTGGGTGGCGATTTCTTTTCGGAATTGGCAACTTTCGTCGTCTTGGATTTGGTTGCCGTTTTCTTTTGGGCTGCCAGGCTTGAATCCGTCCCACCAAGCGAAAGAAGGGCGTTCATCAAGAGCGAACAAACAAATAGCGCGGCTGCATTTCGAAAACCCATTTCTGCTTCTCCTTCAAGAATGTTGAGTAAGTTCTGATCCGCCGGAAGGGTGGGCCCGCTGTCGGGAGAAACAGCGGGGAGTGCCCATTCCCAACGGAGTTTTTCGTCATGCCGTCACGACCAAGGTCTCGTTCGCGGCGACATGGATGGCAATCTAGACCAATTCAAAAACGCCGTTTTGCCTCATTTCCCCAAAAGGGTCTCCAAACAGTTCCGATGCCGCAAATAGGTCCCTGCCGATCCCTATTTGCTTCCCCTTTCCTCGACTCCGAATCGAGTTTCTTGTCCCCAACCAATGGCCCGCTTGTGATGCCAGATTTTGGTCGAGTACGAGGAAACGTCGGAAAAACAGCCAATTCCCCGCTAAAAAGCCGCAAAAAAGAATTTGAAGAAAAGCTGTAACAAAGTCACACGGATTTCGCTTCGAACTTTGGATCTATCCGGAGAAAGTGAGAGAGATGAAAAATACGACGATTCAAATCTGTGTAATCATCGCGACATGGCTCGCGTCCGCTTACCTGTCGCCGGCATCGGCGTCAAATGACAATGACCTGTTCAAACGCTTCGAGCGGGCGGCGGCGGAATCGGAGTTGAGGCTCGAGCAGTTCAAAGAATTTAAGGATACTCCCCTGGAATCGGTCGTCCTGAGTTCCGCTTCGGTTCAGGCAGATACCGTCACTGGCACCATTCCCTTTGGTCAATCGAAAGTCGACGCCTGTCTCATTCGTGCCGACAACCAGAAGCTGGATGCCTGGCTGCTCGCCGTGAAACTGGAAAGCATCAACGTAAGCGACTTGATTCCGGGGCCAAAGAGCGCCGCGAACGGTATTCTGATCGAGAATCCCGTGATCGTTTTTGCGACTTCCAGTTACACAATTGCGAATCGAGTCGATCAGGCAGGAGCCGGAACATTCTTCAAGTCGTTCTTGGGCTCCGATGACGAAGTGCTGAAAATCGAGCGCGGAATCAACCTGTTGGCAAACGCTCGCGTCGATGCTGATTCGGACCTGGGTCGAAAGATGAAGCTCGCAAAAATCGACATTCCAAAATTGGTGATGCAGGGAATTCTTCTCAAGGATTTCTCGGCCGATGCTATTGAACAAGCTAAAGCAAAAGGTGCTCTGGTCAGCAAAACCATGAAGGATCTCGAACTTCGCGCACGGATACCAGGTTTCAAAATCGAAGCATTGCCAGCGAACTGCGCAAGCGGCCAGGCCAGTCTCGTCTTGACCGGCAAGCCAAGCGTCGGAATCCAATTCGATATGTCATTGGACTCCGACGGAGTTCGTCGCGAGTTCGAATGTCAGTTGCAGCTTGTAAAAACCAAGACGGGCACAAAACTTGCCGTTGCCGGGAAAGCAAAAGGCGACCAGCTTTGGGAAAACGCCATGGGAATCAAGGGCGTTGACCTGAACTCCATCGAGCTGGAACTTGCAATGGACAGCCAGCAGAAGGCGTCATTCGAAATCAAAGCCGCAATGAAGCTTGGCAATCGTTCCGCCAAGGTCTTGGGAGGAGCCGAGTTTCACTCGGTATCGGGAGCACCGATTCGCAGCTACTTCAAAGGTGAACTCGACTGTCTAAGTCGCGATGATTTGTTGGCAATCGCCAACCGAGCCGCCAGCAAGTTGAATGCCGGAACGATACGCGCCGAGTCGATTCCCGATTTCGAGCTTCGCAATCTGAAGTTCGTGTTCGCACCCCTCGGAGGCTCCGAAGAGTTGGGGATTGAGGCCGGATACATCCTCAAGGGTGACATGTTTGTTGACGGGGCGAAATTCGCGTTTGTCGACGTACAGATTGATCAATCGACGAGTTCCCGCGTGGTCAAAGCCAAAGGCGAAATTCGCCGATTGGTTCTTGGAGACCTGGAAATTGAGGACGCGCGGATCGACATGCATCTGTCTGAGTCGGATTCATATTACTTTCTCCGCGGAAAAATTCGGGTCTTCGAAAGTGCCCAGAACGTAGAGATTCGGGTTACCGATCGGGCGATGGCTATCAAAATGAATGGGCAGCTGGCCGGCAAATACGAAACGAAACTGGTCTACTCCGCCAAGAGCGGGAGCCGACCGAAATGGCAAGTTGCAGGCACGATCGAAGGCGATCTGGACGTTGAACTTGGTGCCAACCTTACGAAGTCGGTTTCCGAGTGGGCTGATGCGACCTCGAACAGCGCAAAACGAATCGACGCCGAACTTGAGCGGCTTGAACGTTCTGTCAAAGATCTTCAACGCGAAATCAATGCCGCCCGTCAGGACGTCCGTGAGACACGACAACGTCGGCAGAATCGTTTGGCCGCAGCAACTCGAAGCGTCGCCGTGGCAAATCAAAAAGTTGTTTCCTTGCGACAGCAAGTTGCCAGTGAACGCTCGCGTCAACTTACCGGGTTCAAGTCAAGTTTGGACAGCGCAAGTCGAGCGTTGCGACCGCTTCGTTCCAACAAAGATTCCAAGTATCGCGCCTACTCAAAAGCCAAGCGAGCTTACGAGAAGGCAAAGAAACCGATCGACAGAGCCAAGAAAAAGGCCAAGATGCTCGCGGCTCTGGCCAAGTACAAGACCAGTAAGTCGAAGTACGACGTCGCGAAAAAAGCTTACGACAAGGCAAAGAAGGCCTATGACGATGCCGCCCGCGAAATCAACCGCGTTCCCGTCGATGCCGATCCGAGAATTGTCGCGGCGAAAGCAAAACTTCGCGCTGCCAGTGTCAGTCTCCAAGCGGCGAAGGAAGCGGTTGAGCTGGCAGAGCGAGTGCCCGTTGACGCCACCCCCAAGGTTCGCGCCCTGATCGAAACGCAGAAAGGGCTCACCAAACAGCTAGATCGAATGCGTCAGAAGCTTCGCGAATTGGGCGACGTCGCTCAACGAGCTTCGAGGCTCAGCGAGTGGCAAAAGAAAAATGGAGCCCTGGTCGTCATTCAGAAAGTTCATTTTGATTCAGCTTTGACGGTCGTCGAGGGCGCGGGCAAGCTCAAGCTCATGGTGGACGCGAAAGTCGCCGGCGAACAAAAGCAGGTCGTTGTCTCGATCGACTCAAGTTCGTTGACTCGGGAGAATCTCGTCCAGTTGATTCAGCGGGAGCTTCGCGAAAAGCTGCTTTCGACTTGATACCAAACCAGGCCTGAGTTCGGCGATTGGCCAAAGGGCGTTCTTTCGAGTATCCCAGCCTTCCCAGGGAGCACGAACTTAGCGCGGTGGATGCGCGAGTTCGTGCTTTCTTTTTTGCGCGTTCTGATGACGGAATCAACTTGGCGCGAACCTGCGGCCCGTCCAGCTGTCGCATAAGGAACGTCATTGTTCCGATTCTGGTCGGTGAAAGGATGCCTGCCATCGGCGAGCGGATCCTGATTCAAGAAAGTGTTGGCGCCAGGAGACGATCGCTGGGACTTCAATCGAAAACGATGGTTCCTCAATTCGGGAGGCACTTATGAAAACCTTATCAAGTATTGAAACCACATGGGTGGTCAGTTGAATTGCGCGACCTGATCAAGGTCGAGTGCATTCTTTTCTTTTTTGAGTTTTCAAGTTGTGCGCGCAACGATTTTGCCGCTAACCAATCTCTTGCGCTACCGATGCGCGCCTTCCCAATTCGCATGAACAAACTTCAACGCAAACATTCATTCTACCGGTACGTTGATCGTCAAATTCGCCGCTTCCATTGGCCGATGCAAATCAGCAATGGTGCCTATTGGAGGCTCGTTAACGTGATGCGATCGCGTTCCACGATTCTGTCCTTTCCCGCAAACGGGCGACGTTGGGATCCGTGGGCGATCACGGCCAGCGTTCGCGCCGCGGTTCGGATGGCGGGTCGCCAGGGCATCTGGGTACGACAGCCAGAGACCTGGACCCCGAGCGGGGCGAACGCTTCGCTGCAATTTCGCTCGCTGGTCACCCATCTATTCGAAACCTATCCGATCCCGAATTCGATCAAGAGAATCTGGACCCAAGACTACATACCGACCTGGCAAATGGGACTGTTTCTCCAGTTGTCGGCCGGCAAAAGTATTCGCAAGATTCCTTTGCCGATGTCCTTTGAAGTCAACAAGAATGTTGCCGGGTGGTTCATGCAATGCCCGGACGATTTGGGCCTCTCGGAGTCATTTCGTTGGGCACAAGTTCGCGCGGAGTGCGGTGATGAGAAACTGGCGAGAATCTTATCAACAAGGACGATTTTGAGTTCGATGAGAAACGATGAGCGTTTCTGGCAATCTGTGATCCGGTTCCTCATCAAGCATCAACCGATTTCGGAGGAAGAAACGATTTCGATCGTCGACTTTCTTGATCAACAAAAATTTCAGCCCGGATGTCGAGTCTTTGGGCCGGATGCCGGCCAAGAACCGCTTCAGCCAGACTTTTCTATTAACGGGAGAAGCCTGATGTCACTGCGTCGTTTGATGGCAAACTGGCGGGAACAGATTGTGATTCGATTTCCCCCGGACATCCCAAAACATGTCCGCTGGGAACCGACGAATATTGAACCCTTGCGTTGTCGTGATGGCGAAAAAGTCTGGTTGATTGAAGAGATCTTGACCGGCAAGGATCTGCGTATTGAAGGACATGCGATGCAACATTGTGTGGCCGACTACGAATCGGATTGTGTCGATCGAAGTACATCGATCTGGTCGATGAAATCATTGCTCCATCGCAGATGGAAGCGAGAAGCCACGATCGAATTGATCCCTGGGGACCGTCGTGTGATCCAGGCCCGAGCGCGATGCAACGCGAGCCCGTCGCGAAAAGCGCTTCGAATGCTCCAGCAATGGGCTGAGAATTCGGGTTTAAAACTCGAGCTGGAAGAAGAATAGACGCTCGAAGAGTAGCGGGAACTTTGGGTCATCGCATGGCCCAAAGTTTTTCCAAGGTCTACCGGACATTGACTGACGCGCGAGCAGGTGTTTTTTCGAAGCCACAAGGTTCAGAAGATTCGATAAGATGCATAATCGCGTTCCGGCGCAATGCTCTTTGGCGAGCGCATTGAGTGGGGGTTGAGTTCAGAAAAGCAAAGATTCTGTGAGCTTCGTTGATGAACAAATCAATCAAAATCATTGGCGTAATACTGGCGATCGTGGTAGGAATCTGCGCAATCATCTACTGGACGCAATCGGAAAAGTCCAAGCTGGAAAAGAAAATCCAGGCCCGCTCGCTCGCGCTGGCTTGTCATGAGTTCTATCTCCAGAATGATCGACTGCCAAAAAACAAGAGCGAGCTCATTCAGTTCGTTCAAGTGGCGTATGAGGAAGCTGCAGGTTCCGAGTTGGCTCGTCTACTGGACGAAGGTGAGTTCATCTACTTGGATCACCACGACGATTTCATCGAAGGCGACACCAACGCGGCGGTCCTGATATACCACCGGGATTGCCCGGTCAAAGGGGGAGTCGTTGCTTTTCAGTCGGTGCTCGTCGAGACGGTTTCCGCCGACGAGTTCAAGAAGTCGATCGCATTCACCAAAGGCTCCGTCAACAAAGCGGAAATCGCCCGCAAGCAAGCTGCCGAAAAACAGAAACAGCTCGACAAGGATCCTCGCTATCAAGCCATCCTCCGAGCGTTGGAAGATTCCGACCGAGACTCGTACGAATATCGCGTGCTCTTGAAACTTAAGGAGCTTGCCAGCGATTCCGAAGATTTCGTTTTGCGGCTACCGGAAGTTGGGAGTGCCCGATACACCGGTTTGCCGAAACAGATCGAGTTGTTTGAAAAGCAAATCAAAGCGGTGACCTTCGCCGAATTTCCGACTGCAGGTTTTCCGCAGGAGCTTCTCGTCTTGAAAGAACTACAGGGATTGGAGTTCATCAACTGCAACCTGAGTCGGCTTCCTGACGAAATCGAACAGTTTTCAAAATTGGAAGTGTTGGTCGCCGAAGGCAACGAACTTCGTGGGTTTCCCGAGGTTGTACTGAAGCTTCCGAGACTCAGGATTCTGCGTTTGGGATCGAACCCGTTTGCCGAGGTTCCTGCCGACATCAAGAAGCTTGAAAACTTGACGTATCTCGATTTCGATATGTGCTACGATTTGACCGGGCTGCCAGAGGAACTGGCAGAATTGGGAAAGCTCAACCAGTTGCGGCTTTGGCAGTGTCAAGTTTCTGACGACGACCTTCCGACGATTCTGAAGTTGAAAAAGCTTCGAGAATTGGAAATCGGTGGCACCCAGCTTTCGAAAGAGGCGATCGCCAAGATAAAAAAGCAACTGCCCGATTGCGACGTCGCCGACTAGCGCGGGGAAGCGCTGACCAGCACGGGCATTCAGGACCGCTCAATACATCCGGGCTAACGCCCCAACAGCTTGGAAAACCATGATTTTCGCGGTTTCGGCTTACTCGGTCTCATCATTTCCTCAAGTGAGCTGGGGCACTCTCGCTCCCCTTTTGCCACTTGGCTCACGATCATCTGAATGTTGTGGTTAACCGAATCACCTGGCTCAAGCTTTAAAGCGTGTTGGATCGTCGTTTGAGCGGCTGCAACATCACCGCTGACCAACTGGATAACGGACAAGTTTCCTAGCAGTTCAACGTCGTCGGGCGTGATCGTTACAGCCCTGGTGGCTGCATCAAGTGCTTCCGCCAAATCATTGTTTGAGAGGCAGATTCCAGCGAATTCCTTGAGCATCATGGTGTCGTCAGGTTCGTGAGACAGGGCCCGCGTCATGTGTTGTTTGGCTTTGTCGGATTCATCGATAGCAAACCATGCCATTCCCAGCGCTAAGGCGACTTTGGGTACGTCCGGAAACTTTGCAGCGAGCGATTGAAGACTTTCAATCGACTCCCGAATGCTGATTGCTTCCTCGCCTTGTTTCGGAGCCGCTCCAGGCTCTCGGCGAAAATTCCAGACAACTTCGAAAGCCTTGGAGAATATTTCTTGAGGATTCTCAGTTTCACGGGCATGGTAGACCAGTTTTCCGGTCGCCTTTTCACGGTAGGTATCGATGCTTCCCTTCCGCTCGACAAAATCGAACTTCTCGGCAAATTCCTCGGCGCTGTGATGCTGGATCGCATCGGGATCGTGGTCCTTCGCGGCCGCAATCACCGTCCGAGAATCTGATCCGCGGATCGTGGCAATCAATCGCTGATCGTATTCAAAAAGGATTAGCCATTCGCAAGGAGGTTCAATGGACTGATCGTGAGCATGAACCGTTACGAAATCGGGCGAAGCTGCCGAACGACTCAGGCCGCGGATTTCCAGATCTTTCGCGAACTCTTCCGCGTCAATTGGCGACATGAAACTGGCCTGAGAGAGACGGTCGTCCTGATAACTCATTTGATTTGGTGCAATCGATTCGAAATTCGCTGATCCGCCTTCAAGGCAGCGGTCTAATGCATCATTTCGAATCACAATCGAGGTGCATTGGATTTGGACTGGCATCAGGTGAGCCCTTTTGCATCGATTCCGGATCTGGGTCGTAATTGTTGTTTCTCACCCCAGACTTTGGGGATTTTGAAATCGTCGGGTTTGCGGTTGGGCGGGATATTCGGCTTCGCCGCGTCACGGCGATATTCCTTCAGCATTTTTTTTAGACGAATGGCGACATCCCCTTTTCCGTCGTTGTAGAGATTGACCTTCTCCGATGGATCCTTCGCCAAGTCAAACAGCTCCCATTTTTCGTTCTTGGGACGGTTGGTTTGGTTGGCGCGGACCTGGCCGTTCCAAACGAGTTTCCAATTGCCCTCCATGATCGCGCCCGTGAATGGATTACTGTTAAGCAGGATCTGTTTGTGGGGTGAAGGTTTGCCCTCGGTGATCGTCGGCCAGACGTCCAAGCCATCCAGAGCTTTCTCTTGTTCCAGCTTGGCACCCGCAATTCGCAAAAGTGTCGGATAAAGATCCACCGCATGCAAAGGCGCGTCGACCTTTGATTCTGCTTTGACCTTGTCCTTCCAAACGATGACCGTGGGAGAGCGAACGCCACCTTCGTACAGTGTTCCTTTCTGCCCCCGCCAAGACCCGACGGATCCGAATTGTCGAATGCCTCCGTTGTCGCTGAGAAAAATAATCAACGTGTCTTCTTTGGCAAATCCGCTGGTCTCGAGTTGAGCCAAGACCTGGCCGATCGCATCATCCATGCAGGCAACCATTCCTGCGAACACACGACGCTTTTCGTTCTTGATATTGGAATAGGCATCGACGTATTTCCTGGGCGCCTGGATGGGCGTGTGGGGAGCGTTGAAAGGCACATACAGGAAAAGCGGTTTCGACTTGTCGTGATTCTTGACGACCTGGACAGCTTCTTTGGCGATCAGCTCCGTTGCATAGCCTTGATCGTCATTGCGGATGTCGTTTCGATGCCAGTCGTGCCCGCCGTCGCGAATATGCGTGAAGTAGTCCAGTGCCCCGTTGTAATGTCCGTACTGAAAATCGAATCCGCGTTTGGTGGGCAAGAATTTTGGATCGTTGTGCCCCAGGTGCCACTTGCCAACAATCGCGGTGCGATAACCGACTTCTTTCAAGGCCTGGGGGAGAGTTCGTTCGTCCGTGGGCAACCCATGAGCCGCCCATGGCCGTACCACCCCACACTGCAGTCCCAATCGCATCGGATAACGGCCGGTCAGTATCGCACCCCGAGTCGGCGAGCAAACAGGCATAACGTAGAAACGGTTCAGCCGGGTCCCGGCTTTGGCGAGAGAATCAATATTTGGTGTCTTGATTTGACCGCCGTGATAGCCGACGTCACCCCAGCCAAGGTCATCTGCCAGGAACAAGATAATGTGCGGCTTCTTTTCCTGACTTTCTTTCCTGGAAACCGTTGGCGCGGCAATTGTTTTCTGTGCCATTGCCGGCTTTGCGAGCACGAGAACGAAAGCAACCAACAGAAGTTGACACGGGATCCGGTTCTTGGGCATAGGATTTACCTGCTTCGGGGTGATTGTTCGCGGACGGCCTGCGTTCGATCGCTAAGATCCGGGTGTAACTTTTTTCTTGAACTTCAATATCGCCGCGTTCATTGACTTTGTGACCTGTGGGAATTGGTCGGCCACATTGGTCGCTTCTTTGGGATCCTTTTGAAGATCAAACAGCTGGATGCGGTTTTCTTTGACGATCATCTTCCATTTTCCGCGACGCATGGCCGTTCCGAGTTTGGGCTCATAGCCAAAGAAGATATCTCGATCCGGAAAGTCCTTCTGTTCGAGCAGGTGAGCCTTGAAGCTTTTTCCGTCAAGATGATCCGGGTTGTTTTTGCTGAGCCCGGCAATCTCGGTGAGGGTTGGAAACAAATCGAAACCGACGATCAACTTATCCGACTCCGATCCAGGTTTGATCTTGCCTGGCCACATTGCGATCGCGGGAACTCGATGCCCGCCTTCATAGTGACTGAATTTACCGCCGCGGCGATTTCGAAACTCTTTGGGACACATCCCGACGGCTCCGTTGTCGGAAAAGAAAACGACCAGCGTGTTCTCCTGCAAATTCAATTCGTTCAAGGTGTCGAGGATTTTTCCGACGCCTCGATCCAGGTCTTCCAGCATCCATTTGTACTTGGCCCGATTTTTCTTGTTGATTCGATTCGGGTTTTCGCCTTTGATTCGCTTGTCGGGTGTGTCTTCGGCCGTCTGATAAGGGTTGTGCACCGCAGCATGAGAGACGTAGAGGAAAAAAGGTTTGTCTTTGTTTCTCTTGATGAAGTCAACACTCCGTTTGGTGATCACATGGGTCGAATATCCCTCGACGTTTTTCTTTTCCAGTCCGACGCGCCAGGAACCGTGGCGATGATAGTCGGTGGCGCCATTGAGAAATCCGACAAACTCGTCGAAACCGTGATGCAGAGGGTTGTACTTGTCCTGGTACCCGCAGTGCCATTTTCCAAAAAGCCCCGTCGCGTATCCGTTGTCCTTGAAAACACGCGGAAGCGTTGGAACGGAAGGAGGGATCCCGCTATCCGGTTCCCGACTACCAACAATGACATCAACGATCCCAACGCGTTGCTGATATCGACCCGTCAGGAATGCGGCACGCGTGGGGCTGCAAACCGAGGAATTCGTATGAAAGTCGGTGAACCGCATTCCCTTTTTTGCCATCTCTTCGATGCGCGGGGTTTTCACCCAACCTTGATAGAGAGCCAAGTCGCAACAACCGAGATCATCGGCCAGGATCACGAC
>CAYSXI010000060.1:0-26684 GCA_964434955.1 uncultured Pirellulaceae bacterium
GAGTTGAATCGCTATAAACGCTTGCCACCTGGGGTTGGACAAGTTTCCCAGCGTGACAACGTCAAGTCGCAGCAACGTTGGTTGAGTACCTTCGCCAAGGAAATAGAATTGCAATACGAAATTTATTAATCGCCGTAGCCGGACTTGATTGAGTCCGGTTAGCTGCGGTTTTGATTCCAATTGGTTCGCGAACTTTGCTTGAGCTGGTTCGCGAACGTTTGTTAATCTTCTTACGCGAACCTAGATTAAGCTTGTTACGCGAACTTTGAACAGGCTTGCTAGGCCGTCTTTGATTGGCGCCGTCTTTTGATTGGCGCGGGCTCTAAATAGGCTTGATTCACGGCCTATAGTTGAGCTTGATTCACGGGCTTTTTTGATCGAACTTGGCTCATCGGCTTTAGATCAGCTCGGTTCGCGCGTGCTTTAGTTAAGGCGCAACCACAACGCCATTCCATACAAGCACGAAGCGCAAGCGAGTGGTTCCATCCTCAACCAGAAGCCTTCACAAACCGGGCGTCAAGCAAACCATCGCAACGAATCAGGCCCAAACAACAGCGTCAATCCATACGAGCACGAAGCGCAAGCGAGTGGATACGCGACTAACTGACCTTTGCAACCTTCGGCTTCATCAAACAGCCCATACAAGCACGAAGCGCCAGCGAGAGGTTCCATCCCAAACCGGACGGCCTTCCCAAACCCGGCGTCAAACTAACCGTCGCAACGAAACACACACAAACAAGCCTGCGTCAACGGAGCTAAGCCACACCGCCAAAGGTCTCCACGATCGCCCGCTCCCCAATTCCGTTCGGGGATTCTTTCCCGTCTCCCTTCTAATCGTCGTCTGGTCGCCTTACATTTTCGACCAACTCAACAACCTTGGGATCGGGTTTCGGCGTCATGTAACTTACCGTCAACGTAAACGCAAAGTTCAACAAACATCCGACCACGCCGATGCCTTCCGAAGAGATGTACCAATCACCAAACATGGATCGGAAGTCGACTCCGAGGAATTTCTCGCAAACGATGTAGCCGGCGGTAAATCCGATTCCGACCAACATTCCCGAAACGATACCGTAATGATTGACACGCTTGTTAAAGATGCCCAACAACAGAACCGGGAAGAAACTCGCGGCGGCCAGGCCAAATGCAAATGCGACAACTTCCGCGACAAAACCGGGTGGGTCGATGCCAAAGTACCCGGCGACTAGGATTGCGGCAACGATCATGATTCGACCGACCATGACCCGTTTTGCTTCAGATGCTTTGGGATCGAAGTAATGAATGTAGATATCGTGAGCCATGCTGGAAGAAATTACCAACAACAGGCCGGCAGCGGTGCTTAACGCGGCAGCCAGACCACCGACGGCAACCAAAGCGATGATTGCGTTCGGCAAACCTCCGACTTCGGGCGAGGCCAAAACGACAATGTCGTTGTTGATGTAAACCTCGTTTTGATTACTAAGGTCCATGTCGTCTGTCGGTTTTTTTCCGGCCATGACGAACGCGTTGCCGGGTCCCATTTGAATTTTTCCGTCACCATTTTTGTCACAAAATTTCAACAGGCCCGTGGTTTCCCATTTCTTGACCCAGCCGATCGCGCGAACATCTTCATGGCTTTGCCCGCGGAATTCGTTGATCATGTTGGTCCGCGAGAAAATCGCGACAGCGGGTGCGGTCGTGTACAGGATGGCAATGAACAGAAGTGCCCAGAACGCGGAATAGCGCGCGGCTCGAACGGTGGGTGTTGTGTAAAAACGGACGATTACGTGCGGGAGCCCCGCCGTTCCGATCATAAGTGCCAGGGTTATGGCCGTGACATTCAGCATGTTCCAATTCGACATCGAATTAAAACTGTCGGTGTATCGATCGAATCCCATGTCCGTGTAAACGGCATCCAGTTTCCCTGCCACGTCACTGGTAAAGATTCCGACCTGCGGAACCGGGTTTCCAGCCAATTTGTTCGAAAGCACAACGGCGGGAATCAAAAAGGCCGTGATCAAGACACCGTACTGAACCACCTGGGTCCAGGTGATCCCCTTCATGCCGCCAATCAAGGCAAAGAAACCCACGATCGCCATCCCGATCACGACTCCCTGCCAGATGTCAATTTCCAGGTACCGGCTAAAGACGATTCCGACACCCCGCATCTGGCCGGCAATGTAAGTGAGGCTGACCGCGATCGCGCAAACGGCCGCAACAATTCTCGCCGTGTCTGATTGGAAGCGTTCACCGACGAAATCGGGAACAGTGAACTTGCCGAATTTTCGCAAGTAAGGTGCGAGCAATAACGCCAGCAAGACGTAACCACCGGTCCAGCCCATCAAGTAAACCGAGCCGTCGGCACCTTTCGCGCTGATAAGCCCAGCCATCCCGATAAACGACGCAGCGCTCATCCAGTCCGCAGCGGTCGCGGCACCATTGGCGATGGAAGGCACTCCGCGGCCCGCAACATAGAATCCCGAGGACTCTTTCACGCGGCTCCAGATTCCAATCCCCAAGTAGACTGAAAATGTAATGCCAATAAAGATGTAGGTCCAAAGTTCGGCTGACAACATTATTTGCCCTCCCGACTTTGGTTCTGCTGATTTTTCAGCTTCTTGTCGATTCGGTCCATGATGATGGCATAACTGAAAATCAGAATGACAAATACATAGATCGAACCCTGGTTCGCAAACCAGAAACCGAGGGGCAGATTGAATAGTTTGAACTGGTTTAGCTGTTCAACAAAGAAGATCGAGCATCCGTAAGCAACAACAAACCAGATGCTTAGCAATATTGAAATGACAATCAAGTTCGCGCGCCAATACTTGGCGGCGGAACTTGAATTCCCTTCCGAGTTCATAATGGTTCCTTGGCAGTGCTAACTTGGTTTTTTGTCCGGATTCTCATTCTCATCCGAAGAGTTGTCCCGGAATATCAAGATGAAAATGACCAGGACTGCGAAGGAAGCGATGGCGGGAATCATCCAAATGCTCTTCCAATTCATCGTTTGGAGGGCGAGCATTTGTTTTTCGTCCTTTTGTTTGGTCAATTCTTCGACCGATTCTTTTCGGTCCTTTTCATCGACTTTCTTAAGCTCTTCAATTTTCTTGTTGAGTTCCTGAACTTCCTCGCTGTAGGCAACCGATTCTTTTGGCGTGTAGGCCTTTTCAATCTGGCCACCTACTTGAGCACCAATCAGCATCCCAAGTCCAATCGTGAAGAATACAAGCAAGCCTTGTGCCTGGCCGCGAATTTCTTTGGGGGCTATTTTGTCGGTGTAAATTTGGCCGGTCACAAAAAAGAAGTCGTAACAGATTCCGTGTAGCAAAATACCGCCGAGCATCATCCAGGCGATTCCATTACCGGCATCGTCGATGGGCGAGCCGAATGCAAACATCAAATATCGAATGACCCATGCCACCATGCCGACCGCAAGCATCCATTTGACACCCAGTCGAATGAAAAACAGGGGCATTACCAGCATGAATACGATTTCGGACATCTGTCCAAACGTCATCTTGAATGTCGGTTCTTCAATCCCGGCCTGGGTAACCGCACGTTCTGCCAGCTGGTAGTAAAAAGCCAGTGGGATGCAGATGGCGAAGGAACACAGAATGAATACAAGAAAGGAAGGTTTGGCCAAAAGCTTGATCGCGCCAAGGCCCGCAATTTCAGCAAAGCTGACGTCCTTGCCGCGGGCGGGAGGTGGCGTATGCGGAAGCGTGAAACAATAAATTCCCAGCAGAATCGCGGCTCCGCCACCAAGATAAAACATGTTGATGTTTGTGTCCCATTTCAAGAATGAAACACAAATACCGGCGACGATCCAGCCGATCGTTCCAAACACGCGAACCAGCGGAAACTGTTTCTCCGAGTTGGTGAGGTTGTGCATCGAAATGGAATTGACCAACGAAAGCGTGGAGTAATAGCAAAGCATGTGGCCAAAGAACATCAGGTTGATCACTACCGGCGAATTTTCCGACGTCATGAAAGTCGTCGCAGCCAGGATCGTTCCGCCTCCGAGGATATGCAAGAAAGCAAGAACGCGCTCGGTCGAGAAGAACCGGTCAGCGATCATTCCGACGAAAAACGGTGAGATCATCCCAGCAATCGGACCCACGGAATAAGTCCAGCCGAAATCGGTGCCAGTAAACCCAATCTGCCCGAGGAATTTCGGAGCGGAAACGTACCAGGATCCCCAAATAAAGAATTGGAGAAACATCATGATTCCAAGTCGAACCACAGTTACCGGTTGCCAGAATTGGTCTTCGCCTTCGTTCTTATTCATTTCCATCTTTTCCCGACCCAGGGCCAATCAATTTACGCTGGGCTATTCTAATTCCAAATTCCGGGGATATGAATCATGGAATTGGGAAGAATGACGCTGAGAACGGAAATCAAAAAATTTACGGGCTCGTTTTTGGGATGGAATGGGCGTCAAAGCTTGCGCGTTGTGAATAGTTTTTGTAAATGTCAGCCTTGAATCCAAGTTTGGCGATGGAATTCTGGCAGTTGAAAAACGACGTCGCGGCTCTCAGATCGGGGGAATGCCAATCAATCTCGAGATGTTGGAGAGCTTGATTCGAGGCAACCGTGTTGTTGCCGTGATCAATTTGAGGGGCGAAGGGCGTTTAGCGTCGCGGCCGGGTGTTGAGAGGGTTCCGGTGTTCCGGTTTCATCTCAGGATTCATTTGGGCGGAAGAACCACTCGCTTGCGCTTCGTGCTTGTATGGGTGGGTGGGCGAATTCAATAGTTGGCGCTTGGTGCATGCGGCGGTTGGTTCACGAATTCGATGGCGGGCGCAATGTGTGCTTGTATGGGTTAGCCGGAGAATTCACTCGCTTGCGCTTCGTGCTTGTATCGGTGGGTGGGCGAATTCAATAGTTGGCGCTCGGTACATGTTGCGGTTGGTTCTCGAATTCGATGGCGGGCGCAACGCGTGCTTGTATGAGTTGGCCGGTAATTCACTCGCTGGCACTTCGTGCTTGTATGGGTTGGTTCGACAATGCAATCGCTTGCGTTTGGTGGGTTGTATTGGTGCGCAAAAGAATTCGTGTTTTTGGTGCGCATTAAAGTCGTATTGGTGCGCGATAGAAAGTTGGATTGGTGCGCAAAAGAAAACGGCGTTGCAATCGCAATCGCCGCTTAAATAAATATTTTGGATTGGCCGTTTGGAGCTTGGTTTAACGACAAAGCCGTTTGATCGCCGATTCGGAGATTGCTCCGACCTTGCGCCGCTTCTCACTGCCCCGTTCAACGTAGACAAAAGTCGGCACGTACCGAATATTGTACTTGTCGGCCATGGAGCCTTGGGTTTGAACGTTTACTTTCCTGACACGTATTCCGCTTCGCTTAACTCTGGCGACCGCCGAGTCCAATGTGTTATTGCAAGCCGGTCAGGAAGGCGAATAGAAGTAGATCAACTGGCCCTTTGGTTTTGCGCCGGTTTCCGATTCGGCATTGAATTTGCCACTCAATGCGCCCTGGCAAACGATAAACCCAATGGGCAGGACGAAAGCTGCGATTGCCGCGATCACGACACCTTTGTTCATGACGTCACTCCGGATTCGAAACGAGTTCGTCAAAACATAGGACATCACCAAGCCGGCAGGCAGTTTTTTCCCGATTGCCCAAATAATTTCCGGCGATTTGGGCGGAATCGATGAAACGCGTCAAAGCATGTTGAAAAAAAACAACAGGATCCGGCCCAATATCAATTCCGTGCGGCTGAAATCGCCGGCTCTGAAAGGCCTCGCCTATTTCTTTTTGAAAAGGTTTAAGGCAAACCCTAGGATCACGAGAGCAAGTGCAAGGACGAAGATCAGGCCAACGCCGAGGATAATCAGTGCGCTCATAGTGGCTCCGGAAAAAGTGGCAATATTTTAGGGTAGTCGGAAACTTAAACGGAATCGGAGGTATTCGACACGCGTCTCTTATCTAGCCGACCGCGACGCCATGTTCCGATGATTTCATTGCAAAAATGAATTCACTAGCGGGTGTTGCACCAGGATCGTTGCAACTGGATCGTCCGTGGACCTAAATGGGAGTATTCCATGAGTTCAAGTTCCGGTAACGATGATAAGTGGAATCGATTGAACCGCAAGTCAGTCGAGATGGCCTCGAAACGCAATTCCACTGGAAGTGACGATCCGCCACGGCTTAAGCTTCTGTTTCGATTCATATACGAGCTTTGCTACCCGGCGATCCTGGGTTCCATGCTCTATCAAGTTATTTTTGACGCATCTTCGAGCGCTCAATCGGAATACCACCATTTTCATTTTCAGCAAATCCTGGTGGTTGTTGTTTTCATTTTGGATTGGTGTTACACGCGCAACATCAAGGAAATCAAAGGGGAAACGTTTACGCTGGTTGAAAAAATGGTCATCGGTTGGGTGGATCTTGCGAGCGCGATCCTGTTTCTTGTCGCTTTTGCTTTCTTGGGCAACGAAAAACCATCGATGGGTGCGGCCACCATCGGGAGCATCGCGGTTGTCTACTGGGTCTTACACCTTTGGATGTACCGTTTTCAGCTCGAACTGGTTGTCTTGACAGTTATCTTGGGCCTTTGCCTAACCGGTCTTTTTTACGGGTTCCGTTCGATGGCGGCGACAGTTTTCCTGGTGGTCGTCGTTTTTCTCTATTCGATCGTGGCAATTCATCGAATCTGGGACGTGTTTGGCGAGGATGACGGTATCGAAAAGGAAATCGTTTGGGTGTTGGGCCGGGCAATTGGGATCGCGCTTGTGTCTTCGTTCGTTTTTGTTGCTATCCTGATGGTATTGAGCCCCAACGTCGTTGAGGCCTAAGTCGAACAGACAAGCCGTGCGGGATCGAAATGCTGGACACCCAATACGCCCTTTATGCAGGTGCGATTTTGATCTTGGTCAACCTAGGACTAAACCGCTTCCTGGGCGAAAAAAACATTCGCCAGCTTTCGGTCGAGCAGAAGGGCAAGTTGACCGAAGAGTTCTCGAGCCAGCGATCGCTCGGAACTTATTTGCCGATTGTTCTCGTGATCGCGATGATGTTGTTCAATACCTACGTGCCCGGTTATGAGATGTTTGTCTTTCCGATCGTGATTTTGCTGGTCCTGATCGCGACATTTTATATTCAGATGAGAGTGTTGAAGCGTTTGGGTCGAATGGACTTGCCACAAGGGTTTGTCCAGAAATTTCGCTCGCAAAGTTACTTGATTCAAGGGATCAATGTGGTTGCCCTGATTCTCCTTGGAATCGGGGTCGCATTTTGACTCAAATGGGTTGGCTCTTGCGTCAGGGTTTTGCATTTGATTTTTGCGATTCATTGGGAACGGCAAGTTGGAGCTTGTCGTTCCTCAAGGAATGCGTCGGCAAAAAATCGCAAATGAATCAGTCATGGCGTCACTAACCAATTTGAGTTTCGTTGATCGAGTTGGGGTTGTTCAGAAATCTTTGGTATCCGTCCATCTTCAAGAGGCCGTGTTTCAGCGTTTCTTCTCGGGATGTGCTCAAATACTGTCGGGCAGCATTGTTGGACTGCATCTGAATTTCCGTTGAATCTGCTGGTGTAGCTGAAGTTGAAACTAGGCAAGCGATTGCGACAAAAAAAGGATTCATGGTATTCTCGTTTCTGGTAATAGGTTTGTTTTTGTGAACAACAAGTGATTCCCAAACGCAGATTGGACCGGACAAGTTTTTCCAAAATTTTTTTCTAAGGCCAAAACCGATGGATAACCTGGAAAGCCAAGATTGGGATCGAATGATTTCCGGGCTCCGCGAGGGGGACCAGGAGGCCTGCAGCGACTTCTGGAACCGATTCGGGCCAATGCTGGAAAATGTAGCGGTCAAACAGCTTTCGGACCGACTCCAACGTCGAGTCGGGGCTGACGACGTGGTTCAATCGGCCTGCCGCACCTTCTTTCGACGGGTTTCCTCAGGACAATTTGACTTACCTGACTCGGATTCGCTTTGGCGGCTCATGTGCGCGATCACTTTGACCAAGGCTCGCCGCGCAGCGCGGGACCACTCGGCGCAAAAACGTGGATTATCCGCCGAGCAGTACGTGGATGCGGCAACCGAAAGTGCTCAGCGACCGATGGAGTTGGAAGGGGATGCGGCGACGCCACTGGATGCCGCGATGTTTTCTGACCAGCTTGGGTTCCTTTTGGAAACCTTGAGTCCCCAGGAATGCCAGGTCCTGGATCTGAAACTTCAGAATCACACGAATGAAGAAATCGCTCAGGAAATGAAATGTTCCGAGCGCACCGTCCGACGGCTAACCAACCAGATTCGTTCTCGATGGACAACGTTATTCGACGACGAAGATGATTAACGTCGAAAATCAGGGGCCCGTTTTTTCGAGCCTACCCGATCGCGATCGTTATTTTCTTCGACATTTGTTTCGATCTCACCATTCTTTTTCGGAATCTGATCGCGAAGCCAGTAATTTGCGGCAAAATAGTGTCCGCATTCTTTTGGAAACGGGAATTCTATTGGTTACGGTCACTATCCATGACGAATTAAATTCACTTAATCGTCAAACCAGAGTATTTAGGCCCCCTCGCGCGTACTAACGATGAACGAAAATTCATTTGCAAAATTTGACGATCGACTGATCAAGCAATTTGAAACCGATTGGATGAAAGGCGAGCCGAGATCATTCGATCACTACCTTCCTGACCCCACGCATTCGAATTACACCGGCACCCTGGAGGAGTTGGTTCACATTGATCTTGAGTTTCGTTGGAAGGCGTTCGGGCAGGCGAAGGACGAAGCGGAGAAACCGATCAGCGTCGAGGTTTATCTCAAACGCTTTCCGTCATTGGCGCCGATGAAGTTGGGGTTGATACAGGCCGAGTTTGAATTGGCCAATCGATTTGGCGACCATCCGACCATTCAGAGTTATGTTGAAAAGTACGGCCCAAATATCGATGGGAGTGAGCTGCGGATCGTCTTGAAAAGCCTGCATTCAGAGATCCAATCTTCCAAAACTTTGAAACCGGGAACGACGATTGGACGCTACGAGATCGTCAACGAACACGGACGCGGAGGTTTTAGTGAGGTTTGGCGGGCGACAGACACCAAGCTGGGACGTCGAATTGCGGTCAAGCGACTTGGACAACGGCTCGCGACAAACGCGGAATCGCGTCGGCGATTTATTAGCGAAGCGCGGGTGACGGCGAAATTGGAGCATCCTGGAATCGTACCGGTTTATGACATAAGCGGCCGCGACGAGGACTATGCTTACTACACGATGCGATTGATTCAAGGAAGAACGCTGGCCCAGGCGATCGAGGACCTTCATCAACTGGACAATCGCACTCCCGAGTTTGAACTCCACCGCCAAAAACTTCTGCAGTCATTTGTCGATGCCTGCCAGACGATTGACTATGCACACAACCGGGGTGTGATCCATCGCGACTTGAAGCCTCAGAATATGATCGTCGGGGATTTTGGCGAGACGATTATTCTGGACTGGGGATTGGCGAGCGTCATTGAAATGGGACCTGGGCCAACCGACTCCATTTCCTCGCAAACTGATCCCGCCGTGATGACACGTTCTGAATCCATTGAAACCCTGCGTGGAAGTGTGATGGGGACTCCGGCCTATATGCCACCCGAACAGGCGCGGGGGGAAGTGGAGCGAATCACTCAAAAGAGTGATGTCTATTCGCTCGGCGCTACCCTTTACCAGATTGCGACGGGAAAAGTTCCATTTACCGAAGGGCCCGTCGAGGACCTGTTGGAACGGGTGAAGGTGGGAGATATTCCCGCGGCCCACGAACTCAACCCGAGGGTAGAAAGACCCTTGTCCGCGATCATTTCGCGGGCCATGAAAGTTCGATCCGCCCAGCGTTACGAGACCTGCGGACAGCTGCTTGACGATGTTCAGCGTTTCATTGCCGACCAACCCGTTTCCGCTTACAGCGATTCCGTTCTCGCCAAGACTTCTCGATGGATTCGAAAGAACCCGACGAAAGCGTCAACCGTTGGCCTGCTGGTCGTGTTTGTGCTGATTGCCGCGATGGCCGGAATTACGATTCGAAATGCCTGGGTGGCCGAAGAAGAAAGAAGAATTACCGAACTCGAAATCGCGGCCGAACGAGCCGATGCGACAGCCATCACACAAATTCAATCCGGAAGATTCGAAGCGGCTTCGAGGATTCTTTCGGAGGCCGGTGATTTGATTGAAGGCGAGCCTCGGCTGACAAGCATTCGCAACGAACTCGTAGCGCGAAAGGACCGCTCGAAACGAATCCAGCAATTCTACGACTTCAGTCAAAGGGCCCAGGAAGAAACCTTCTTCGATCGCGTTGATCGATCGGCCATCTATTGTCAGCTCGCTTTAAAACAGATGGGCGTGCTGTCTGCTCCCGATTGGTGGACGCAACTGCCCGATGAAGACCTCACATCTTTGCAGAAGGATCAACTTCGAACCGAGGTTTATCGGGTGATCGGTCTGTTGGCTTCGATGAGACTTGCCGAAACCTCCAAGACGTTTGTGCAGTTTCAAATGCTGACCAATCCCAAGCAAGTCGACTCGGATGATCCCGCATCGAAACTCTTCCGGGCATCGGGTTTCGCCGCTTCTCAAGGGAATCGATACCGTGTTGCACGCTCGATGCGGCTATACGAAGACATTGGAGGGTTTGCCGCAGGGACCAGAAATGAAATCGATCTAAAAAATTTAGCCCCGACCAATTCAATCGACTCCGCAATCATGGGTTCGATTCTGGACAGCAACATCCCGTCTTCTGGTCCGGTACGTACCACGATCTCCAGTCTGCTTCAGTTTCGCGATCCGAACCTGGTCGCGAGAGAGTGGCTGGACGAAGGAGTTCGAGACAACCCGGATTGGTTTTGGCTGCCCGTGTTTCGTGCGATCAACCTGATCAAATACGAAAAGCCTCTGGAAGCCATCGAACTCCTGTCGCACGCAATCGGAGTTCGGCCCGACTATTGGGTCGGTTACCAGTATCGAGCCTGGGCTCACGCTTTGGCCTCACGGAATCCAAAACTTACCAAGGCCGAGCGAACCAAATATCTGAATGCTTCCAATCGCGATATCCAGCGGGCGATGGACTTTGAGAAAAACAATTCGAACCTCTATTGGATGCAAGCCTATGCACTCAGCCTGGGTGGCGCACCCCAGGAGCAGATCACGCAAACCTACATTAAGGCTTTATCACTGCATCCAATGCAGGGCAGCCTGAAGGCAGGCCATTTTTCCGCCGTTTCAAATCTTTTCTTCAGCTACATCCAAGAATACGTCGCGGCCGAACGGGCGCAAAATGGAGACAGCGTCCACTTGGCCCACCTGGAAGCGGCAGGCTACCTTTGGCAAGGCGAAAACGACAAAGCGTTATCGTTATGCAATGAAGCCATCAAGAATTTTCCGCAGCAGAAGAAACTGGAAACGCTTCAATTACTGGTTCAGATTCACCGAGACCCGGGGGCGGTCGATCAAACGATTGACGTGGATTCCCAGGAACGGTTTGCCTGGCAATGTCATATGGCCAACGCCTCGTGGCATCAATTCAAAGGAGAGAGTCAAAAGGAAAGTCAAGCGTTAAAGGCGGCGGTTGATTTGGCGCGAACCCATTTTCAAATCAATGATGCCAAGTTGGCTTGGGCAGTGAATCGCCTGTCAGCGGACGATGTCGCAGCGGCCGAGGAATTGATTCAGCAAGTCATCCGGTTGGATCCGGCTGCCGACTTGGAAAGAGTGGAACAGGCAGTCCGTAAGAACCAAGCCGACTCGGTCGAGAAAATCTGTGTGGATCACAAACAAGAATGCGAACCGGTTACCGGTTTCAACGCACCTGAGGCAACGATATCGAAACCGGCGATCCTCAATCAGGGATTTGAGTTGGGATTGTCTTATTACTGGACGCCTTTTGCGAGCAAGAAACGGTCGTCGACTTGGGACAATTTTGGGAAATCGCGAACCGTGACGGAAAGCAGCAACGACCAGCCTCATCGTGGGGCCGCTTGTCTTTCGATTCAATTGGATTGCCCCGTGGAAGATAATTCCTACGGAAGCATGATACAGTCCATTCCCGTAACCCAAGGGACCAAATACCAGGTTAGCTTCTTTGTCCGAGCCGAAAAGTTGTTGCACGAATCCGTGTTTGTTGGCATCGCCGAAGGAAAAGGCGCAAAATCAAATCAGGGGGTTGCGATTGAGGGTGGGACCTACGACTGGCAACCGATCTCATTCGAATTTGTTGCAAAGGAAAGTCAGCTACCCCTTTCCATCATTGCCCGTGGCAAAGGCCGGCTTTGGCTGGACGACTTTTCGATCACCGCAGTTGAACCGTCGGAGTGACGTGGTTCGCACGATTCCTCAAGCGGCCTGGTTCGACGGGCCCAACAAGCCATCCGGCCAAGCAATTCGTCGACCAAATAATTCATTGGCCAAATAATTCATTGGCCAAATAATTCATTGGCCAGGCAAGCGCCCTCGCCGCAAACTGATTCCTCGTCTGCTTTAGCGACCCACCTACAAGCACGAAGCACAAGCGAGTGGTTCAAGAGCATCACTTCGCTCGGCCCTGCACCTCATGACCCCCAACGCTAATACAAGCACGAAGCGCCAGCGAGTGGTTCACGAGCATCGCTTCCCTCTGCCCTGCTTCTCACCACCCCAACGCTCATACAAGCACGAAGCGCAAGCGAGTGAATCACAGACACCGCTTCCCTCTGCCCTGCTTCTCATCACCGCAACGCTCATACAAGCACGAAGCGCAAGCGAGTGGTTCCCTCGCCGCAACAAAATTCCTCGTCCGCTTTAGGGACCCACATACAAGCACGAAGCGCAAGCGAGTGAATCACGACTTTCCTTGCAAATCGCCCCAATCCAACCGCGAAGAAACGTCTGGCACCCGATCTCATCCACCGACCCGACCTCAACCGCGTCGCTTTCTTCTAACAACTCCGAGTGCCGCGGCAATCAAAAACACCCATGCTGTCCCCGGTTCCGGCACTGCTGAAAACAGGACGATGTCATTCCCGTCGCCACCTTGATACGTCAAAAACACATCGACCCCATTAAAGTTTCCAATCAACTGCCCTTCGCCGACATTGTCGAACATTCCGAAACGCTCCCCGCCGACATCGGCAATCAAGAAACGTTGGTTCCATCCGATCGCAAATTCGTCGATGGTCTCAACACTCATTTGGCCATCCAGAAAAAGATTGCCGCCAACGACCAACCGGTCGTGTTCTCCAATCTCGTAACCGCCGAGCTCGAATGCCGTCATCGAGTTTCCCCCGAGGGAAACATCGCCCTCAAACGTCATCACTCCCGGGCTATTCCCGGGCCGCAGATCGCCTTCAAAATAAACCGTGCCCAATCCCGTGAAAGCTCCAACGCCGCTGACTTGACCGAAGAAAACGGAACGGCTGTCGCCGGAGGTTCGGATTTCGGAACCGTTGTTGATCACGTCGTCGTAAAAGGTCGTCAGGGCACCGCCGCTGGTAACGATCAACCCACCGCTGAGATTATTCAGGTCGCCGAGGATATCTGTGTTTTGGGAGAAAGCGAGAACGCCTTCATTGATGATGCCTTCGTCCGCGATCAATTGACCCCGTCCGGTGACGATACCACCCGAAAGATTTTGCAACGTTTGGCCAAATCGAACTTGCCCGCCGAGGAGGTTGATCTCGCCCGAGTTGAGGCCATTCAGGTCGACTCGAAGATTGCCGCCAAAAACATTGGCTTGGCCCGAGTTCTCAAGCGAACCGCCGATGCGGAATCGTTCGCCCGCGATGACTTCGATCTGACCTGCCGAATTGTTCCTGACAGACATCGCAAAATTGGCTTCGCCAAAAAGCGTGCCCGTGTTTTCGACAAAGACCTCCGAAATGTCAGCCTCCAAATGGTTGAATCCCGGAAGGGAATTTGCTTCGGTGTATCCAGAATGGTGAAGGGTGCCTGCGATGGAACCACTGGTCGCATTGATTTGCTCGAAATCGTCCCAGCTCATCGTTCCGAACTCAAGTCGGCCTCCGTTAACGTTGATGACACCAAAGTCGCCGATGGATGTTCGATTTCCGACCGCAACGAGCCCATTGTTTTCGATATCCAGGATCGCGTTGCCTTGGCCACCAACCTCAAGATTGTGGGCAATGGAAAGGACAGAACCCTGGCCGTTGACCGTGGCGGTTCCGTTTGACACACCCACAACTCCAATCATGGTGTCATAGGTTGTGACGGAGCCCTGATTGCTGATTGAGATTGAACCGTCCCCAAAATTTCCGATGTCCAATCGGTCCAAAACACTGATCTCGGAATCGATGCCATTCACATTGACGGAGGCAGAAAAGGATGTTTGTCCGCTGACATTGAGTTTCAATGATTGCACTTTTCCACCCGAATGAACGTTCAGGATTCCGTTGGTGCCATTGCCAAATGCAATGAACAAAGCGTTGTTGAGTTGGCCACCGTTTGAGACCTCGACCACGCCATTGGAACCAGCACTCGTTGCGATGTTCAGGAATTCGGAATTCATTACACTGTTTTCGGTCACGATGAGGTGACCATTTCCCTCGTCTCCAACAACGACCGTGCCGGTGTTGTTCCAAGTCGAATCGGAGTTTCGAATCGTGACGGTACCGGTGGAGCCGGACAAGTCACCGACCAGCAACTGCCCTTCGTTGTCGACTTGGCCGTGATTCAAGTAGAGATTTGCAGATGCGGTGTCGCCCACGGTGATGTTGGTATTGGCTCGCTCGGAATTCATGTCGCCGACATGCAGGTAGCCATTGTTTCTGACACGGAGCATCCCCGATGAACCGGTATTCAAGCCGATATCCAAGGTCTGTTCGATCTCCCATCCCGCCGCGGTTCCATTCATTTCAACCGAACCGTTGCTTCCCGACTGGTTGCCGATAATTCCAATCTGGCTGGTTGCGAGGGAGCCTGTCAAGATTTCGAGGCTTCCCGTGCCCTCGTAGCCAACATGAATTGCCGTGTTGGCTTGGAGCCGCGAGTCCACGTTGGCAAGGGTAACCGACCCGTCTCCGGTTGAAGACCGGCCGATATAGATGTTGGAAGCAGAAACGGTTGCTTGGTTCTCAATCGTGAGGATTCCAAGTCCTCGGTCGGCAACTGCAAGTTCGCCAGCATTGGACCAATTGGTCAAGGCGCCTTCGACGAACGCGTTGCCAACCGTGCCTTCCGCGTAACCGAGCACGGCGCCGCCCACATGATTGGTAAGTTGCGCGCCCGACTGCATGACGAAATTGGCAAGTCCGACGTCACCAATTTCCAGGTTATATGGTGCAGCGATATGTTCCTTCCCGACCACGACTTTTCCGGAGTAAATATCCAGCCGTGAATTGGATGCAATGTGATGGCCCAAGACGAGGGACGTTCGGTTGTGCCAGACTGAGCCTGAGCCGATGGCAACCGTTCCGGTGGAATTGTGTCCGGCACCAATTCGCCCGGTTTGATTTCTGACGTAGCTCAGCCCGGTGTTCATCAGGAGTTCACCGGTTCCATTGCCACCAACGACCAAATCGCCGGCAATATTCCATTGCGAGCCGCCACCGATAACATTCACATATCCAAACTGTCCGCTGCCGGCGGCGATCGATGCGTCGCCGCCCTGGGTCAGGTTGGAGCCGGCATGAATTCGCAAAACGCCGCCACTTCCACCGTAAACCGAATGCCCAACATTCACGGTGACCCCAGGTTGAAACGTGTTGTCATCACCCACTTGAAGTTTCGCTTGATGGTCGATCGTAAGCGGTCCGGATTCGAGAGTGAGGTTCGTACCAACGTCCAGCTTTGTATTGGCCCCGGAAAGGTTGGCTAGATAATAACCATTGGAGCCAATGCCGCCTCCAAATATTCCCTCGCCAACACTTAGGTAACTCCCGCTTTCAAGAACGAGCGAACCGTCATCTCCCGAAGCGCTGCCGATACGGAATTGATTGGTAACCAAGGTTCTCGCTCCGTGAGACATGCGAAAATCGCCGTTAACATTCACTTCCAGTGCGTTGATCTCCGCGCCTTTTCCGGTCCCATCCAATGAAACCGTTCCTTGGTCACGAATATTCAAAGAGCCTGCATAAAGGTTGATCCTAAGGTCCTTCAAATTAAACGTCGTGTTCGGACCTGAAACGAGAAGCGCTTGTCCACTTTGGAGCAATGTCAATTGAGGCAAGCCCGTTGAATTGGTGCCGTCAAAGGTGACATCGCTAGAAAGTATGTGCATGCGGCCAACGGAGCGGTTTCCCGTTGTGTTGTTCCAGTCGACAAACTGATCGCCAAAAATGCTGAAGGTGGCCGTGCCCAAAGTGGAGGGTGGCCCGAAAGGACTCCACGCGGCCCCGTCATGCCAGTGAGCGGACGTGCCATTCCACGAGTAATTTTGTGCATCCAAGTTGCTTTGCAGGCTCCCACAAATCAACAAGAAAGAAATGAGAAGCTTGTCGATCGACCAAGCTGGCGACTTTCGCAACAACTTCGTGGTGTCAAACTTTTGGGACATGGCGATACTTCCTCGGTAGGTGTTGGGGTAAGAAAAGGCCTTCCATGTTCGCGGCCATTGGGACGCAGCAAACATGAAAGGCTTTCATGGTGTTGGCTGGAAGAACTTGGGGATTCTCAGCCGGTGTGCCGCTTGCGACGCGACTGGGGGAAGAGCGCGAGAGCCACCATCAGGGGGAATACTGTGGATGGTTCGGGGATGGCAGCTGTTCCAAATTGCACGTGATCGACTTCGATACCGCCATCGGAACTGGATATGTGGATGCGGGAAATGCCGCTGGCGTGGGTCGCTCCAAAAAATCGATCTTCGGCGGTCGTCCCGTTGAAACTTGCGTCTCCAACGTTGACAGGGCCGATGGTGCCGATCGAATCGCCATTTTCGTCGAAGGCTTCGAAAGTTGCTTGACCGTTTCCGTCCGTCCAGACAACAGCTGCGGCGGTCGGAAGCGTGCCGCTGAAAGTGAATGAGATTCCCGTGGCTCCATCGATATAGAACCAGCTGTAACCGCCTTGCCCAGAGCCATCGATCGCGCCGTCATCACCGTCGACAGAATCGGTTGCACCGCTCGGAAAGACGATATTTCCCGCGGATGCAGTGATGCTCGCGTCCAGGGAAGCGTCTTCGAAATCTTCGAGCAAGAAGGGTGAACCGCCCTGATAAAATCCGACCGGAATGTCAGCCGAAGAAAGATAGGGAAGCGGTCCGAAGAAAAAATCCGCGCGAAGAGTTTTCGCGTTTCCCGCAACCACAAGCGTGATGACGGTAACCGCAAGACAAAAGTGTTTTCTCAGTACCCGAAACATGTTTATTCCCATCTCAACATCAAACAATGACTATTGGCTGATGCCTTTCAAGTTTCAAAGTGAAACAGGAAAAAACAAAAAGTTGGAAAATTAAAATCTGCCTTGCGTAGAGACGAAGAAGCGAGGGATTGAGAATTCAATCGTGAACTGGGCGGCATTAACGCGGCTCGTCAGACAAGATCGCCAAGCACCCCTTTGTCACGCAAGCGTTTGCGGAGCCGACTTAGTTGAACGCGTAGAACATCCGCATCAAGATCCAGTTCCCGAGCGATCTCTGCTGTGGTGAATCCATCCAGCTTCAATTCAATGACTTGTTGTTCTCTTTGGCTCAATGAATCGAACAACTTTTCCATCTCGTTTTGTGTTTGGGCTGAAACTGCAGGATCCGTCTCCGGCGAACTCAGGGAAGCAATCAGGTCGGGCAGGCTGCCGCTGAATCGGATTGCCGAATCCTTTGTTGCCGTCGCATTTTTCGCCAATGCCTGGCAACTTTTCGCCGAACCATCGTCATCGCCAAGGCGACAAGTTTCTGCGGACTGGAAATGTCAAATCGGCCTTTTTGCAAACCGATCATCAAGCTCTTGTGAACCGATTGCATAACATCGACGGAATCAAGGTAAGGCCGAAGCGCTTGGCCAAGCCGCAATCGTACGACTGTTCGAACCTCCGGTTCGTATTGTTCGACAAGTGATTCGATCGCCGCCGCATCTCCGGTGCGGGCCAATTCAATGAGCCGTTCGAATTCCAAAAGGTTTTCTTTGGTTTCCATCATTCCGGCAAAGGGCGAAGTGACATTCGATGTATATTACAAGGATAATTTGTCGATGGAATTGTTTTTGAAAAATTCAATTCTTCGTCCGATTTTTGTTTCGTTCCGATCCATTCGCGCAATAGGAAGGTAAGCGTTACTCGGTTTGAGCGAAAGCATGGGAAATTCTAAGTTCGAATTTCAACTCGCGGAAGCCTGCGCGGACCTTGAATTGCGCTTGCGCGGTGGCGAGCGGAATGTCCTGGAGAAGATTTTTGAGTCTCAGCCACGGCTGCAACAAGATGCCGAAAGTGCCGTCGAACTAATCTACGCTGAGTACGTTGTACTCTGTGAAATTGGCGAAGAACCAGACACCGCCGAATTCTGTAGCCGCTTTCCTGAATACTCGAATCGAATTGAGCGCCTTCTCAAAATCCATGAGGCGTTCGATGTTCCTGATGAAACGCCCAATCGGAAAATGGGTGACAGTACGATCGCATTTGAAAGCTATCAATCTTTGCTCGACAACCAGAAAAAGTCGGTCACGTCCATTGGCCAATACGACTTGCTTGAGGTGATTGCCCATGGCGGCATGGGAATTGTATGGAAAGCGAGGCAGCGCGGGTTGGGGCGAATCGTGGCCATCAAACGAATTCGCGATTCGTTGCCCAACTATGAAGAAAGGCGTCGATTTCTTGCCGAAGCAGAAACGGCCGCCAGCTTGCATCATCCAAATATCTGCCAGGTCTTTGAAGTTGGCTCCGACAGCGGCGATTACTTTCTTTCGATGGAGTTTGTTGAGGGAGACAACCTTCGTGAAAGAATGGCGGATAAGAAACTTTCCATCTACGAGTCCTGTGTGCTCGTAGAAAAAGTCTGTCGTGCGCTGGAGCATGCTCATCAAAACGGCGTCGTTCACCGTGATTTGAAACCGGCGAACATTTTGATTAACTCAGAGGGTGAACCCAAAGTTACTGATTTCGGATTGGCCAAGACGATCGGTGAAACTTCTGGCAATCATACGCGCACGGGAACGATTCTGGGGACACCGGCTTACATGGCGCCGGAGCAGGCGATGGGCCAGGGTGAAAAGATTTCTCCCGCGACAGACGTACACGCGATTGGAGTTTTGCTCTACGAGTTGGTAACCGGCAAGACTCCCTTTCAAGGAAAGTCGGAAGTCGAAACGATTCGTTTCGTCGTGGATCAAGAACCTCAATCCATTCGCAAGATTTGCCCGGAAGTGCCCAAGGATCTAGAGACGATTTGCCTGCGCTGCTTGGAGAAAGATCCGGTCAAAAGGTATCCCTCGGCAAAGTCGGTCGCGGCAGAAATTCAGCGATTCTTGACGAATCTTCCCATCGAAGCCCGTTCAATTGGCAATTCCGAGCGTTTGTTGAAGTGGGCAAAACGAAAGCCAGCGGTTGCCGCTTTGATGCTGAGTCTGTTGGTGGCCTTTGCGCTTGGTGTAAGTGGTGTTGCCTGGCAGTGGCGGCGAGCGGAAAAGGGTTGGGACCGGGCTGAAGCCGATGGAAAGCGTTTGAAATTGGCACTTGATGCGAGTCAACGAGCGACCGAACGCGAGTCCAAGGCTTTGGAGTTTAGTCGCCTTTCCAATTACTACCAGCAAATCGCGCTGGCCCAATCGCTGCTTGCAAATGACGACCATGCCTCCGCGTTGCGGATCTTGCAACAGTGTCCAGAAAAGTATCGCGGCTTGGAGTGGCAAGTTTTATATGATCGATGTCGCAAACCCATTCTTCGGATCGAGCATGTCCCGGACGACGGAAGGGCGGTAGAGTTTAGCCCGGATAATCGTTTTCTCGCGCTCGTTTACGGACTGTGGTATTCGAAAATTCCTGGCAAGGCGGAAATACGTGACGCCACCACGGGAAAATTGCTTCATTTGCTGCAAGGACTTGATGGGCCCGGGCAACATGTTGAGTTCAGTCCCGACGGCAAGACTTTGATGGTCGCTTGCACGCGTTTCGACGGAGAGGAGTCCGTCGGGCTCGTGGCTTGGGATGTCGATTCCGGCGAGCGGAGAGACGAATTCAAACCCAGCCCCGGTGGGGCCTTTTGGGTGGAATACAGTTCCGATGGAATGCAGATCTTGGTTGCCCGCGCCGACGGGTTGGTTGAGTTGCTCGATAGTCGTTCCGGCAAATTGATCAGGCGCTTTGGCAAGCACAATGGATTAGCACTTTCCGTTTCAATGAGCCCCGATGGTCGACTGATTGCATCGGGCGGCCGCGACGGCGTGGTCAATCTTTGGGACCGAGAAAGTGGTGAGCTTATCGAACAGGTTCGAGGACTGGTTGACGTACGTTCGATCGATTTTTCTCCGAACGGCCTTTTTTTCGCGGCCGGCAACTATCCGGGGCTGGTCAAAGTTTGGGAAATTGATTTGTCTCGTAAGGCGGATGGCAAATCGGTTCTTGAACTGATCGATGTGCAACATCAAGGTATGTTTGGGCTGACGCAAGTCGAATTCATGCCGGATTCCCGATACCTGGGGATTTGCACGACCCTGGGTGGCATCAAAATCATCGATCCAGTCGCTGGGCGATTGATCATGCAAATCAAACCGGGAAACACCACCACCAAGGCTTTTGATTTTTCTCGCGGCGCCAAGAACGTCGTGTTGATCGGTGCCAATCAAACGATCGTTCGATTGTTTGAAAAGCTATCGGTTGATCATTTTGACAATATTCGATTTCGAATTGCCGACATCCGCTGGAGACCCGGTACTCAGCAATTGGTTCTCGCCGGGGGCGGACCGACAAAATTGAGCGGCAGCCGCCCTGGCATCGCATTCATTGATGGACTTAACGGCGATTTGAAAAAGATTCTGAGCGGTTTCAAGAATTGGCTGGTAAGCCTTCGTTGGGATCGTAAAGGCGAACGACTGTTTGCCATTGACTCGGCCGGCAATGGATTTATCTGCCAGGAATCCGGCGTTGACTGGAGTTTTCAGCCTTGTGTTATTCCCGACAAGCTTGGAAAAGTGAAGCAGGGCGTTTTCGTGGCCGACAAGGTTGCGTTGCTTGTAGAGAATCACACCATTCACATGATGGATTCCGCCGGGACAATCGAACCGCTTCCTGTTTCGGAAAAATTTAAAGGAATCGCGGTTGTCGACCAACGCCATCTTGTCGCGTTAAATTCCAATAATGAACTCTGCCTTTTGAACGCGGAACGGGGCACTTTGGTGTCTCGTCGAAAAGTTGCGACTGGGCAAAGCGGACTCGTCGACCTCGTGGTTTCCTTTTGTGGTCGTCGCGTTGGCTTTGCCATTGGGCAGGACGTTTTCTGTGCGAACTTGGTCGGGAATGTTGACGATGTACGGCTCGAACCGCCCTTTCGCCTTGGCGGTCATCGCTATGAAGTGTCGAGTATAAGTTTTGATTCCTCGTCGAACCGGCTCATTTCGGCTTGCATGCAGGACGCTTCGATCATTTGGGATTTGGAAGCCAGGATCGTTGCTTTGCGCCTAAGTGAACCATGGGAACGCTCCAGTTGTGTTGCGCTCAGTTCGGAAGGGCCGCAACTTGTGGCAAGCCGATCAGCGAACTTGCGCTTATCGGAAGAGAGGTCAACCCGTTTTCCTCGGGTCGTCGGCATTATCAATAACAGCTGGATCGGCTGGCACCGTAGGCAGATGGCTCGCTTGCCACGCGGAGAATTCGCGCAAAATTTTCATGAAAAACGCTACCTCATTCGTACGAGGTATTCACTCGAACGTCTCGAACAGGCGGGTTTGGGGGGCCGAAGACTGGGTTACCGATATGTGGAACTTGCGAAACGTTTTTTTGAGCGTGGTGATCTGGAGGAAGCAAAACAATGCATGTCGAAAGCGGAGCCCATTTATCTCGACTTGGTGGAGGCCTCGCCGCGGAACTTGAATTATCTTTTGACCCTTGCGGAAATTTATCACGTGCTCGGCGACCGAGAACTCGCAATAAAGTATTCACGGACACGTGCCAGCAAAGGGAAGCATTTGGGCAACATTCAGTATCACCATGCATGGTTCCTGCTTAACCTTGAAAGTCTTTCCGAGCAAGAAAAATCCGAAGCGTATGAATGCGCCAAACTTGCCGTCAAACTGGATGCCGAAGCCCCCAACCACTGGACGACGCTCGGTATTTGTCAGCTCGGGCAGGGCCGAACATTAGAAGCGAAGCGATCTTTCCTCAAGTCAATTGAGCTTGCTAATGAAGGTAGCGGTTTCGATTATTTTGGCTTGGCGCTGATCGAGTCGGGTGAGGACAATGATCTTGCCAGGGATTGGTACGACAAAGGATTGGAGGCGATGGAAAAATCAACCAAGTCCCGTTTCCTCCTTGGTCGGTTTCAAAAGATGGCCGAAGAAAAGCTTCGCTAGACTTGCGAGACGAGTGCAAGTCGCTTTGACTTATCGGGAGTTGTAAAGCCGAATCCCAATGGATGCCAAAACGGTTTTTCCGACGAAGAAAAAACCAATCCCAAGAAAAAAACTCGCGATCGCGGCAACTTTGATGATGCCTTGATCTTCGGGTTGAGGATCGAGAACCAGCACTGAGATCGTAATGGCCGATCCAATAAAAACAATGGTTGCCAAAAACAGCAGCCAACCCGCAATATTTAAGCGGCTCAAGTCAAAGCTGCCGAATTTCGTTCTTAAATCGTTGGCCGAGTGAACTGTCGGGTCATAGTCATGATCACCCGGAACGGGCGCGGAAGTAGATTGAGCGTCGCTCTCGCCGTGCTTGACCAGCTTCATTCCAAACACAAGAAAACAGAGTGTCATCGTTAGCAGGATGCCTCCAACAACAATTCCGGTCACCAGTTGGTTCTCAAAAATGGCCGAGCCAGCGCCAATCAACCCGCCGATTCCACACATGATTCCGGAACCAACCATGAAAATACCGATAATGTAGGACAAGGTTTTCATATCGACTCGCATGTGAAAGGTGGGCGCCCACCAATCGTATCAAAGATTTTTTGGTTTTTGGCTTTGCCAAAGAAATCTGAGACCTTTCGTGTCAATTCGTGGGGCAATATTCTTGGCTTACCCTGTTAGTTTTGACAGGATACTTACGATCTTGAAAATTGGTTTGGAAAGGTTGAGCAAGATGCCAGACAAGTTCACCATCAACTACATCGAATTGCCCCTCGTCGATCACGCAAAGACAAAAGAGTTTTACGAATCGGTATTCGGCTGGAAGTTTCAAGATTGGGGGCCGGAATACATGTGTTTCCAGGAAGCTGGAATCGATATTGGGTTTGGAAAAGGACCGACACCCGCCGCGAGCTCAACCGGAGTCCTCGTTGTCGTTCAGACGGCCGACCTTGAAAAAGCAGAAAGTCGGATCAAGGAATTCGGCTGCGAGGTGGTCACCGAGGTATTTGAATTCCCCGGCGGCAGACGCTTTCATTTTGCGGACCCAAACGGCAACGTGCTCGCCGTCTGGACACCTACGGAAAGTTGACCAGTATCCTGCTCAAGAAGAGTCTAGAGTTCTGCTTTACAAGCCCTGGCGCGAGTTCAAGCGACGGGAGGGCTCAATAGGAAGATATTCCCATTTGAGTTCAGCTGTGCACAACGCCTGTCGGGCTATTTGGTTGCCACATTGATTGCTGACGGACTAACCGTACCAATCATCGTCGTCGAATGGCCGACGGCTCCGTTGTGTAATCCAATAGACACCAACACTGATCAGCGCGATGGGAACGGCGAAGACACCGATCACCAAGGTCCCATCCGAACGCCCGGTACCACCGTCCGCAAGGCTGATGAGTCCAAAGACTCCAATGGACAATCCGAAAAGGATGCTCGTGACGCCAAGGATCACGCGAACGATTCTTCCGGTGCGGCCTCGCCGATCCTTGAGCCAAAGGATGATGAGAGCAGGAATAATCACAATCGCAAGAAATATTCCAAGGCCGAACAATGCATCAAGAGGGCTAGGCACGAAATTTCCTTGCATTGAAAGCCAAATGCGGAGCACTGAGATCGTTTTGTTTGTGCCGTTCAATTTAAATGGTGAAATTTTGGGCAAGTCAAACCAATAAAATGAAAGCAAAAATATGTCGCAAATTCTTTGCGTTTCGACAATCCGGCACCGTTTGGAGAGGATGTCTTAGGCGATATGCCAAATGGATCGTTTCGTCAAAGGAGTCGTAACGACAAAGCGTTCATTTCTGCTGCCTGACGGGCACGGTTCGACCGTTACCGTTTGTTCGACAACGCGAAGTTTTTATTGGAATAGGGGCAACCCGCGATTTGTTTTCAGGATAATTCGGACTGTCCAATTCCAACCGGGCCGAATCCGTTGTTGAGCCGCTCGTTCATTCCGTCACGGTAAAATGCAGGAGCGGTGTCTCCCACAGTGAAACGCAACGGAGCTTAATTTCAGCGTGGGAGCACAGCGTTCCCTTCCTTTGACGGCGAGGGCTTTAGCGGGCAACGAATTAATTGCCGGAAAAATGCTCGATGAGTTCGTCCAGCGTTACCCGTCCATCCTGGTTTTTGTCAGCCTTGGGCGGCCGTGCCATATTGCTCATTTCGTCTTTGGTTAGGTTGCCGTCTTTGTCACGATCGAATTTGCTCATCAAACCATTGGCGTATGCGGCAATTCGAGCCTTGCGATCTGGCTTGATGGTCTTCGCCGTTTTTGGCTTCGTCGTCAATGTCCAGCTATGGTCTGCATCGGGAACAAACGCCATTCCATTTCCACCCACATGGCCGGTCGAGGCAGCTGTTGTGACCAGCCACCCTCCCGGAACCTTGGCCCGATACGTCGTTACATTACTCAATCCTGTTGCCGGAACCGCGACCCACTGAATCTTGTTTGCATTTTCATCGTTCGAGTCTTTGGTTTCGTTCGGTGTTTCTGCATTCAAGTATTGAGAACAAAAATAGTTGCAAGTGATCGCGACGACTAACAACAAAGAGGCAAAAGAGAAAACTTGAATTGAGAATCGCATCGCTGTCTCCATGAAAACGTAAATGGGCGGAGCGTATCTTGATAAGGGAGCGGTAGTCCGATCTTATCCGACCAGCCTCGGGTCTCAAAGCAGAAAACCTCGTAGGGTTGGATCGTTAATCAAGAGGCTGACTGGTTGTTTTCAAGCGATAAATTCAAGCAAAAAGGCGACGCCGACAATAACCCAGATCGGGATCCAAAAGACGTGCCCACCGAAGCTGGGAAAGATAAGGCGTTTCCAAAGCGCGGCCAGCTCGTTGCCAGCCCCAACCAGAAAACGCATTCCAAGATCGAACAAAAAAAGCAATCCGCAAAGGCCATATGCCGTGATCGTCTCCTTGGTCTCTTCGGCGACTCCGAATAATCCCAGGAACCAGCCAAATGCAAAGGAGATTCCAAGACTCAGCAAAAGAAACAGAATCGCTGGCCCATTGGTGATAATCATCGCGTTTCCATTGCCTGCAAGATTCAGGATCGGTCATCATCGGTCGCCGAGTTGCGTTCACCAAGAATAACGAAGGGCCGATCCCAAGGCAAAGGAAACCCCTTTTTTTTCGACGCCCTCATCGTCCAGGAGCAGACACTGAGTAACCACACTTGGCGACCGATTCATTGCACTTTTTCGATGTTGCGTTGTGTTTGCGTTGCGTTAACGCATCTTGAACGAAGTAATTCTCTGGCTTGCAAAAAAAAAGGCGATTTTGAAACTTCCCGGTCGAGGTCATTTTAAAATCGCCGATTGCCAATCGCTAAAAGGTGATCACCTACCGCGGGTCGTTACCGGCAAATGGCATCGAAGCCATTGCTGTGGAGGGCGTGCGAAAATGCTGCACCGGTACACCCTCGCCAGCCGGCCAGCGGGACGCGATCGGTAGCGTCCGTCCGAATTCGTGCGTGGACTGCCGCAATATTTGAAAGGCCGTCTCTGCCATGCGATTGCCATGTTCATCCAGCAGCGGATTGATTTCGGTAACTTCGAGACAAGCAACCTTGTTCGTGGCGAATAAACGTTTGAGGATTCGCGTGACCTCCTGTTGGGTAAACCCATTGGGAACCGGTGTGCCAGTACCATGAGAAACCAGATTGCAATCGAGACTGTCAACGTCAAAGGAAACGTAGATCGCATCGCAACCAGAGAGCCGGGCGATCGTCTCGTCCATAACGAGGTCGAGTCCTCGCTCCCGAACTTGGTGCACCATGTAGTTTTTCAATGCGAGGGCACGTCGAAGTTCGTTTTCGGCCGGTTCCGTATCGCGAACACCAAAGTAAACGAGATCGCCGGCGTCCAATTTCGCGCCGGGGACGCCAATGTTTTTCATCCGGTTCCACTCGCGCGCGATCCGGTCCGATACATCGTTGATTTGATTGGCACGGTTGTCGATTCCCATCGCGGCCGCCAGTGGCATGCCGTGCATATTGCCGGAGGGCGTCGTGAATGGACTATGGATGTCGGCATGAGCATCAATCCAGACGACGCCGACTCGCTGGTCCTTGAAATGCGCCTTGACCCCACTGATGGTTCCCAAGGCCGAGCTGTGATCTCCAGACAGGACCAAAGGGAATTCGTTCCTGTCCAGAGCTGACTGGGTCGCAGAGGCGACTCGTTCGCATTGTTCCCGGATTTGGAAGATCTTGCTGGCGGATTCGATTTCGGATTCATAACAGTGCTGCTCGTGGTCCGTCCTGACGCTCACCTTCTTGCAAT
>CAYSXI010000061.1:0-18642 GCA_964434955.1 uncultured Pirellulaceae bacterium
AGACGCTGTCGGTTGCCGCCGCAGTCGGGTTCATTTCGCTTGGCGGAATCGTGATTCGCAACGGCATCCTGCTGCTGGAGTCCTTTCGGAAACAACAGGAATTGATGGGCCACAACAAGGACGCGATCGTGCGCGGAAGTCTGGATCGTCTCGCGCCCGTGTTAATGACCACCTTGACGACCGGATTCGGACTTTTACCTTTGGTCATCGGTGGGAACCTGCCCGGCAAAGAGATTTTGTTTCCCGTTGCGACGGTCATTCTCGGAGGGCTCATTGCTTCCGCTGTCGCGGAATACCTGCTTCGACCTGGTTTGTTTTATTACCTGGATTCAAAATCGCATGAGGACTAAAGCCAATCAGGCTACGGTTCCGTGAAGCCAACCCCAATGCGTGAAGCCAACCCAAATGCGTGAAGCCAACCCAAATGAAAGTGCGGCTGAAATGAAGACAAGGTCCACCCGGCAAACATGTTGGTTTTGATCGCGACTATGTTTCGTCTTCTGCCAGGACGACCAGCGTGTCGTCTGGGCCAATGGTGTATTCCTTGGTCTTTTCGGGGATCAGTTTGACTCCGAAGTTGTCATCCAACGAATCCTCGAACTTCTTGATTTTGACGCCCAAACAAACTTCTTCTCTTTGCTGAGCCACATGGATCATGTCCGCATAGCTAACCGTGACCGGGAATTCCTTGAAGTAAAGGCTGGCCGGTTTCAGGTAAATCTCGGAGCCTTCCTCGGAGAATAAATCGTCGTAGACTCGTTTGATATCTGCGTCTTCACTGATCTGTGCAAGGATCATCGAAACGAATCGGTTTGAAATAATGAAGTCGTTGACCCCGGTGCGAGCAACAAGCGGTTGATTCTCGGAATCAAGGATCTCGGTAATCAACTTGATGTTTCCAACGTTTTCCCGATTCTCGTCAAAAATCTGACGTAGAAGCAAGAGAATAACAACCGTTTCCGAGTCGGTGCGTTCCTCGTCCTGCTCGTCACCACCCTGGCTCAGAATGATGATGTTCCCATACTGAAACGGACGTGCAGCCAACAAGCCATCGCGCGTCAGTGGATTTTCCGTGATCAACTGAATGGAGATCTCTTCCAGTTCCTCATTGAGTTTTTCGATTTCATCAATCACCGTGTCGTTCGGGGCCCGCAGCATGATATCGATCTGACTGCCTGCTTTGACATAGTCAGCGTATTCACGCAGGATAATTTTTACCTTGGGCGTCCAACCGATGATCAGGTTTTTTTCGATTTCGATTGGCTGACGACCACCCGCGAGCAAGTAGTCGCCTGGAGTTGCGACCGTCGTCGAAAGGTAATCGATGGTCGAGTCGTCTTCGGCCAAAATCAAAATGGCATCACCTTCCTGCATCGGAGAATCGATGGCAGGATTGATGTCGATCGAGCCGTCTTCATGTCGAACGCCCATCGGAATTCCGTCGGGAAAACGATAGGCAAGATCGCCGAAATTGATTTGCCCCCAATCGTCTTCGTGGAAATACATCTCGCAGCCATCGAACGACAAAATCTCTCCATAAACGACACTCAGGCCGACGCTGCGAGAAGTTTGGACCAGGATCTTGGCCAGAATCTCATCGGTATCCACCGTCACGGCGACGTTCGAAATCTCTTCGACAATTTTTCGGTTTCGATCGAGGAAGACTTCGGCGACGATCGGTACCTCCTCTTCCTCATCCGACTCCTCCGACATGGAAGCCACGGCAGCAAGAATCGTTTTGATCACGACCGAATCACTTCCGGCCTTATCGTAATCCGAAGCGGAAGGACTGCAGTTGGCAAGAACGATCACCGACTTGCAATGCTCAACGGAGGCGATTCCGAGATTTACCAGGGAGGACTCGGCACCACTTCGTGTAACGATTCTTGTGTTCTGTCGATCCGGCAAGTGAATCTTCAAGTAGTCATCCATTTCCTCCTTGTCGACTTTCGAAAGAATGACGACACAAGGGTTGTCTTCGCTTTCGTTGGCAATGATCAACTCCCGCAAGATTTCTACCACACGTTCGTTCCAGCCGAGGATCAAGGTGTGCCCGTCCTCAACAACCTTTGAATGCCCCTTTTTGAGCTCCGAGATTTTCTGGTCCAGGGCTGTTGTGATGAAAGCGATTAACGCTGAAAAGATGACGACCCCAACCATTCCGGCCAGGACAGCCGTCGCTTTATAGAAGGGAGATGAATCGATGTCATAGGCCATTGTCCCCGGGTCACTCAAGTGATTGAACACCTGGTACAACTGGTGTCCGATTTGGTAGCCGAAGTTCTTGTGGGCTTCTTCCGATCCCGGATCCACGTGGACGTAGCGCTCGGCGCCTTGCGGATCGACAAACGCGACGACGCCACGCAACAATCCAATGACCAACAAAGCGGTTATGAACATGACGACCAGACCGATGAAAATCGAGCTGCCGCCACGGGACATGAAATTATCGAATCGATATCGAAGTTTTTGTCGAAACGAAAATTGAGTCATAGAATGGATCCCTCATCGGCCGTTTCTTCACGCAATCCCGAAGCCGAAATCATAAGAGAGTGAGGGGCGATGTCAATTCACCGTTTGCCATCCAGATAGGCCAAATCGGTACCTAAACACCGACTTTTTCGGTTGGGTATCTTGGTAAACGAAGATTCGCCGGGGCGTTGAGTGTTGGCGGCCGATAAGGGTGACTTGCAAATTGCTACAGGTTGCGTCCGATTGAAATCCATTTCCTTCGTCCAACGGTCGAGCATTCGGAGGTTTATGCAAACCAGCCCAGAGATCCGCCGATCGCGTAGAGGATGAAGATTGCGTAGAGCACACAAAGAAAACAAGCTTTGAAAAGCGTGAGTTGTCGCCGGTGCCACATCACGAGAAGTGTGATCAAAGAAAATACGCAGAGCAGAATTCTCAGCATCATCAGGCCTCGGATCGGCTCGCCATTTTGAGTCAAAGGGATGGGTTGCCAATCGTTCAAATAGCAACCCACCAAAAGCGGGATGGAAAGGCAGATGGTGATGTCAAAAATGTTGGAGCCGAATGCGTTGGATACGGCGCCGTCGTCGTCTCCTCGCTGGGCCGATCCGATCGAAAGGAATGTGTCCGGCACGCTCGACGCCGCTGCGGCGATGATCACCGCGACGAAAAAGATCGGAATGTTGAGAACGGTTGAAATGGCATTTGTCACTTCAACGAGCCAGTAGCAGGCTCCCGCAGCCAGCAAAGTCGTAACGCCGACGACCAGCCAGCAAGTGACTTTGTTCAAGGGGATTTCGATCAAGCCAAAAAAAGCACCGGCCGTATCATCGTCTTCGTCATCGTCTTCGGTGCCGTCCTCATCGAACCGGTTCGCCAAGTCGCGACTCACTTTCTGGCCCTCGGATTCTAGCGACTTGATTGCAGACTCGACGCTCATTCCGTCGTCAACTTTTGCCTGCAACTGGTCCATCTGTTTCCGGAAGGATTGGGCATCGTAGTAGAGTTTGATGACGTAGCCGACATAAGCCAGGAGAAGGACAATCGCCATCCACCACGACATCTTTTCCATGAAAAGAAACGAGATCAGGATGATTTCACAGCAGAGAAACCACATGCCGTCTCGGGAAATGACTTTCGAATCAACGTCGATGGTTGGACGGTCGCGCCGGGAGATTGCCATGACGATGACACAAACCGCGGGAATCAGAATCATGTTGTAAACCGCGCTTCCCGCACAGGTAGCGATGGTGGCCCCAAAACCGTCCGCACTGGCCTCCCCGACATTCGCTTGGTCAACCGCCCATACTGCAACCACCACAAAGAAAATCCCGCTGAACAACTCGGGCATGGAGCTTGCAATGGCATCCAGCGTGGCGCCTCGAACGGACCCAGGCACTCGAAATGCCTTGCCAATCCACTGAGCCGCGTCGGCAAATGGGTCACAGACTTGCCAGATGATGATCGAGATCACCACGGTTTGCGCCATCAAGAAGGCCATATTGAGGAAGACATTATCCGGAGCAATAAGGAAATGTCCGATTGCCGTTGCCCCCAGGCCCAGCAGCGAAATCACGGCCACAATCAATGATCGAGGAATCGTGGTCGATTTTTCGTCGGAAGCCATAGAATTTTTCGAGCAAAAAACGGAGGTGGAAATTGCGGCAAGAGGACGCAATGTAACCGGATGTTTGATCAAAGGGCAGGGGAGGGGCGAAGCCGAGAATCGCCAATTCGATCGAAACCCGGTGACCGGCCAGTCACTCTATCCGTCGCTCATGACCAGCGCCAGAACTTGGGCCAAGCTGATGGTCTCACGCCTCTTCCGGCCTCGGAAAAGCCAAATTCGCATCCGAACTTGAAACCAGTCTCGGCCCTCGCTGCTACTTGGATTCCTTTTTCGGGTCAGAGTCCTTTCCCTTCCCGGAATCCTTTCCTTCATCGGGTCCCTTCTCACCATCCTTGGTTTTCTTGTCTTTGTCTTTGGGAGTCTCGTCGTTTTTGTCCGAAGGGTTTTTGTCTTCGGGTTTCCGATTGTCGGGCTTGGGATCTTTGTTGCCCTCGGAATCGGTACCGCCGCCGACGACTGGCTGCTTGATTTTCGTGTCGCGGGGAATCATTTTTTCATCGTTGCCTTTTCTTTCGGTCACCGTCGGCTCGGAGCAGCCTGCCGACAGTACCAGCCCACTGAGACCAAGGCTCAAAATTCCGCAGACGATCAATCGTTTTGAATTCATGGCAATACTAGGAATAGATGGTTGTCATTTTTCGTTCGGCAGCGCCGCGGCAACTACCGAACGAATTCGTCGAATCAATACACGTTTATTTTTGTAATGACTTTACGTCCAGCGTAAACATTCCACGCCCGTGCGTGGCGATCACAAGGACTTTGTCTCGCTCGTGTACGACCAAATCGTGCACAAACGTGATTGGCAATCCCGAGCCCAAAACGTTCCATGTTTTACCGGCGTCGGTGGAAACATAGACGCCAAGGTCCGTGCCAACATAAAGGACGTTTTTGTTGGCGGGATCTTCCTTAATGACGTTCACGGGGCCGCCCGGGATTCCCTTGCTGATGTCCTCCCAGTCCTTACCAAAGTTCTTGGACCGGTACACATAAACTTGGAAGTCGTTGTCACGCTTTCCGTTCTTCGTCATGTACACGGTTCCTTCGTCGTACTTCGAAGCAACAATGCGTGAGACCCAGGTTTTTCCTCGCAAAATCTCGGTCCAGGTCTTTCCATCATCCCGGGTGACGTGAACGCGACCGTCATCCGTTCCTACGTACAAAACTCCAGGTTGGATCGGTGATTCTGAAAGTGTCGAGATCGTCTGGTAGCTGATGTTTCCACGCCGACTGTCGTCATTGTAGGTCAAGTCAGGGCTGATTCGCGTCCAGTCGTCGCCGCGATTGGTTGACTTGAATACGTATTGCATCCCGTGATAAATCGTATTGGAGTCGTGGGGTGAAAGGATGAATGGTGCGAGCCATTGACCACGCAAAGCTGGTTCTCCCTGTTTGGCTCGCGGAACAATCGACTTGGTTTTGCGGCGTCCCGAAACAGAAAACTCGGTCCGCTGAATCCGACCGTAAAAACTTTCCGAATAAAGAATGTTCGGATTGTTGGGGTCGACGGCGTGGTAACTGGCTTCGCCACCAGCTGTCATTTTCCAATCGGTCAATGGATTGAATTGGGGGCGATGGTTTGACGGCCCAGTCCAACTGTTGTTGTCCTGGATCGAACCGTAAACGTTAAACGGTCGTTTGTTGTCGACCGCGACATTGTAAAACTGAACGACGGGGAGATTCTCGATGTTCTTCCAGGTTTTCCCACCGTCATAGGAAATATTCACCCCACCATCGTTGCCATTGATGATGTGTTTCGAATTCTTGGGATTGATCCACATCGCATGGTGATCACCGTGCAATCCACGAAAAAAGACACGATCATATTTCTTTCCACCGTCGGTCGAACGCAGCATGGGTACGCCCATGATGAATGTCGTGTCCTCATCGTTGGGGTCCACTCGAATCTGGCCAAAGACCCAACCATAGGTGGAGAAAAGTCGCGTCATGTTCTGGTCGCGTTGACTGGTTTTTGTCCAGGTCTTACCCGCGTCATTCGATCGGTAAACTTCCGCGCCTTTCAACACGTCTTTGCGAGGGCGGCCGTAGGCATCGCGTTCCCCCGGACGCGCTTTCCTCGCGACTTCGTGATTGTCAATCAACGCGTAAATAACGTCCGGGTTGCTTGCTGCCAGAGCAATCCCTGTTCTTCCAGCCTTTCCGCGCGGAGGCAAACCCTCCGTCAGGTGCGTCCATGTTTCCCCACCATCGGTCGACTTGTAAACGCCGCCACCGTTACCTGGTAGTGGATCACTCCATGGTCGGCGAATTCGGTGCCACATCGAAGCGTAAAGAATGTCCGGGTTGGCTGGATTGATCACCAGATCGATGGCACCCGTCATCGTGTCCTCGTAAAGAACTTTCTTCCAGGATTTTCCACCATCGGTTGTTTTGTACACGCCCCGTTCCTTGTTCGGGGTGTATTCGTGACCGCTGGCCGCGATGTAGACGACGTCCGAATTCTTCGGGTGAACAACGATCCGAGCGATATGATGGGAATCTTCGAGGCCCATGTGCTTCCAGGTTTTTCCTTCGTCATCCGAGCGATAGACGCCGGTTCCCGACATGCTACTTCGAAAAATGTTGGCCTCACCCAGTCCAACCCAAACCGTATTGGTATTCGAAGGGTCCACCGCGATCGCGCCAACCGAAGCTGAGGGAGCGTCATCGAAAATCGGGGTCCAGGTCGTCGCCTCGTTTTCCGTTTTCCAAACGCCCCCGGACGCCGTTGCCACGTAAAAGGTGTGAGGTTTATCCTCGGGAACCGCCAAGTCGGTGACTCGACCACTCATTAACATCGGGCCGATATGCCGCCAACGCAAACCCGAGTAAGGCGTGGACTGCTGCATTTTCAAATGCTGTTGGTGCCATTCCAATCGAGTTTTCGAATCAAGAACCGGCTCCTTCAATTCCTTTTGGGCCTTTGCAACTTGTTCGAAACTACAAAATGTCAAACCTAGGATGATGATGGCGCAAAGCGTGATGTCTAGTCGTTTCATTGGGGGAACCCGAGTCATAGGTTGTTCGATGGGCGAAGCATCCGACTATTTTAGTGAGTCCGATGGGCAGTTGTAGCAGGCCAAGCCGATTCGGCCCCAACATTTGCCCAGGGAAGTTCAATCATTTGCCGAAGGAAGTTCATTCCAGGCGAGTGGATTTCTTTCGGCGAGACTTTCCAGCCAGTTTCGGCCTGGGCACAGGATCGAATGCCTCGCCTTCGCGGTTTTGGCGACGCTCGAGCTTGGCAACCCGTTTTCGAAGTCGTAGACCATCCAAAAGTGTGGACTGAAGCTGGGTGGTCAACGTCCAGAGCGAAACCACTACGGCAGTTACTGAAATCAGGTTGCCGATCGTATAGGCCACGAATGAGCCGTCCACAAAGGCCCAGACCGACAGGATTTGCCCAACCAGGAAAAGAAAGATCCCGAATGACGCCAAGTGAATCGGTGGGACAGTCGAAGGTGTCGGTGGGGGTTTGGGGTTTTTCGTTTCACGCAGAGCCGCGTTGCCCGTCGTCGGCGCGAATTGCTGTTGCGAATCAGGACCGGTATGGCCGACATCGAAACGATATTCAGGATGGTCCGACTCAATCGGCTTTTTGATGGAGTTTTTCTTGCGATGATTCTGGACGGATTTCTTGACCTGTTTCTTGGAGCGCTTTTCCGTTGGCCGCTTTTTCGACTTGTGCACAATTCGGAATTGGTCCCCGATGACCTGATTGCAAAGATTGCAGCGTGAATCGCTTGTGCCTGAAATCAGGGTCACAATTGCCATTTTTGAACAATGGGGACACCAAAGCGTCGACATAGGAAGCCGCAGAAAAACCAGTTACCGTTTTCCTTTATCGACTTGCCGACAACGAAAGGCCTCTGGAATCTGTTGGATCGCGGCGGGTACTCGCTTTTACGAACGCCGCAAAACCGAAAGCACGAGAGAATCGGAATAACCGCTACAGATTATGCGTCGGGCGTCGAGGCATGGCGCGACCTCCGTCACTTGCGGGCGCTTTCAATTCGCGCGTTTCTCAGTTCCTCGGCCTCGCGCCAGAGTTCGAGCTCGGCTCCTTGAGGATGATACCGTACGTCGTCTTCAAGGTAGTAAGCGGCGGGTAGCTTCTTTTCTTTCAAGTCTTCTTCCAAGTCCGTTTTGGGCCTGGCCGTTAGCTCGAGACAGTAACCTGCAAGAAAGGTGACCAGGAAAACCAATAGGAGAAATAGAAACGTCTTTAGATCCTGCAGAAGATTTGGCATTCAGTCGGCTCCCATGGATTCTCAAATCGAGTCCACGCCTGAACCTGTTGCTGGCAACATAAGATCAAGCGTTTGACAATTGCTCACGTACAAAGGGCAAGAGTTGGTTTTTCACGCTTTCGAAATCACTTTTGATGAACGCGCCCGCCGCCGCTTTGTGGCCGCCTCCTCCGAAGTTCGCCGCGACCTGGTTGCATTCAACCGCACAACGACTGCGGAAACTGATTTTGAATCCACCGGTCGGTTGTTCGATCATGATCACCGCAAACTTAGTCCCATCAATTTCCAACGCGAAATTGACCAGGTCCTCCGTGTCACTGGGAAGGGCACCGGTTGTTTCGAAATCCTCTTTCAAAATGTACGTGTAAGCGAATATGCCGTCCAATTCGGTTGTCATGCGCGATAAAACGACCCCACAAAGTCGAATCCGGCCAAGGGTCTGACGTTCGTACAGATTCCGGTAAATCTCAGCAGGCTTCGCGCCCGCATCGACGAGCTTGGCAGTAACACGGTAGGTGTTGGCGTTGGTCGATGGGAATCGGAACCAGCCCGTGTCCGTCGCGATGGCGGCATAGATCGGCATCGCCATTTCTGCGGTCAGCTCGACCCCGAACGCTTCGGCCGCCTCGACCACGAGCCGCCCCGTTGCTTCTGCCGTCGTATTCTTGAAAGGCTCAGCTCCCAAGTCATCTTCGCCAACGTGGTGATCAAAGATGACTTTGGTGCCACCAAACTGTTTGATGACTTCGCCCATGTCCCCCAGTTGAGCCCAGGCGCTGGTATCCAGGATCATCAATAAATCGTCACCAATGAGATCCTCGACTTGCCAATCAACTCCAATCGTGCTGAGCAGTCCCTCGGGATCAATGAATTTCAAATTCGGTGGCGTTTCCTGACCATTGACGATTCGAACTTTTTTACCCATGGCCATCAGAATTCGAGCCATACCGAGTTCGCTTCCCAGGGCATCGCAATCCGGTCGAATATGGCTGGTCAGAATGACCGTTTGGGCTGAATCGATGATTCGTCGTAGGCGTTCCCAATTGATGGACATTTTCTTTTCCGTTTATTTGCTTGTTTCGAATTCGGATGCGACTTTTCGAGTCTCCGCTACATCCAGGTTCACCTGTTGAACTAATTTTTCCAGAGAATCGAATTCATGGATACCGCGAAGCCGGCTGACGAAGTCGACTTCAAGGACTTGTCCGTAAATCGTGCTCTCAAAGTCGAGAATGTGGACCTCAACCTTCGCAGTATATTCCTGAAATGTCGGATTCGGACCGATGTGAATCGCGGCCCAATGAGATTGATCACTGACAAATGCGCGACCCGCGTAGACGCCCGGTGCGGGAATCAAGGTGTCTATTGCATCCAGGTTGGCGGTCGGGAACCCAATTTGTTTTCCGCGCGACGCGCCGTGAGTGACCATTCCTCGAATGCGATAAGGCTCCGTCAAGAACGATCGTGCTTTGTCGATTTCACCTTCTTTGATCAAATGGCGTATTCGACTGCTCGATATCAGTTGTGAGCCGGATTCCTCTGGCTGAACGATATCCAATTCGATCGTGTTCTGTTCACATAGCTGTCGAAGCTTTTCTGTATCGCCGGCACGCCCTTTCCCGAAATAGAAATTCGGCCCTTCAACCATCGCCGTTGCCGCAACCTTGTCGATCACAATTTTTTGAAAGAACTCGGCATACTCCAGTTCCAGGAGTGCTTGATCTGTCGGATAAGCAATCATCGCGTCCACGCCAATTCGCGAAAGCAATTCCGCTTTGCGGTAAGTCCAGGTTAAAGGAGGCGGTGCCTCATTGGGGCGGAGCAGCCTGACTGGATGCGGGTCGAAGGTGAAAACGATTGCCGGCCCGTTACTTTTTTCGGCAAAGTCCTTGAGTTTGCCAATCAGCTTTGCATGGCCGCTGTGAACGCCATCGAAATTGCCGATGGAAAGAGCGCCGCCTTTGAGGCGATCCGGAAACTCCTGAAGTGATCGAAAAAGTTCCAAAGCTGCTCCGTCAAATTCGTTTCGGCGTTGGAAACTCAAGCGTAAACTGGGTGCCTTGGCCTGTTTCGCTTTTGACGTTGATCAGCGCACCGTGCGCCTCAATGATTTTCTTGGCCGTGGGTAAACCAAGCCCTGAGCCGTTCTCCTTGTTGGTGTAGAACGGTTGAAACATGTTGATTAGCGTTTCGTGCGACATTCCGCAGCCATTATCGATCAAATCCAACGCGACACCTGTGCGCGTGATTCGCGTTCTCGCGACCAGTTGCCCGCCAGTCGGCATTGCCTCCAATGCGTTCTTGATCAAGTTGACCAGGGCTGCCTGCAGTTTTTGGCTGTCCATCATCACGCCGGGGAGGTCCGCATCCAGGTAGCGGACAATCTCGACTCCTTGATCCAGAGCCTGGTCGGCATAGAAATCGAGTACATGTTCCACTTGCTCGTTTAAATTGCCCGCTTTCAAACGGAGCTTTTTTGATTTCGCAAATTCGCGGAAGTCTTTGAGCAGGTTGTCCAAGCGGGAACATTGGCGATTGATCAAATCCAGCTTCTTCAATGCGCGGCGGGCTTCGGGAGTCGCGACGCTTTCAAAATCATCGGCCAAGTTCTCGATCGTCATCCGAATGACCGAAAGCGGATTTTTGATCTCGTGAACCAGCACCCGCAACTGGTCCAATTCAGATTCGTCGGAGTTCTGATTTTCGTGGGGGTCCGACATAACAGATAGAAACGATCGAATGAGGGCTCAACAAAAAATAAGTGGCCCAATCTCAATGACGGGGCCACTCCAGTTTAATTTCTTTGAGCGAATGGGCATATGGTTGCGGCCGATTCGCAGTTAGCCATCAACCGACGATTCCAAAGTCCCGGAGCTTGGGCAAGCAGTCGTTTAGTAACGACGTCCTCCGCCTCCGCCGCCGCCACCGTTTCGGTTTCCGCGACCACGTCCTCCGCCTCCGCCACCGCTGCCTTGACGGTTACCGCCCCGTTGATGTCGTCGAGGTGCGCGTCCTCCGCCTCCTCCTCCGCCACCGCTACGGCCGCCTCGGCCACCACGGCCTTCGTTGCGATCATTCCGGTCACGTCGCCCGCCTCGATCGCCTCGATCACCCCGATCTCCGCGGTCGCCTTCGTTACGATCGTAATCCTGGTCACCATCGAAGTCGTCGTCGAAGCCTTCGTCATCGTTCTCGGTCGCGAACTCATCTTCGAGTCCAAGTTCCTGCAAAGCGGCACGTCGACTCAGTTTGACTCGGTCCTGGCCATCGATATCAATGACCTTGACCTTCATTTCATCACCGACTTCGCAAACCTGCGAAACGTCCGAAATGTAGCCATTCGACAATTCACTGATGTGGCACAAGCCGTCGCGGCCGGGAAGGATTTCAACAAATGCGCCGAAATCAGTAATGCTGCTGACGGTTCCGTCGTAGATCTTGTCCATCTGAACCGAGGCGGTGCAGGCTTCGACTTCCGCTCGAGCTCGGTCGGCCATTTCGCCATCCTGACTGGCAATCGTGACGATTCCTTCGTCGTTGACTTCGATGACTGTGTCAGTCGACTCCTGAATCTGTCGGATGTTCTTGCCACCTGGGCCGATCAACATGCCGATCTTCTCAGGATCGATTTCAATCTGGATCAGGCGTGGAGCAAACTCGGACAATTCCTGGCGAGGTTTGGCAACGGTCGTGATGATCTTTCGCAAAATCTCGATTCGTGCTTCACGTGACTGGCTCAGCGTTGCACGAATGATCTCAAAACTGATTCCACGCATCTTCAGGTCAAGTTGGATGCCCGTGATTCCGCGTTGCGTACCCGCAATTTTGAAATCCATGTCGCCAAAGTGATCTTCTTCGCCAAGGATGTCCGTCAGCAACGTCCACTTGTCTTCCGATTCGTAGACCAGGCCAACGGAAATTCCCGCAACGGGATTCGTAATACTGACACCTGCCGCCATCAATCCCAATGTCGCTCCACAAACCGAGGCCATCGAGCTTGAACCGTTGGACTCCGTAATATCGGAGATGACGCGAATCGTGTAAGGGAATACCTCCGGATCCGGAAGGATGGGCTTCACACTTCGTTCGGCCAGGGCACCGTGGCCAATCTCACGTCGTCCAGGACCACGGATCGGTCGGCATTCGCCAACGGAGAAAGATGGGAAATTGTAATCGAGCATGAATTTCTTCGAGTACTCTTCAAACAATCCATCAACTTTTTGTTCGTCTCGTTGAGTTCCAAGCGTGACGGAAATCAATGCCTGGGTTTCGCCACGTTGGAAAACGGCAGAGCCGTGAACCCGTTTTGGAAGAACATCAATCTCGCAATGAATGTCGCGAAGCGTTTTGGAATCTCGGCCATCCGAACGGGTGCCCGAAAGGATCAAATCGCGAACGACCAACTCTTCCAAGTCGTGCCAGGTATGGAAGAACTCAGGTTCGGTTATTGCACCTTCAGCGTTCGCATCTGGAATCAACTCGGCTCGAGCCCGTTCTTTTAACCCGCCGACGGCATCGGCACGATCCTGTTTCCCAGGGATCTTTTTGGCGGTCAGGAAGTCGTTGTAATAGGCATCCTTGATGCGGTTGAACAGCTCGCTGTTGTCATAAGCTTCGAACTCAACGTCTTTCGGAGATACTTTCTCGCGAAGCTCGATCTGCATCTCGCAGATTTCCTTGATCACCGAGTGAGCGTATTCGATGGCTTCCATCATTTGCTCTTCTGGCATTTCGCGAGCAAAGCCTTCGATCATTGTTACGGCACTCGCGGTACCCGAAACCACCAGGTCCAACTCGCTTTCCTCCAATTGGTCATGGGAAGGCAAGGCAACCAGTTTGCCGTCCACGGAACCGATCCGAACCGAAGCAACCGGTTCAGGAAACGGAAGGCCAGAAATGAAAACGCCAGCTGAAACGCCATTCATCGCCAACATGTCGCCGTCGTTTTGACGATCACTAGCAAGGACGATGGCTTGGCACTGGACTTCTTCCAAAAAGCCTTTGGCGAACATGGGACGAATGGGACGGTCGATCAGTCGGGCCGTCAACGTTTCCTTGGTACTGGGGCGACCTTCTCGTTTGATGAATCCGCCCGGGAATTTACCCGCGGCACTGGTTCGTTCTCGATAGTCACAAGTCAAAGGGAAAAAGTCAGTTCCCGGACGTGCGGGGCCCGTGGCAATCGCATTCATCACGACCGTTTCGCCATACTGCACCATCACACAGGCCGCTGCCTGTTTGGCCAAAAAGCCAGTCTCAAATGATAAAACCTGATCGCCAATTTTTCTTTCAACACGAATTTTCATTTTCTACCTACAAACTTTCTCAAAGTTACAATTTCTGATTTCTATCTTTTTCTCGTTCTTTCAATCGGACTTTCAATCGGAATCGTTCGAAGCTGTCGCAGCCAAGACCACGACGCGCACCACGTGACGCACACGTAAAACAAGCAAGACTGCAGACAGCTATTCTGCGACGACCTTCGGCGCAAACCGAACTAAGAAATCGTGCGATTCTTACAAAAGAAATGTTGCCAGATTTGGCAATCATCGGTCGCGAGTGATGCGCTACAATGCAAGCCGCGCAAGCGTTCAGGCGCGGCAACAAAAACTACTTACGAATTCCAAGCTTTCCAATGATATCAAGGTAACGCTGCGCGTCCGTGTCTCGAAGATAATCGAGCAAGCGGCGTCGACGCGAAACCATTCCCAACAAACCACGACGGGTGGAATAGTCTTTCTTATGCGACTTCATATGTTCCGTCAGGTTGTTAATGCGCTCCGTCAAAATCGCAATCTGAACCTCGGGAGAACCCGTGTCACTTTGCTCTCGTTTGAACTGGTCGACTAATTCTGTTTTTCTTTCTTTCGTAATCGTCATTCAAGTTTCCTGTCATTCGCGGCTCGCCTTTTCGCCGCTCAGTTCGACAACACTCCTTTTTGACCTACAAATTGTCCAATTTCCAATTTTCTGCCAAGGCAACAATTTATCCCATCGACTATTTTTTGCAAGGACAAATCGGCGGGTCTTTGTCGTGGGTCGGTGATTCAACAAAAAAAGCCCAGCAAATGTCACTGGGCTCTGGGAATTTCAAGTATCGGGAATTTTCGGCTTCTAGCGACGGCGACGTCGACGTCGAATTGCGAAGCCAACCAGTGCCAAAGCACCGAAAATACCTGCCGTTGCAGGCTCTGGAACCGCGTAAACGCTTGACGTGGTGAATGTGTCACCCACGGTCGAAACCGTGAAATCCCACTGGAAAGCACCGGTGATATCAACATTCGTCAAGTTCGTCGTGGCATTGTTCAGGTCGTAAGTTTCGTCAATCCGGTCCTTGATGTTCGCGCCAGGAGAACCGCTCCAGCCCTGAATCTCAAAGGAATCGACATCGTAGCCAATGTGCTGGCCGGAAGTCCCCCCTGGGGTGCTCATGTTCATGGCGGTTTGCCCACCGCCGAGATCAACCACGCTGACATCGTCGCCGCCAAATCCGTCCATTGCGGTGTCAAAGTAGTGAAAAATGCTCAAAGAGCCTGCACCATCATTGAAGGCACCGGAATTTACGTATTCTGCAGTGAAATCAAAGCTGACTTTTGGGCGGCCGCCTGGGCTCGTCGAAACCGCAATATCAATGGTGAAATCGAAAAGTGGAGTCGCATCCCAAATCGATCCAAATCCGAAAGTGATTGACGCGTTATCGCCGTTATTAACCACGTTGAATTCATCGGCTGAGCTCAAAAGTCGTTCAACTTGAGTTGGGCCGCCAAGGTCCTGGCCGTCTTGAAATCGGACAACCCAGATGTCTTCAAACAGCGAATCCGCAACGCCGGTCGAAGTCAGATTCGACGAGCTATTTAGGGGATCCCAAGTGTAGGATGACGTCCCATCGGTAATGGTGACTTGAGCATTTGCGGTGCTGGCAAAGACGCCAAACGCAAACAAAAGAGCGACGAGGCAATAACGCATGATGCAATTCCCAATGTTGAAATGAATCTTTGTTTCAACCCTGATGGGTTTCCCAATGAAACAAAAACCCGACTTACTTTTCCCAGCCAATCTGCAAACCAATTTTTGCAAATGGCGAAGGCTTGTTTATCAAAAGTCCATTTCCCAAAAACCAAATGTCCAGCCCGGATTTGTCGGACCTCCAGTGACTTTGGTTACATTCCGCCCACTATATTAATTGCCCGTTAAGGCCTTCACAATTATTAAATTTGAAATAATCCGCATTTTCTCACCTGGTTTACCCCTTGTCTTAAACCCCGTCAGAGGGGTGGTTTTCCAATAAAAAAGCCCTTGGTTTGTGTAACCAAGGGCTTTTTTCGTCGGAGTATGCGGCGTTTTGCCAAACCTGGGCGTTTTCCGCCTAGGCGCTCTTCGTTTCAGGCAAAGAGAAGAGGTCGTTTTTGCCTCGCACGACATTTTCGTCGATGACGTATTGTTTCCCTTTTTGCTGTTCTGGCAGGTCAAACATGATGTCGAGCATGATTTTCTCCATGATCGAACGCAACCCACGTGCCCCGGTGCCTTTCTCGATAGCCTCGTCAGCAATCTCATTGAGAGCTTCATCCGTAAATGTCAGCTCGCAATCTTCCATCTGGAACAGGCTTTCGTACTGCTTGACCAACGCGTTTTTCGGTTCCTGAAGGACTCGAACGAGCGATTCCTGGTCCAAGGGCGTCAGGGCCGAAACAACCGGCATCCGACCAACCAGTTCCGGAATCAAACCGAATTCCAGGATGTCGTCGCTGGTCACTTGAGGAAGAAGCTCACCCAAAGAACGGTCTTCACGGACGGTCGCTTCCTGGCCAAATCCAATGGTTTTTCGGCCCAGCCGTTTGCGGACAATATCGTCAACGCCAACAAAGGTTCCGCCGCAGATGAACAGGATGTTGCTGGTGTCGATCTGGATGTACTGCTGCTCCGGGTGTTTGCGTCCACCTTGTGGCGGAACATTGGCAACGGTCCCTTCCAGCATTTTGAGCAATGCCTGCTGAACGCCTTCTCCTGAAACATCGCGAGTGATCGAGACGTTGTTGCTGGTTTTGCCGATCTTGTCGATCTCGTCGATGTAGATCACACCACGCTGAGCGGCTTCGATATCGAAGTCGGCTGCGTGAAGCAGCTTCAGCAATAGGTTCTCGACGTCTTCGCCAACATAGCCAGCTTCGGTCAGTGTCGTCGCGTCACCGATCGCGAAGGGGACGTTGAGAATGCGAGCCAAGGTTCGAGCCAGAAGGGTCTTACCCGATCCAGTTGGTCCAACAAGCAAGATGTTCGACTTGTCGATCTCGACATCCGACCCTTCCCAGCCCAAGCTCAAACGCTTGTAGTGATTGTGAACTGCGACGCCCAGGACTCGTTTCGCGATTAGTTGCCCAATGACGTATTCGTCCATTTTTTCCACGATTTCACGCGGAGTTGGAATCTTGCCAAAGAGTTTCTTGGACGGGCCGCGGCGACGTTGCTCCTGCTCCAAAATGGACTGGCAGAGCTCGATACACTCGCCGCAAATGTAGACATCCCCAGGTCCTTCGACCAAAGGACCCACGTCTTTGTAGCTTTTCCGGCAAAAGGAACAGAACGCGTTCTTCTTGGTCGAGCTTCCGCGCCGACCGATGTCGTTGCCTCCGGGCATTACTTCTCCTCAGTTCAAGTCTAACCGTACATAAGTCCCGTAGGGAACTCTGTTTGGCTCGAGATGACCTGACGAAGTATTTGGGGGATCCGCCGGCCGGTGGTGCTTCCTTGCCCGCGATCTTCGAGCAATAAATTCTTCTGTTATTTGGCTGCCAAATCTCCAGCATGACAGCAGTCGGCGATTCGATCGATCAAGTCGGAGAACCCAACCCAACCGATACCATCCGACATTCTTGATTCATTTCAACGAGTGACTCAGTCGATTGGCAAAGGCTTACGAATTTTTCGGTTCATCGGCAACCGGTTTTGCAACGACTTCTTTCTCGTCTGCAATCTTGGCCGCCATGGTCTTTCTCAAATGTTGATATTCGTATTCCCGCAAAGTTCCCGAGTCCCGCATTTCACTCAGTGACGTCCAGTCGTCGGCATCTGCCGGTTCGTCCTGGTAGGCACCGCGAACACGCTGGACCACGTAGTAGGCCGTCGCGATCAGGATACACATCACCAAGATTCCAAATATCAATTTGGAAGTTGGCTCCATGAAAATATCAACGATCGGTTGTAAGGCCGGGGAAACTTCTGACACGGTATTTCAAAGGGTTAAAAAACCATTCTCGGAATCGAAAGATCAAACTGATTTTATTATATCGGTTTGAAATGCCCGAGATCAGTTTGAAGCCAATTCCCAGGAGAATTCACCCAACCCAAACTCATGTCGACAGGGAATCCCTGTGCCATCGAAAGCCAAATCGGCCACCCGATGTCCTGCGTCGATTCATCGTAGAAACCGCTATTCTCGGCAATCCCGGCCAGCTAACGCAGATTTCACACCAATTACGCCCACCGCGTTCCAAGAGTTCGGAGCTTTTCGGTTTTTTTGATTGGCGACAGTTTGCGTTTCTTTCCGCCCTTCAGCGGACATCTCATTCCTGTGGAACATTTGTCCAAAACTCCGCAAGCGAACTTTTCAGTTCAAGCCAGATATCGAGCAGTTTTGCATCGCATGGATATTTGCCACCTGGCTAAACCGATAAGCCATTCGTACCCGTTCGCAATCTTGGTGGTGTGAATCATGGATCACAAACAAATTCACTTTCGAATCTTGCTTGCTGGAAGTTGGACTATGACCGGCGCGATGGTCGCTTTGGTTGCCGGGATGTTCGCGCCGCTTGTCTCCGCGCAGAACCCTTCCATCCAGTCTCGCGAGATCGGAATTCAGAAAGTCCAAACCTACTTCACGAATCAGTTGAAGTTTCAGGTTCCTTTTCAAGTCACGCCGAACGGACGCGAGATTGTTGAGATTCAGATTCATGCGTCAACGGATCAGGGCAAAAACTGGACGCTTCATTCGCGTCAAAACTTGAATCAAGGTTTTTTTCGCTACGAGTCTTCCAGTGACCAGGCCATTTGGTTCTGCATCAAGTCCATCGATCGGGATCAGCGAATCTTTCCTCCGGGCCCCAATCAACCTAGTCTCAAGATTGTTGTTGACTCCCAACGGCCGACTTTGCAAATGAAAGCCGAGTCAGACGCAGCCGGGCGCGTTGTGACGCGAATCAACGCCAGTGACTCCAATCTTGATCTCGATTCTTTGAAAATCGCCTACCGCGAACAGGGTTCCAATGGGGCCTGGCGCGATACGGGATTCCAGCA
>CAYSXI010000061.1:18742-26523 GCA_964434955.1 uncultured Pirellulaceae bacterium
AGTCAAGGAAATGCAAGCCAAGGAAATGCAAGCCAAGGCGTATTCCAGGATCAGATTGCCTGGTGGCCGTTGACGAGTTCATCCAATCTGGAAGTCAAGGTGACCGTTCGCGATCGCGCCGGAAACCAAATGGAATCGACTCAGAATGTTGCTGTCTCGGCAAGTGGAAATCAGCTTCGCCAATCGATTACCCATCGGCCCAATCAAAATGTTAGCAATTCCGGAATGGCCGAATTGCCCAAGCAACCCTATCAAAACGCGTCCACCTCAACGCCAGCAGGGCAGGGCGATCAATATTTTTCTGCATCTTCAAGGGTTCCCATTGGCAACCAGAATGGCTCGCTCAATCGAAGCCCCAATCAGCCTTCGTCCATCCAGTGGGATAGCCAGCGGCAGTCGGACCACGCAACGCAAATCTCCAGTTCATCAACACATCAGCAGAACCAATTCAATCGCTCGAACGAACAGGACAAATCCAACAACTCCAATCGCGACGTTGGTTCGTCGCCTTTCCAGAATGTCGGGAATCGGAATCTCGTGGTTTCCGAAGGTTCTACCCATCCAAAAATCAGGCCCAGTTCCAGCCCGACTGCGGTGCTGCCACCCAGCAAATCGCCCCCGACGACCACTCGCTCAGCCAACTCGTTTCGCCTTCAGAATCTGATGGATCTGGCCCGCCCGACCAATCAATCGAAATTCTTGTTGACGTATGATGTCGATGCGATTGCTCCCCAAGACATCCGGGAAGTCGGCCTTTGGATGACTCATGATGGCGGCCAGTCATGGAGAAAATGGGCGATCGACAATGACAAACAAAGCCCTTTTACCGTGACGGTTCCCAATCCTGGAATTTACGGGTTTCGAATCGTGGTCAGTAGTCGCGATGGGATCAACAGTCGAATTCCAAAAGGCGGTGAAGCTGCCGACATGTGGGTTCGCTATGACAACACGAAACCGCAGGCGAAAATCACTTCGGTTCCCTTTGGACGCGGAATCAATGCCGGCAAGCTCGTAATCAATTGGAAAGTACAAGACGAACAATTGACGCTTCGGCCAATTTCTTTGGCCTACAGTGATCGTCCTGAAGGGCCGTGGACCGATATTGAAGTCGGGTTGCGCAACGAAGGATCCTATGTCTGGAAAGTTCCGCAGCAGGCTCCCGAGCGAATTTACATACGCCTGAAGGCGCGCGATACCGCGGGCAATGTCGCCATCAATGATCTGCCTCATCCCGTCAATGTCGCAAATCTGATTCCCCGTGGCCGAATCAAAGACATCGTTCCCCTGAATTCCGCTGGATCTGCCGATCAAAGTTCTGCCAGAGGCCAAAAACCCAAGCGTGCTCACGTTACCGGGTTCCAGTCAATCGACAATGAAAAATAACCAATGGCTGACGGGCGGCTCGACTGGCGGGGCAATTGCCGGGCCTGATTGGCACGCCTGGAAGCGAAGTCTCGGCTTGAGATTGCAACGCGTTTCCAGCTGAACCGAAACCTGAGTCTCTTGGTCGGTCGCGCGCGTTCGAGGACATCTTTTCAGCCAATCATCCGAAAACGGATTGATCATCGAACACTAAATTTCGATTGCGCGGTTTTTGGCCAAATTATTGGAATTGTTCGAAACAAACATCCAAGCGACGGGTGTATATTGCGAAGAGCGGCCTGCATGTTTTAATCGCGAATTTTATTTGAAGGGGGAATTCGCATGTGGCGAAAGAAGTGCGCAGATAGCAGCAGGAATTCTTCGGTCATTCAGGACGGGGCGACTTCGCTCCATGTTTCCGAGCCTCAATTAGAGCGGACCCCGATTTCCCTTCGGGAAACAAGTGCTCCCGGACCGATTCGCCGTTTCCCATTCGCGCGATCCAATTCTTTCCGTGGTTCGCAAATCGGCCAGGTGGTTGCCTTGGCTTTGATGGCGGCGCTTTGCGTTTTTGCAACGGAGTTGCAAGCGGAAAACCACGAGGGCGCAAGCAGCCACGAGGGCGCGAGCAGCCACGAGGGCGCGAACAGCCACGGGGGCGCGAACCGCCAGGAAGATCGATCGGCTCGTTTGTTTCCCGAATCAACAATCGTCCATTTGGAGGTTGGGAGTCCGGCCGGCTTAATCGAAACGATCTTGAATCATCCGCTTCGGAAATCGATTGAAGAAATCGAAGACGTCAAGACCGCGTTAAACTCCCACGAGTTCAAACAACTCAACGTGGGACGACGCGTCCTCGAAATGCAACTTGAGATGAAGTGGGAAGAAGCGGTTGGCGTTTTGACCCACGATGGACTTGAGTTGGCGTTTGATCCAAAGACTGAAGGTGTGGCGATGGTTGCTCACGCCAAGGACAAGAAGTCGCTCAATGAGCTTGTTGATAAGTTGCTCGAGTTGGCCAATGAAAGCGAAAAGTTATTCAAGTTCAAGCTTCCGATCAAGGAATCGAAATACCGATCCGTTCGAGCGTTTGAAATTGGCGAAGTCGTCATTGGCGTGATGGATAACAAGTTGGTGGCATCCAACAAGAAAGATCTCGCGAAGGACATTGCCGACCGATACCTGGACAAAAGTAGTAAGTCGCTCGCGTCGCGGGAGCATTTTCGGCAATCGCAGAAACTGTTGAAGGGCGATGCGGCTGCTCGGCTTTATGTCGACCTGGAGGTGCTTCGCAATATTCCGGACTTGAAAGAACTGTTTGGCGAGAAAACGGAAAACATCGGTGTCGAGTTTTTGATCGGCGGTCTTCAAAGTAATCTTCGCAACGCGGATTTCGCGGTGGCGCGTTTGGAGCTAAACGATTCCAATATCGCGGTTCGTGCAGCGACTCCCCATCAAAACGACTGGGTGTCAAAGCCACGCGATTTCTTTTTCGGCGAACAAGGAAAAGGAGAGGCCCCCAAACTTCTGATTCCCGAAAAAAGCCTTTTTAACATCACGACTTACCGCGACATCGGCCAGCTTTGGTTGTCCAAGGAAGACTTGTTTGAAGAGGCCCACATCGCGGAATTGGCACAAGTCGACAGTCAGTTTTCGACCATTTTTTCCGGGCTCGATTTTGGTGAGGAAATCCTGGGTGCTGCCAAGCCTGGCATTCAGATCGTTGGTGCCCTCCAGGACTTTGCCGCGATCAAAACTCCCAAGCCCGATATCAAGCTGCCTTCATTTGCGATGATTTTCCAGTTAAAAGAGCCGCAGAAGATCCAGCAGCGTTTCAAAGTTGGATTTCAAAGCGTGATTGGGTTTGCCAACATCGCGTTGGCGCAGGAGGGGCAACCACAACTGGACATCGAGACCGACCGCTTCAAAGACGGAAGGCTCGTAACGACTTCTTACATGGTCGAAGACACACGAAAAGACGAAGGGCTAATCAATTACAATTTCTCGCCGACGATTGCTTTTGTCGGTGACCACTTCATTGTTTCCAGTACGGAATCACTCGCCCGCGAATTGGTCGAACTTGCTCGCAAAGGTGGAACGGCAACGGGGAAGGGCATGAATACTTTGGCGACGGTCGATGGCACAGCGTTAAACAAGATTCTTTCCGCAAACCGGGAGTCGCTGATTGCTCAAAACATGTTGGAGGAAGGATCGACTCGCGAGGAGTCGGAGAAGCAAATCGATCAGTTCTTGAATTACGCCAAGTACGCAAAAGATGCTTCGTTGAAGTTTGAAAATCACCAAGACAGTTTGCAGCTGAATTTGGAATTGAACTTCGCCAAGTGAATTGTCTCGACGCTCGGATTTTGGGAAGGACGAAAGGGCTGACAATGAATTTTCACGCAGCAGAAAAAGCCTGGCAGACTTATCGCGGTGAATGGACGGCCAAGCAGGTTGCTCATCTTTATCGGCGCGCCGGGTTTGCGGCATCGCCTTCCCAACTTGCCGAAGGCGAAAAACAGTCGGCAGAAAAATGCGTTGACGCCTTGTTTCAGGTCGAGGAAGACCAGGCCAAGCAGTTCGAAAAACAGATGAAGACGATGGGCGCGACGATCCTCGCTTCCCGGGCCACTCGAAGCCTCTCGGCGTGGTGGTTGTATCGAATGCGATACACGCCGGATCAGTTGCTCGAAAAGACCTGTCTGTTTTGGCACGGACACTTTGCGACAAGTGCCGAAAAAGTCGACGACCCGCAGTCGATGTTAAACCAGAATCGAATCTTGCGCGACGGATCGCTGGGCAAGTTTGAGCCTCTGGTTCAACAGATTGCGACGGATCCAGCGATGCTGATCTATCTGGATTCGACCGACAATCGAAAAACACGCCCCAACGAGAACTTCGCCCGAGAGTTGATGGAGCTGTTTTGTTTGGAGACAGGCAACTACAGCGAAAAAGATATCAAGGAACTGTCTCGTTGCTTTACGGGTTGGGAAGTGCGCCGAAAACGATTCCGTTTTAATCCTTATCAACATGATGAGGGCACCAAGACATTCCTGGGATCCAGCGGCAAATACGATGGGAAGAAAGCCATTCAAGTCGTCCTGGAACAGGAGGCGGCGCCTCGTTTCCTTGCGAAGAAGCTTTATCGATACTTTGTGGCGGATGAGCCGCTTCCCGAGAAAACGTTGTTGGAGCCCCTCGCACGACAGCTTCGGCAGACCGACTTTGACATTGGCAAGTGCATTCGCACGATCCTCTGCAGCAATTACTTTTACAGCAACAAGGCTTACGCGCGAAAAATCAAGTCGCCAATCGAGTTCGCCCTGGGCTTGATGAGAGGGCTGAACGCGTCTGCGAATTTGCAGCAGTTGGCGGATCGTCTGGAACAGCTTGGGCAGATTCCGTTCTATCCTCCAAACGTCAAAGGTTGGGACGGTGGTCGAACCTGGATCAATTCTTCGACTTTGTTGGGGCGGGCGAATCTGGTTCGCGATTTGGTCCACGGGAGCAATACAAAATGGCGAGACGGCGATTTGGCTCGTTGGCTTTCAAAAAACGATATGCGAGACGAAAAATCAGCGGTCGAGTTTATCTTGAAAGTCTTCGTGGCGACGGAGATTCCTTCCGCGGCGAAAGCCAAGCTGGTTCGACTGGCAAAAGACCAGGGAATCAAAACGCACTCAAGTGTTGCCGACCTGGTCCACGCGATCAGTCTTTTGCCAGAATTTCAGTTGGGATAAACAGACGACACTCGATCTTCAACCGATCAACCGGAGCATGATAATGACCACTCGAAGACAGTTTTTGTCCGCGGCAGTCGGCTCAACCGCATTGGTAGGAACCGCCGCGGGGGTTCCCGATTTTCTGTTTGCCGCTTGCGACCCCGAAGTGGCAAAGAAATCGGATCGAATTCTTGTCGTTATCCAATTGTCGGGCGGCAATGATGGAATCAACACCGTGATTCCCTACGCGGATGACAACTATTACAAGAATCGATTTACGCTTGCCATTGGCAAAGAACAGGTTTTGAAGGTCGACGATCACTGTGGCTTTCATCCGAGCATGACCGGCTTTTCAGAGTTGCTCGAGGACTCGCGGCTGGCCGTGATCAATGGTGTCGGTTATCCCAATCCCAATCGCTCGCATTTTGATTCGATGGATTTATGGCATACCGCCCACAACCGCGGGCAACAGACACCAACGGGTTGGCTGGGGCGATACTTTGATTTGAATCCAAAGTCGACTGGGACCGATGTCCCGGGGATTCATTTTGGTGCCGAGAAACAGCCGCTGGCGCTGGCTGCCGAAAAAACTCAGATCCCGACACTTCGCAATCTTGATGACTTTCGATTGCGGATGGGGGGCCGTGAGAAGCTGAAAGCCCTGATCAAGCAAAATGTTCAGACAAAACGTTCGAGCGAAAATGAACTCTTGACCTTCGTTCAGTCGAACACGATTTCAGCCATTCAAACCAGTTCCCGCGTCGAACAGGTCTTGGGCAAATACAAATCCAAAGTCCAATATCCCCAAACAGGATTGGGGCGAAAGCTGGCCACCGTCGCCCAATTGATCGGGTCGGATCTCAAGACCAACGTCTACTACGTTACGTTGGATGGATTTGATACGCATTCCAATCAGGCACAAGCGCATAGCGGACTGTTGAGTCAGCTGAGCGGCGCGCTGAAAACCTTCATGGATGATTTGAAGGAACAAGGAAACGACAAAAGAACTTTGGCGTTTGTGTTTTCAGAATTTGGACGAAGGGTCCGAGAGAATGCGAGCGCCGGAACCGATCACGGTGCCGCCGCACCCGCCTTCCTGGCGGGGGGATCCATCAACAGTGGAACGTTTGGAAAGTATCCAAGTTTGACCGACTTGCTCGAGGATGACTTGAAGCATAACGTCGACTACCGCCAAATCTACGCGACAATTTTGGAGAAATGGTTCGCGACCGACAGCAAGAAAGTACTTGGCAAAAAGTTTGCCTCGATGGACCTGTTTGGTTAAAGCCGAGAAGGGTTAACAGGTAACGGTTGCTACGAACGCGGGCATTCAAAATCTGCCGCGCCCATTTTCGGCCGCGCTCATTTTCTGTCTCGAATGATTTCCAAAGAGTGGCATTGCCAGAAGGCGACTTGATCCTAGTCGCACGCCATTTCCAGCGCGACTTTGGCGGCCTGGTGAAAGCTCCGAGTGTCGGCTTTACCTTGCCAGGCGATTTCCTCCGCGGTTCCGTGCGCGACACTGGTTCGAATGATCGGGAGCCCCAACGTGACGTTCACCGTTTCGAACATGTCTAGCAGTTTTAGAGCGATATGGCCCTGATCGTGATACATGGCGACCACGGCATCAAACTCGCCGAGCGCGGCGCGTCGCATCAGTGTGTCGCAAGGCTCCGGCCCGATCGCGTCGATACCTTGAACTTGACAAGCTTGGACGGCGGGGCGAATGATTTCAATCTCTTCTTTTCCAAATAGCCCTTGCTCACCTCCGTGAGGATTCAAGGCCGCGACGCCAATTCTTGGGAGTCGATCGATCGTTTTCGCTGCGAGTAGTTTTTTGCAGAAATCATTGGCCAGTTGGATTTTCGCCACAATCGAATCGAAAGTCATCAAATCGAAAACCTGGCGAAGCGCATTGTGCAGGGTGACATGGACGACGCTTAGTCCAATCGGTCCGGCGACGGACTCCGATTCGGGAAGGTGCAACATCATGGCAACTTCCTTGACGCCACAAAAACGCCCCAAAAGTTCTGTGTGCCCGGGTTCATCGACTCCTGCGGCATTCAGCGCCTTTTTGTGAAGCGGGCCCGTCACAATTGCGCTGAGTTCGCCGGACATCGCGTGCTGAGTGGCGTGTCGAAGTGCTTCCAGCGCCAGTTTGCCGCCCGCCGTGACGAATTCTCCAGGAGCAACTTCGTCCGCCCGAGCGTCGCCGCACTCGCGGACCCAAATGGAATCCATCGAGGTTTCAATCTCACTAGGCTTTTGAATCGTTTTGATTTTGCGTTCTACGCCAAAGAGTTCCAACGCGCGTTGCAGCACCGAGCGGCGGCCGTAGACGACGCTTTCATGAGTCTTTGCCTCTTGGCTGATGAGGTATTGGGCGATGAGTTCAGGCCCGATCCCAGCGGGATCGCCCATGGTCAGGCCAAGTATTTTTTTTGCAGTCGTTGCTTCCATGACTCGATTGTAGAACCGGTTCGATCACGGCAAAATGGCGGGTCCCGGAAATCAAGGAATCGAGCAATGCGAGCGGTCGTTCAACGAGTTTCATCTGCCAGTGTGTCGGTCAATGACGAGCAGGTCGGCGCTATCGACCACGGTCTTCTCGTTCTGTTGGGGGTGGGCGATGAAGATTCCGAGTCGGACGCGAATTGGCTGGCCGAGAAATGCGTCTCCCTGCGAATATTCGAAGAT
>CAYSXI010000062.1:0-26452 GCA_964434955.1 uncultured Pirellulaceae bacterium
ACGAGATCGAGCTTCCCATCGAGATCCAAGTCGCCAATTGCAACTGCTTTCCCCTCACGAATTCCATCCGGATTGGGAAATCGACGAATCGAATCCAGCTCGGGGCCGATGCCCGAACGGTGCTCGACGTGGCCATCGCGAGTTGCAATCGCCATCACCGATTTACCCTGTTCGGTCAAAATAACATCCAGAAACATGAACTCGCGAGGATTTTTGAAAACGGGGCGTATCGCAAATTTGCGCGCTGGCTCGACGAGTCGTTTGTCGGGATGAGGACGCTGAGCGGGCTGAACGTGATAGACGTTGCGGTTCTTTCCCTTTCGATCGGAATAGACGAAACCGGGGACGCGGCCCGGCAATTCGTGTATGGACATGATCCATCCGGCATCGGAAATCTTTTCGTACTTCCAGGTTTTGACGCGGCGCGGCGTTTCTCCAATGATTAACCTTCCGATTTGCCCGGCGGGGTTCTTGGAACCGACAATCAATTCGAGTTTTCCGTCTCGATCAAAATCCGTCGGCAAGCAAAACATCCATCGTGTCAGTGAATCACAAACGGGGATCGATTGCGTTTTCCACTTGTTCGCATCGAGGTATTCCTTCGAACTGGGTGCCCAGTGGACGTAGACCTTCTTTGTCTTACCTTCGCAGCAGGAAATCACGTCGACATTGCCGTCGTTATCAATGTCAGCGAATACGGCATCCTCCGGCTGTCGGACCTTACCGACCGTAACCTTCGGCCAAGGTTCACGGGATTTTTCGTTGCCCGGATTCAGGTAAACCCGGACCTCGCCGCCCTCTTCCCATCCCGTGCAAATATCAGCGAGCCCATCTCCGTTGACATCGGCGAGACGCACCCCGTCGGCTCCCCGCGAGCTATTATCAACAACATGCATCTTCCAGCGATCATCGGCATCTTGCCCGCAAGCCCCGACAAGCCAACTGAGAGCGACGAGTTGAACCATCGGCAGTATAAAAATCGAATGGCGAAATATTTGCTTCATTGAAAAACTCAAACCAAAGTAACCGGGTATCACCATGGTACTTGTTACGATTGGCAAGCTGAAACCAAATCACAGCTTCGTTGGAAGGGACTTTGTTTTTTGGTTGTAAAAATGGCCATCACCAGCAGGCCCATTTTTGGCCGCAAGATGGATTCCGGCCCAGGAAGTTGCCATAATTGGTGCCCTTCGTTGTCCCAGTCAGTTGAATGGATCGGAAAACTCGATGCTCAAACGCGCGTACTTCGGCCTCCTGTTTTGTTGTATCTCGCTCGGTTTTGATGCCGGCCTTCTCTATGGCCAGGATCCAACCGCAGAGGAAAAAACGCGTTGGCAAGCGATGGCGGAATCGGTCACCATTCACCGCGATGCCTTTGGAGTGCCTCACGTTCACGGAGAGACCAACGCAAGCGTGGTGTTTGGTTATAACTTTGCCCGCGCGGAGGATGAGTTTGAAAGAATGGAAACGGCGGCCTTGCTGGGACTCGGACGCGCTTCGGAAAAACTCGGGATCGCAGCTTTTACAACCGATCGATCGGTCTTGCTTTTCAACATCCCCGAACTCGGTAAACGGGAATACGAGCAATCTCCCGAATCGTTCAAGAAGATTCTGATCGCTTATGCCGACGCGATGAATTACTACATGTTCAAGAACCCCGAGCGTCACGAATACGTGATCAAAAGGTACGAGCCGTGGTTTCCGCTCGCAGCGCAAAGATTAATGAACGTCGGGATGCTTTCTCTTTCGCCGGAACAGGCTCAACTCGTTTCCATCATGAGCCAGCCGTTGAAAAAAGAGAGTAATCCATCCAAAGATGGCAAGACAAATGGCGATCTGTCGTTGGTCGCGGAAAGTCCGTTTACCAGTTTGATTCGCAACAAGATCGACGGCTCGAACATGTGGGCGATCTCCCCGCAAAAATCGTCGACGGGAAATGCCATGTTGTTTATCAACCCGCACATTCCTTTGCATGAGGTCTACGAAGCCCATTTGCATAGCGAGGAAGGTTATCACCTTTCCGGAGGTTCCGCATACGGTTCCTACCCGGTTCCAATCATGGGACATAACGAAAAACTGGGCTGGAGTTTAACCGTCAACTATGCGGACATCATTGATGTCTATCGCGAAACCTTTGACCATCCCGAAGACCCGCTGATGTATCGTTTTGGTGATCGATGGAAAAAGGCAACCAAACGTTCGGTGAAAGTCAAAGTAAAAACCGGTGACAGGCTCGTTGATCGCGAGGTCGAGATTGTTGAAACTCACAATGGTCCCGTATTTGTCGATCGCGGTAAGCAGAAATACGTCATTCGGGTTCCACAACTGGATAAAGGGGGGCTCGCCAACCAGTTTTATCAAATGGGACTCGCCAAAAACTTTCAAGAATTCAAGCGTGCCGTTGCCGAGTTGGCGCTTGTCTTTCACAACATCATGTACGCCGATGTCGAGGGAAACATCTGGTACGTCTACAACGCCGCGATTCCAAAGCGAAATGAAAAGTTTGACTGGTCCAGGATTCAAGATGGTTCCGATCCGGAAACTCGGTGGCAAGGTATCCATCCGATCGACGACCTTCCTCAGTTGTTCAATCCCAAATGCGGATGGATGCAAAATTGCAACTCGTCACCATTCACGGCAAGCGGAAAGAACGACAATTTAAGTCCGGAAAACTATCCCAACTACATCGGGCGCCGCGATAAAGATGATCCGCGCGTTGCCATCTCAAAGTCCATCTTGAGCCGCAAAAAGAAGTTTGATTTTGAGTCTTGGAGTTCAGCAGCGTGGGATCGCCGGGTTATGATTGCTGACCAGTGGATTCCCGTGATGGTAAAGAAGCATGCCAGGTTGAAAGAAACCGATAGAGAGCTTTTCGATTCCTTGGCGCCTTTGATTGCGGAGCTAAATGCATGGGATAAACAATGCGACGCCAATTCGGTTGGTGCCGCGCTTTTCATGCTTTGGTATCAGAAGATGCAACTGAGAATCCAGAAAAAGGATGCGCAGGACCAGGCCATCAAACAGCTTGCGAGAACGAAAAAGGAACTGGAGAAAAATTTTGAAACCTGGAAGGTGACCTATGGCGACGTGTTTCGACACCAACGACCCGACGACAACGGCAACTATCCGGGGGATAAAGGCAAGAGCATTCCCATGAACGGGGGTGATCCGCGGGTCGGAATGGTGTTTTGCTATTTGTCCCGGCGGCCTCCCGGTTCGAAAAGATATTACGGGTATCACGGCCATTCCTATGTGAGCGTCGTCGAATTTGGCAAAAACAGGATTCGGGCTCGATCGCTGGTGCCTTTTGGAGCATCCCGGAATCCTGATTCGAAGCACTATTTTGACCAGGCGAAGCTCTACGCAAAGGGCGAATTCAAGCCAGCATGGTTTACAAAAAAAGAAGTCATGGATAATAAGTCGCGTTCCTATCGACCCGGCGACTGACGAAACACAAGAGAGAATCGATATGCCTACCGTCAATCAAATCATGACCGAGCTGAAGAAAAAAGGCACCGCGCAAACTCGTAAGACGTTTGAGCGTCACGGCGCACCGGAAAATTTTTTTGGTGTCAAAGTCGGGGATCTCAAAGTCATTGCCAAAAAAATCAAGGGCGATCACGAACTGGCTTGCCAACTGTACGAGACGGGGAATTCCGACGCAATGTATCTGGCCGGAATCGTCGCCGATGGAACACAAATGACAAAAAAACAACTGGATGCATGGGCGAAGGACGCGCCCTGGCACATGATTAGTGAGTACACCGTACCCGGCGTTGCGACCGAAAGTCCGCATTGCCGGGACATGGCATTAAAGTGGATCAAGTCAAAAAAACCTCACATCGCCTCTGCCGGGTGGAATACCTATTCGGGCTACGTGACGACACGCGACGATTCGGAACTGGATCTCAATGAAATCAAAGACCTGCTAAAGAAAGTCGAAACGGATATCGATGGTGCGGACGCGCGAGTACGTTACACGATGAATGGATTTGTGATCGCAGTTGGAGGCTACGTCAAACCCCTCTTGAAACAAGCAAAGGCGACCGCGAAACGACTGGGAAAAGTCGAAGTCGATATGGGCGATACGGCTTGTAAAGTCCCGCTCGCGACGGACTACATCGAGAAGATCGAAAAAAGCGGTCGCCAAGGGAAGAAACGAAAAACGATCAAATGTTGAGCGTCAAATAAAAAAGCGGTCGCACGATAAAGGCGACCGCTTCAAAATTTGATTTAACGATGGCTTCAACGTCGGTTTCGACGTCGAAGTAATCCAGCGCCAACCACGATTGCCAAAACGGCAGCGCTGGATGGCTCTGGAATGGCTTGAACAAAGTTGCCGCGAATTTCTCCGCCAGGATTGGCCGCGGTGTGGGCGTTTACATAAAGCAAGCCATCCAACAAGTTTTGTTCTTGAGCTTCCGGGATCGCAACGGAGGCATTCGAATAGCCACCGTTCACGCTATCTCCATTCAGACCACCAAGATTTCCAAGGTTGACGATGACGCCCGCGTTGGTGTTGAAGTCAGCAGGTCCGTGAATGTGAATGGCCGTCACATCACCGGTTAGGTCGTTAAAACCATTTCCTGAACCCCAACCAATGTCGATTGCCATGATGTTGGTATCGGTATCGTAAGTGATTCCCGCGATGACACCCCCGGAACCGTTGCCCGTTGCAGCGGGATTCTCGTTACCCGTCAGCAGGCCAAACCCCGCTTTGCCCTGGAACACGAAATTAAAGGTATCCCCTTTCGCCGTTGCGACAAATCCGATCATCAACAGCGTGGTGAAAAACACACTGCAAGTTCGAAGCACCATGATGCACCCCCAATTCAAAGAAAAATAACAATATGAAACATCCAACAATTGGGCACGAATGACACACAAATTGCAATTGGTGGTGTACCAAACAAAGCGAAAAAGCCCGATCCTGGCAGGATTTCCCGAAGGGATTGTGATTTGGACCACGGTCTTGTAGTTGAAGCAGGCTGCGGGAGAAGAATTCACCCGATTTTCGGCTTGTCGTGATTGATCAAACACTGTAACTCTGCCCCCATTGCCGAAGAAATCAAAGTTACGGTAATCATCAAAGACGGTCGAACTCATGCTTCATTCAAAGATTCGAATTGCAATCATTGCGGGATTGCTTGGCGGTGCATTGGCTATTTCCACGGGATGCCAATCTACCAACGGCTGGTCTACCAACGGCCTGTTTCCGAAATTGAACGGATCCCGTGACCCGGTTCTCGGTTCGCAGGATCGGGGTATGCCTTCGGCCGGTTCGCAAATGCCGGAAGAGTACGCCAGCATTCAAAGGACTTCGGCGACGGAACCGGCCCAAAGGCCGCGCGGACTTGGTAGCAACTTTGCGACTTGGACGTCACCGAAATTTGGTGGTTCCAACGATCGATGCACCTCTGGCTGACATTAGTTATTATTGCATCGTGAATGCAATCAGCTACCAGCCAATCGCTTACGAGCGATGACCAAATGATAGGCAACATGCCCGTGCATGATGTAGGCCAACGCGCGAACCGAGATCGGATTGCCGTCGGCCGTTCCAACATGATCGAATGCCTCATTGGAGAGCCGCTTAAAGAAAGCCAGATTACCTCGCCGCAGATGTTGCAGCTCGGCAACCAAGTCCCCCAGTTGGCAACCGGAAAAATCCAGGCCGTCGACGTACTGGTTCTGTTCCATTCCCGGTAACGCCTGCAAGTCACCGCAGCCGAATCGGTGGGCCCGGCAGCCGAAAATCTTCTCGGCGTCGATCAAGTGGCCCAACAACTGCTTGAGCGTCCAGGTGTATGGGGCGTGCAGCGTCTCAGCAACGTCGTTCGATACCCCGTCAAAAACTTCATTCAGCTCATCAACTTGAGCCGCCATCAATTCAAATAAGTCGCCCTCAGGGACATGTTGGATGTATCCGTCGTAGTAGGCGTTGTACTCTTCGGCGGCGGGTCGATTAAGCATGATCGATTGGTGGTTGGTTGGGTGCAAAAATGGGTCGGGAAACACAAAGGCCGCAAGGCTGCAAATCCGGGAAGTGAAGTATTGTAGCAAAAGGGGGTGGGTGAACGAGGGCTAGGCAAGCCGCAAAGCGAAGTTGAAAGATCCCTTTGGCTGTCAAAGGGACGCGAACGTAACGACGCTCACGAAAGTCTCAATCGGGTGTCGAGCGAACAACTTAATGGCGATTGTTTCATGTCCCCAACTGTCCCCATCGATCGGTGGCGAATCGCGTTACAATCGCCCTCGTAAAATTGCGGGGGCAAGACATGACGAATCTTTCGAACTTGAATTCGATCAAAATCGCGGAGTCGCCTGAGCAGGATCGACCACGTGAGCGTTTGCAGCGCGTGGGTGCTCGGCAGCTGAAGACATCGGAGCTTTTGGCCATCCTGATTCGCTCCGGGCGCCAGGGAGAATCGGCTTTGCAGGCCGGCGAAAAAATTGCCGCTCGATTCTCGGAGCAATTGGAAAACCTGCCCAATGCTGGAGCGGGAGAACTCAAGGAAGTCAGTAACGCGGTCGCAAAAACTGCTTTTTGCCAGATCATGGCCGGGATCGAACTGGGGCGGCGGGTGGCAGCGGCCAAGACAGAAACGCGGGCAATATCACGGGTGACAAGCAGCGAAGACGCGCGAATGTTTTGCGAAGAAAAGTTCTTGCGCCTGGTCGAGGACGAGTCGCGCGAGGAGTTTCACATCGTAACGCTCGACACGAAAAACCAGGTCATTCAAACCCACCGAATCTCCGTCGGGACTTTGGACGCGAGCCTGGTTCATCCACGCGAAGTGTTTCGTCCGGCGATCAAGGATTCTGCTGCTTCCGTGATCCTTGTCCACAATCACCCATCCGGGGATCCGACGCCAAGTAACGAGGACCGCGCCGTGACGCGTCGCTTGGAAGAAGCAGGTGAGATGATCGGAATCGACGTTCTCGACCACATCATCCTGGGTTCATTTTGTTCGGTCAGTTTGCGCGAGCATGAATAAAAAACGGCCGCCTGTTGCCAGGCGGCCGTCGCTGATATTTGACCGAGGTCAAATTACTTCTTCATGATTTCCTGGACGATTGCTTCCAGAACTTCGTAGTCCTTGTAACCAACCGCTTTGTAGCGAACTTTGCCTTCGCCATCGATAAACAAGGTCGTTGGGTAACCGGGAACCCCGATCATCTCGTTGGTTTCCTTGTCACCGATGACCGAATCGTAGTTGACCTTCTTTTCTTTCATGAATTCATTGACGGCTTCGACCGCTTCCTCTTCATCTTCCGTGCGCTCGTAAGCGATTCCGATGATTTCCAAACCCTTGGAACCATACTTCTCCTTGAGCTTGATGAAGTGAGGGATCTCGGCGATGCAGGGCGGGCACCAGGTTCCCCAGACATCGACGATCAGAAACTTGCCTTTAAAGTCGGCAAATTTTGTGTTTCCGCCCTTCGTGTTTTTCAAATCGAAGTCGAATTCGAACGACTTAAAAGTCGCCATTTCCGCTTTGACTTTTTTGATTTGTTTGGCGATAGCTTCGGCGCGTCGTTTCTCGGCGAATGCCTTGCCCTTGGCGAGCACCTCCGCAAATTCTTTTGATTCCGCCAAGCTTTTGAAATCTTCGTCCGCTTTGGCCATCGCAACGTTATCGAATCCATTTTCAAAGGCGCGAAGAAGCTCCTTCAGGGAAGCCTCTTTTTTGCCGTCAATCGCGAGCGAAGCTGCTTTGTTGTAGATGGCGCCGGTAATCAAACGCATGGCCTGCGGCGGCGTTTTGGGATTCTTCATCAGCCCTTCAGCAACTTCAGCCGCCTGGTAGAAATACGTATTGGCTGCCTTGCGATCGTCTTCGGCTTTGTCGACTCCGGCTCGTTCCAGGATCTGAATCATCGCGAACTGAGGCACCAACTCCTCGGGATAAAGCTTGCGGGCTTTTTTGACCGGAACCAAAGCTTCGTCAAACTTGCCGTCGCGAAATAGATCCGTGGCTTCTTCCATCAATTCATTGAGAGTTGGCTTTTCTTTCTCATCATCTTGGGCACTGGATGTTGAGAGGTTAATCGACGTGAAAAGAAGGAGCAGCAGAGCACCAAATACAAGTTTCCTGGGCATGGTTATTCCTAAGGGCAAAAAGCGGATAAGAGTTCAAGTTGTGATATTGCGAACAAACCCAACGATAACGAGAACCATTGTTGGTTTGAAGGGCAAACGATCGATTGAATCTGCCATCGATCTTGCAATTTCAACTCCCACTGAACCCCCATGGATTCAAAAAGTATCGAAACGATTCGGCGGAAGAATCCATTTTGTTTGCGTCTGGCGAATTCCCGGTTTCAAATCTGAAAAATCGTAATACGGTTGGGGACAAACGTTGAATCATTGGCCTTCCTGGGGCGCCCTATCATTTTCCGGATTTTGAACTCATAGTGTCAGATTGCCCACACAATCCTAGCCCAGCGTCGTAATGTCCGAGCCCAAGTTTTCCGTCGTCAAGCACAAGGGAAACTGGCGCCCCATGCTATTTCTTAGCCTGCCGGTGTTGCTTGAAGAGACGTTGTTTCTTGCTGTCACTTGGACCGACTGGTGGCTGACCGGCCACTACTTGAGCGGCGATGCACCCAAGGCCGCCATGGGCGTCATGGGCTATGTGATGTGGTTGGTCCCTACCCTGTTTGCTTCTGTCGCTATCGGCGCGACGGCTCTGGTTTCTCGCTATGTCGGCGGGAATGACATGCTGCTTGCAAGGAAGTCAGCCAACCAAGCGATGATGCTGGGCGTTTGTTTTGCCTCCGTATTGACCGGGTTCTTCGTTGTCCTGGGTCCGTACCTGGTCGCACTGACGCAGTTGAAAGGTGAAGCACTGGAATACGCGACGCGATACCTTTCGATCGTGGCACCTGTGGTTCCCTTTATCATGATGTCGCAGATCAGTTCGGCCTGCTTGCGGGGCGCCGGTGATACCGTGAGCGGGTTTGTCGTCAAAACGATCGTGGTCGTGACCAATGTCTTTGTTAGTACAGTCTTGGTATCGGGATTTTGGTTTTTTCCGGAAATGGGTTGGGCAGGAATCGCACTGGGTACCGCGATTGGTCATGCCGTGGGTGGAACGATTCTGGCGGGAATCCTGGTTTCCGGTCGCGCCGGACTGGGCATTCGATTCCGAATGATGAAACCGAACTTTGGTTTGATTCGAAAGCTGTTGCGAATCGGAATCCCAGGTGGCTTTGACTTGGCGACGGTGGTTTGTAGCCAATTGGTTTTCATCGCGATTATCAATCGGTTGGGTGATCGGGCGGCTGCCTCGCATGGATTGGCGGTTCAGATAGAAGCCCTGGCCTGGATGCCGGGCGCGGCATTTCAAGTCGCTGCGGCCACCATGGCCGGACAGTTCTTGGGCGCAAAACTCCCCGACCGCGCCATGAAAGCCGTGATGACTTGTCTTTGGGCGGGGGGACTCGTCATGTGCCTGGCGGGCGTGGTTTTGTTTTTCGGAGGAAATTGGTTCGCCTATTTCTTCACCGGCGATTGGAATGACCCAACAACCTCGATTACGGCAGAGCTTCTGCGGATCATATCGGCCGCGATGCCCTGTCTTGCTGTCGTCATGATTTTCAGTGGCGCGCTACGAGGAGCTGGTGATACGGGCTGGTCGTTGGCGTTCTCTTCGATTGGGTTTTTCCTGGTTCGTATCCCGTTTGCAATGCTACTGGCGTGGCCCTACATTGGATTCGAAGACGGTTGGCGGATTCCTGGCTTTGGATTGGGAATCCATGGCGCGTGGTATGCGATGCTGATCGATCTATTCGTTCGCAGCGTTCTTATCGGTGGGCGAATTTACCACGGCGGCTGGAAACGAATGTCCATCTAGGCGGCTATTCTTAAACTCGTTGATTGGGAAACATGATGACGCGCGGCCAATATTTGAGGGTCATTGTTTTCAGTTTGTGCCTTGGATCCTTCATCCCAACGGCACACTCCCAAAGCAACTCGGTTTCGGAAGCGAAAAAGAAGGCGATTGCGTTTCTGGTTGATCAAGTCGGAGACGATCATCTCTGGCATTCCGAGTACTACGGGAACCTGAAAGGGGGTGCCGGTGTTTCCGCTTTAGCCCTTTATGCGATTACACGTTGTGAAAAAGAGCATTGGCAGTCACACCAAAAAGCAATGCAGCGCACGATCGATACACTGGGAGGATTTATCGATAAGTTTGGCTACGCTGCCAATCGAGATGGTCCTGACTATTCGAACTACGCATCCTCCATGCTGCTTATTGTGACACGCGAAGCGGATTTGCATTTGTCACGAAATCGTCGACAGGCGCTCATCGATTACTTGTTGCGAGCACAATTGGACGAGGAGGAAGGGTACCAGCCTTCGAGTGTCGATTTTGGCGGATGGGATCTGTCGGGGTGGATGAAGGGAAAGCGGCGAACCACTGGGACAAACATTTCTGTTTCGGCAAGTGTCCTTGAGGCTTTGGTGGGCGAGTTGGAATCGTTGGAAAAGCAGAAGCAGAGTGATCCCGATGATTTTGGTGAGGACAACAACAAGCGAATCGAGCGGATCAGGTTGTGTCTTCAAAAAGGGGGCAAGTGGTTGGTGCGGTGTGGAAATCCGGACGGCGGTTTTTTCTTCCACCCGGAACGCGCGCACGCCGGAAACAAGGCCGAATGGTCCAATCAAAAAAAGACGGATCCAAATTCCTACGGATCGGCAACCGCAGATGGACTTCGTTGCATGGACTACCTTGGTCGCTATCTTGAGCTGGCCGATTCGGAGGACGCCGAAAAGCAAAAGCGATCACTCGAAAAACGAATCCAGAAAACGGTTGGTTGGCTCGACGCAGAAAATCAATGGACCTGGGTGCCGGGATTTCGCGACGAAGAAAAAGCGAGTTCCTGGGCGCGGGGGCTGAAGTTCTATTTCTGGATGTCGCTGTCTCGAACGCAGAAGATTCGAGAAACCCGCTCCAAAAAGACATCGCAAGCGTCAGCGAAAATGGTTGCCGTGATCTGCGAATCTCAAGCAAACGACGGGAGTTGGCAAAACAAGAACGCAAGAATGCGGGAAGACGATCCGTTGATAGCGACGTCCTTCGCGCTCATCGCTCTAAATCCGCAGTAAGTTCGGGTTTGGTTCGTTGCGGCGGAAACACACATCCGATTCTTGCTTTTGGATGTGATTCGGCGAACAACGTTGTTTTCACGGTCACTTGCAACAGTTCTTGAAATCACGTGCGGCCAAGTTGCGTATGTTCCATGTCACCGGATCGAATACTTCCATGGCGGCATTTCCGTCGAAGGGCGCGATCGTGGCATTGAACGTGAATCGATCAGGAATCTTTGCGATTCAATTCGCGTTTTTCAAATTCGATCACCACGGGCCGCTGGTCGATTCGAGGGTTGGCATGGGGACGTTGTTCGAGCAATCGTTTCTGTGCCTCCTGACGACTCATGGCTTTGGAGCGGATGAGCCAGCAAACGACGACGGTACCCGACCGGGCGCGACCGGCTTTGCAATGCACGTAGACCTTCCCTCCGGCGGCTGCCTGGGCTTCGATAAAAGCGACGGCTCGTTCGACGTTTTCGAGTGAAGGGTGGGTAAAGTCAATGGTCGGAACCCGAAGCTGTTCCATGGCGTGCTTCTGATAGAGATCCTGGGGTCCGGAGAATTCCTGACAAGTATTGACGATCCCAGTGATCCCCAGTTGCTTCATGGCGGCGACATCACTTCGAAATGGCATCGCGCCGATGACAACGACATCGTCAATGGGATCCCACCAGTTTCGTACTTTAAGGATCCGACCCAGCAACACGTTCCAACCGAGAGTTGGGTAATAGACAATCCGTGCCTTCAGCCAATTCATGAAGTCCAAAATGTATTCCGTTCCGCAAAAGATGGCATGAAATTGCTGATACTCGCCGGAGCATTTTTTTCATATGATACTTGCATGGCCAACGCTTCCGGCCTCTCAGGATAACGATTCTTCAAAGGATTTCCGAGTCACGATGTCCGATTCGCCGTCGAACTTGAATGGAGCCGCCGACCAAGTCAAAAGGTGGGGCAAGGATTTCTTTGATGTTGACGAACAGGGACGGATTGTCGTTCGTCACCAAGATGTGGATTCGGCAGCGACGGCGCTCCAGGACCTCGTGGACGAGCTTGCCGACCAAAGAATTGAGTGCCCAATCATTTTTAAGTTCCCGGGCATAATCCGGGAACGGGTATGCCAGCTTTATCGGGCATTCGAAAAGGCGATCCAGCAATTCGATTATGCCGAAAGCTACCAATGCGTTTATCCCATTAAAGTGAATCAATCCCGCCCGGCGGTCGAGACGATTCTGGCTCACGACCGTTATGAGGTCGGCCTTGAAGCAGGCAGCAAAGCCGAATTGTTGACGATACTCGCGGTTGCCAAACCCAATACCACGATTTTGTACAACGGGTTCAAAGACCGAACGTCGATCGAAATGGCGATCCGTGCAAGTCGCTTGGGCCGCGACATCACGATCATTATCGAAAAGCCCAATGAGATTGAGTTGATACAGGCACTCAGCCAGGAACTTGGGCATTGTCCACGCTTGGGAATTCGAGTGAAACTTGCATCCAGAGGATCTGGGCACTGGGAACACTCAGGGGGGCTCCGATCCAAGTTCGGCTTGTTCGTTCCGCAATTGCTTGCGGCCGTCGAGCGGCTACGGGAACTCGGTTTACTTAAACATTTCCAGTTATTGCATTTTCATCCGGGAAGCCAGATCAACGATGTGCTGCGGATCAAGGCGTCTGTTATCGAAGCCACCCGCATTTATTGTGACCTGGTCCAACGCGGCGCACCGCTTAACCGAATGGATGTCGGGGGCGGTTTGGCGGTGGACTATACCGGCCAGCAATCGACCGATTCCTCGAGCATGAATTACAGTTTGCAGGAGTATGCGAACGATATTGTCTATTACATCAAGCGTGTATGCGACCAGGTTGGTGTTTCCCCGCCCAGAATCCTTTCGGAGAGCGGGCGCGCGTTGGTCGCCCATCACGCGGTCATGGTATTTTCGATTATCGGAAGTTCCTATCGCGACATCGAAAGTTACGAGACGGATGTCAAGTTTGATCGTTCGGATCGTTCGCTCCAGCCGCTGGTTGAACTTCAAGACACGCTGCAGGATGTTTCCGAGAAAAACTTGTTGGAGAGTTTTCACGATGCCCAGCAGGCCATCGACATGACCCTTCAGCTTTTCGCAAATGGCATGATGAGTCTTGAGAATCGTTCCGTAGGCGAAAGTCTTTTTTGGCAGGTGTGCCGCAAAATTCGACTCAAGATGAACAGCCTCAAGTTCGTGCCGGGGGAACTCGATTCGTTGAGAGATTTGTTCGCGGAAACCTACATTGCAAATTTTTCGGTTTTCCAGTCACTTCGCGATCACTGGGCGATTGACCAGCTGTTCCCAATCGTCCCGTTGGTTGGCCTCGATCGGGGGCGGGATGTGGATGCCGTCCTCGGGGATATTACCTGCGATTCGGATGGGAAAGTGGAACGCTTTGTTTGCGACAAAGCGTCTCGCCGCACGCTTAAAGTCCATGCACTTCGCCAGGACGAACCGTATTACATGGGCGCTTTTCTAGTCGGCGCGTACCAGCAATCGCTTGGCGAGAGTCACAACTTGCTCGGTCGCCCGCATACCGTTTGCGTCGAGTTTGAAAACGGGAAACCCGTTTTGACTCGGGTTTCGCCGGGCGATTCCATCGAAGAGATCATGAAATGGAACTCGAGCGAGTCGGAACACGGCGAGGCTGAAGCCAGTTTGCTGGACGAGTTTGTTGCTTCTCTGAATTCGGAAGAAGCCCTTTTTTTCGCAAATGCCGCGCGAGAGTATTGTTACCTGTCCATTCGTCCTCCGGAGCATTCGCCAGTTGGCGACACACTGCAGGGTCAGAAAGCGACGTCTTCCAGTCGTGAAGTTGAGGCGAGTGCTCCCCAGCCACACGTGAGTTTGTCAAATTCCCCGGCACCTGCACTCGACGAATTTTCACAATCGATTAAAAAAAGCTGATCTACCAATCCAATCGACCGAGCGGCGGAAACACCCTCAGGCGACGAGAAACAGTCAGTCAGAAACGGGAAACACGATGTCGAATTCGCTGAAATCATTGATCGAATGTGGAACCAAGTTGTGGTTGGACTCCATTGATCCCGATCTTGTCAAATCGAATCGAGAGATGGGAGCTACCGGTGCGACTTCGAATCCGATCATTATTGCTGACTTGATCAAATCGGGCCGATTTGACGAAGACCTCAAACGTTTTGCAGAACAGGGCTTGGACGTTGATGCCGCGACATGGGCGATGACCGATCAGATGGTCTCGGAGGCGGAAGAGGTGTTCCTCGATGTCTGGAACGAGACGAAAGGAAATGATGGTTATGTGAGTTTCGAATTGGATCCACTCATTGAGGACCCGGAACTGAATATGCCCCACGAAGATCGGGTTGCCAAATACATCGAATTGGCAAAGCAATGGGCTGCCGATCATCCGAATCGCATGATCAAGGTTCCGGCGACCCCGGCGGGAATCGACAGCCTGGAAGAAATGGTGGCCAACGGGACTTCGGTCAATGTGACGTTGATATTTACCGAGCGCCAATATCGCGAAGCACGGAATGCGGTTTGGAAAGGCGCCCTGCGTCGGGAAAGCCTCGAACACTTCAAGAGCGTCTACAGTATTTTTGTTTCGCGGATTGATGTGTACACCGGGATTCACTGCGCGGAGCTATCGGCTCGTTCGCAAGGAATGGTGGGCATCGCCAATGCTCAACGAATTTGGGCCGGAAACCAGGAGTTTTGGTCGGACAAATCCTGCCCATTGCAGCAGGAAATTATTTTTGCGAGCACAGGTACCAAGAATCCTGAAGATCCAGCTTGGAAATATGTTCAGGCTTTGGCGGGAAGCGACATTCAGACCAACCCTCCCGCAACCAATGACGCGACGGCCAAAAGCGGTTTGAAGTACGGCAAGAGAGTCGATCAGCTCGCCGACCCCCAAGTGCTCGGCGAAATCTACAGCGTGGTTGATTTTGAGCATCTGGAAGAGACGCTGATGCGTGAAGGGATCGCAAAATTCGCGGATCCTCAAAAAGCGCTTTTGCAACTTGTTGAAGCGAAACGGGAGGCGCTCGCCAATTCTGGCTAGTGGCTCGAAAACTTCTCGCTTCATTCCCCTTTTCGGGGGTCGGAAATTCTTGCAACCCGACCCAGCCCGGATTAATCTAGGTCACTAGCCCTGCGTTTAGGGGGCGTCCCATCGTGCATTTATTTGACCCAGATATAGCTCCAGGATTGACATGTACAAAGCTCTCGTCGCGATTTGCTTTTCGTCTTGCATGATTGCGCCCAGCGCGCTTCCGCAAGAAGAAAATGCAACCAACGCCCAAGATGTGGCCGCCAAAGCGGCCGTAGCTGATCAAGACGCTACGAATCAAGAATCGACAAATCAGGATCCTCCCGAGCCGGAAGCCAAATCTCCGACGGTTCAGGCGGACCCTTACTACGTTGAAAAAACGATTTGCGTGCCCCAATGGGAAACCGTTTACGAAACCTGCCAACAAACTCGCTACCGGCAAGAGACTCGGACAAGAAAATACACGACCTACCGCACCGAATGCAAACAAGTTCCCTACGAACAGACGGTCACGTTCATGGTTCCGGAAACACGATCGCGTGAAGTGACCACCTACCGAACGGAGACTTACCAGAAACCGGTTGAATGCACCTACACGGTGATGTGTCCCGAACAAAGAACTCGGAAAGTCACTTGCTACCGCAATGAGTATTACCAGGAACCTTATCAGCAAACCTACACGGTGATGGTTCCGACTACTCAAACCCGGGAAATCACCTGTTACCGAAACGTTCCCGAATACCGAAACGTGGTTCAAAAGTACACGGTGATGTGTCCCCAGCCGTCAACAAAAAAAATCACGACTTATCGCAACGAAGTTCGAACCCGAAACGTCCAAGTGCCCTGCACAACCTACGTTCCTGAAACGCGAACTCGAATGATCACCTGCTGTCGCCGCGAACCGCGAACGCGAACCGTAACCCAGAACTACACGGTGATGGTTCCGAAGCACATGACGCGAACCCAAAATTACACGGTAACGATTCCCGAAACCAAAATGGTCGAACAAACCTATCAGGTCTGTGTTCCATACACCGAAATGATTGACCAGAAGTACACGGTTTGCATCCCTTATTCGGTCCCCGTTGAACAAACCTACACGGTTTGCATCCAGGTCCCAAAACAAGTCAAAAAGACAATCAACGTGAGTGTTCCCGTCAACTATCAGGTTGACCAGGAATACACCGTTATGGTTCCAAAGACCGTGACCAAAAAGGCCACCCGCGAAATTTGCCGCCGGGTTCCTTATACGGTGACCCGAAAACAAACGGTTGACCGGGGCTGCTGGAAAACCGTTGTCGAGCAAGTCTGCGACCCCTGTGCCTGCAATCCTTGTCCGCGTACCGTCTGTCGCCGTGTCTGGTGTCCCAATCTGGTGGAGGAATCCTGCAACATCACCTGCTATAAGATTGAAAAGGAGCAGGTCCCTTACACCTACTGCGAGACCATTTGCGTACCCGAAAAGCGGACTCGCAAAGTCAACTGTGTTCGCTATGAAACGGAGCAAAAGGAAATCACCTGCACCGTTTGCGAAAACAAATATGAAACCCGCAAGCGAACGGTTCACCAATGTCGATTCCGCAATGAAACACGAACTCGCCAGGTTTGTGTTGCACGGAGCCGCTACGAAACCCGCAAGCGTATGTGCCCGGTGACCACTTATCGAACCGAAAACCGCTCGCGTGAAATCAATTGTTGCGTGATGGTTCCTGAAGTTCGCACGCGAACCTTTGAGCAGACCTACTGCGTTTCGATTCCTGAACAGGTTGAGCAAACCTACACGGTCAACGTTCCCAAGACGACTTACAAGACAGTATGTCAAACCTATTGTGTTCGTATTCCCGTTGAGAAAACCGTTCCTTGCACCATCATGGTTCCAAAGGTTTGCGAACGCACGGTTCAACAATGCGTTTACAAACGCGTTCCCGAAAAACGAACCGTGTGTTGTGTCGTCAACGTACCGAAAACGGTGACTCGCACATGCTACCGAACCAAATGCCGACGAATTCCGGAAACCCGGACACAGTGCTACACGGTCCTGGTTCCCAAGCAGCATACCTGCACGGTCATGAGAACTTATTGCAAGTCGATTCCAGTAAAGTGCACGCAAAATTACACCGTTTGCGTTCCAAAAACTGAAAAACGAACTTGCTACAAGACGGTTGTCAATCGAATCCCCGAAGAGCAAACATGCACTTACACCGTATGCGTGCCCTACACAACCGAAGTCAAGGTTCCTGTTCGTCGATGCAAGATGGTGCCAAAAACGATTCGCGTTCCAGTGAACCCATGTGGGGGTTGTTGCGACCAGTCATGTGGCAATGCTTGTAACGAATGCGTTCAAGCTTGTTGTCGCGGATTGCGTCGATGCGGTTTCTGGTTTTTCCGTCGCTAGTCGAAAGTGAAAATCCAAGATTGAAACTTGAGGATCTCAAGCCCGGTTATTCGACCGGGCTTTTTTTATGCCGACGGTTTTCCGAGGATGCCGGGTGACGCCCAATGGGAACAGCGATTCCGGCCATCCGGCACTACCTTAGCTGGCATCACCACTGAAAAAGAAGCGAATCAATAGAGGCGGAATGGATGCAACAAAAAGACCGGTCGTGATCGCGAGGCAGGCGGGAACCAGGGACACGAGTCGAAGGTTTTTGCCGATGGAACCAACCAACTGATCAGCTCGATTCAGACGGCGATCGAGTTTGGTTTCATTTTCTTCGGCCGTCTCCGATGGCGCTTGATTCTTTGGCTCTTCGTTGTCGGAAGTTCCTTCCGCAAGTGGCTCGGCATCGGAGGATTCGCCGGCAACCTTTTTAAGCAGATATCGCAGGGAGGAAGCGATGGTGCGTTTATAGATCCAGAAAACAGGTTTGCCGATCAGGCCGAAGCACTTGAAAACGGCTTCTTCCAGCGAGGGCAGAAAGATCTGCGTAAACGTCTGCTGAATCAACTCACCGGCGGAGGGCATTTGTGTTTTGCCCGAACTGACTTCTCGATAATCCTTGGACGCATTCTTCGCGATACCGATCAGGAGCCGAATCAGCGATTCCAGGTTTCCCATCGCACCGTAGACGACGGCGAACACACCAATGCAAATTCCGGCAACGCCTCCAACGGCAACGGCATACACAAGCAAAACCAGCCAACCCAAGACGCCGAGGCCGGCCGAATAAAATAGGCCGGAATAGGCGAGGCAAACCAGGATCAGCGTCACCATTGCCACGAGCAGGATTTTGAGAAAGGCGCTTGGAATGCTGATCAATCCGACAATCGAATCGACCAATTCCGGCGTCCGATATTTGGACAAGTCCAGCTTGGTTTGTGGAGAGGCTGTTTGCCCGGAAGTGGAATTCGGTGTGAATGTTTGGTTCATGGCATTGGGGTTTCGGTTTCCGAGCGGGCGATCTTGCCCCTACCGGATTTTTCGACCCTTTGGGGGCGATAAAGGGTAGGCAGCCGGAATCTCAAAATGAGACCGCCATCCCGGATTAAGACACATTTCGAGACAGTCCGAGAATCCTTGGTTCAAAACCTCGCGGTTTTTCGAAATTTACCAATTGGCACACGACTTGCAATTGTATTGGACCGGATCGAGTGGCAATTATCTTTCCCATCTGATCTCCCGAAATTTGCCTCTTCCCCTCAGATGACACTCGGTCCATTTTTTCCTTTTCACCTCCAACAACTCATCAGGCCAACCGAATACGCTCCTACCTCGCCGCGTCCTGCGGCTTTTTTTATGCGCGGTTGGCCAGTGGGTGCGAAAATCGGCCTCAAGAAAAGAAAACCGATAAGGTCTTCCAACTCAAGTTGGTTGAATTTATTTGGGCTGTCGCAAGTTGAGACTCGTATCCCGATTCGAGACGTTTTTCGCTCCCGAATCGATACGGCCGCGAAAATATGGCTGGTTAATTCGGTTTCCTGAATTGGCACACTGATTGCGATAGCTTTTTTCGGATCGAGTGTGATCAATTTCGAAATGATCTCCCGAAACCTTTGCTCTCTCCGATTGCATTCGATCCAAACTTACCTACCAGGAGTTTTTGTGATTTCCCAGATCACGCGAAAAAGCTCTTAACAATTCCCGCCTGAAAAGCCGCTTCCCGCGGCTTTTTATTTTGCGCTTGGGGCGCTGCAGGATTCGGGACCAGAATTCGAGATTGGAATTCCGAATTCCGATGTCTTGGAAATCCAAGATGCGGGTTCGCGCTCAAGCATCGGGATCGCGGATAACAAGGTTTCGAATTTCGGTCATGTGTTCGATTGCAAATCGAATTCCCTCGCGCCCCAGCCCGCTATCCTTGACTCCACCGTATGGCATGTGATCGACACGCCATGAAGGCACGTCGCCGATAACGACACCGCCCACCTCAAGTTCATCCCAGGCTTTTTGGATTTTATAGATGTCTCGAGTAAACACGCCTGCCTGGAGGCCAAATCTGCTCGCATTGACTTGTTCGATGGCCTGATCAAAACAATCGAATTTCTCCAGGACGGCGACGGGCCCAAAGACTTCTTCGCAAACCACGGGAAGATGGTTTGGCACGTTCTCCAAAAGTGTCGCTTGGACGACGGATCCAACACGTGATCCCCCGCAGACCAGGTTTGCACCTTCATCGATCGCTTCTTGAATCCAGGCTTCGACCCGTACCGCTTCCGATTCGTCGATCATGGGACCAACAAAAGTCGACTCATTGCGGGGATCCCCGGCCACCAGTTCCGCGGTCGCTTTCTTCAATTTCGTTTTGACATCCGTGTAGATTTCCTGGTGGATCAGGATTCTTTGGACACCAATACAACTCTGTCCCGATTGGTAGAATGCGCCGACGACCAAGCGTCGAACGACGTCATCGATATCTGAATCGTGGTCGACGATACAGGCGGCATTTCCTCCCAGCTCCAGCGCGACATCTTTTTTTCCCGCCAGCGATTTTAGTTTCCAGCCGACACTGGAAGAGCCGGTGAAGCTCAATAGTTTGAGGCGATCGTCTGTGACCAAGGGAGCCGCAATTGCGGGGCTGCAGGGAAGGATCGAGAAAGCACCCTGCGGCAGTTCAAGATTTGAAAGAACTTCCCCGATTACCAAAGCCCCCAAAGGAGTCCGGCTGGCAGGTTTCAGAACGAAAGGGCAACCGGCAGCAATCGCTGGAGCAATCTTGTGAGCGACGAGGTTGAGGGGAAAGTTGAACGGGGTGATTAGAGAAACCGGACCAATCGGGACGTGTTGAAACATGCCCCGATACCCGCGCGCCCTTGGCGAAATCTCCAGGTTGTAGACTTCCCCGTTGATGCGGGTCGATTCTTCGGCTGCAATCTCAAAGGTATCGATTAGTCGGTTGACTTCGCCACGCGAATCCGTAATCGGCTTTCCGGCTTCCCCGCAAAGAAGCTCTGCCAATTCGTCGAAACGCCTGCGAAATTCTGAAACGCAAGCGTTGAGAATCTTCTTTCTTTCGTAGGGCTTCAAGGCCGCCATTTCTTTCGCCGACTCGTGCGCCCTCGCGATGGCCTGTTCCACCATGGCCTCATTGGCGACCGAAACGCGGGCCAAAGGTTCCAGCGTAAATTTGTCATCAACGACGAGCGTTTCGCTTGTTGCTTGGGGGGCGTTCGCAAGGAACAAGGGCCAAACGTTTTCGCTCATCGTCGACTGCGGCTTTCGTTGCAGAATTTGAAGTTATCCGATGGCCGCCGCCTGGAGAGAATCGAAAGGCGAATCACATGCCACGACAAGTTAGGAATCATTCTTTTCGACTTCCGCCGAAACAGCATCGGCGACGCGCCGCTTTTGCTCATCATTCCAAGTCTCATCGGAGTGCTCAAAATGATGGTTGGCACCGCGACCCGCACAACGGTCGAGCATGGCCTGGACCCGAGAGAACACGCGGCAGGGGCGACACATGGCGACGTGAACGAACAGCTCGACACGCTCACGAAAACGAAGTTTCCCCGTTTTCGATTTGGCGACTAGTCGTGCTATTTGACTGCAGTCAAACATGGCCAACTCAAAATGTCCACAACAAACTCAAAGCGTTTCCGACAGGCGTAGCAAGCCCGCCAACGGCGGTTTCTTGCCGAATATTGTAACTCAAAATACGATAGTGCCTATGGTTTGAAGGTTCGACGGACGCGGCTGTCATTCCTTACAGAAATTGTTTCGAATTCCAAGTTGCGTTTTTTTCCCGGCGTTGAACCGGCCACCGGTTTTCGGTGTATAAACTGTTAGGAATATGCAAAGGTTCAGGGACGACGCTCCACTGGAAGAATCTATGAACGCCGAACAGACAACTACGTCCGATTCCGAAACGGTCGAACCGTCACGCTGGGTCGAGGAATACGGCGATTACCTCTATCGATACGCGTACTCACGCCTGCGTGATTCGAATGCAGCCGAAGAGGTGGTTCAGGAGACGTTTCTGGCCGGGATTCGATTCGAACATCAATATTCGGGTAAGGGTTCGCAGCGCGGATGGCTGCTCGCCATCCTGCGTCGGAAGATTGTCGACTACGTTCGAACGCGAGCTCGCAAAAGCCACGCCCAGTTGGCCGAAGACGAAACGGATCCGACAAATTTACTTTTCGATGAAACCGGGCATTGGAAAAAGGATTCGATCAGCTGGTTGAGCGAGCCGAGCCACAAGGCGGAATCAAAAGAGTTGTGGGATGTTGTTCGCGGATGTCTGAAGGAATTGCCGCAAGGCCAGGCGGACGTCTTTATGTTGAGCGTCTTTGAGCAGCTCGACACAGCGGAAATCTGTAAGGAACTTGATATAAGCGAGTCCAACCTTTGGGTTCGGCTCCACCGGGCGCGGTTGAAGCTGGCCAATTGCGTTGGTTCGAAGTGGAATTGATCCGGGCAAGAATTTGAGGTCCGAGCACAAGACAGAGGGCGGAATGGCGGACGGGTCGATGAAACCGAAAGACGCAGCTGAGTTGATTTCCAAATCGTTCGACTCAGAATTGAGCGAGTCGGAAACAGCCGACTTGAATGAGCACCTGAAACAAGATCCAGATTCGATGAATTTTGCGAAAACGGCCAAAACCGTGCATCGGGTCATTGGAGACATTTCCGAATGGACAACCACCGAATCGGAAATTGTCGGCCCCGAGTTATCGCCCGATGCAAAAGTCCGCCTCAGTGATTCGATTGTTCAGGCGGTCAGTGCTCAAATCATGCCCGAGGTCGATGTCGCTCGCCAAAAGGCTGAGAAGGTCCTGGCGCTTGCCGGTGATCACGCGAGTGACCTGGCGTTCGCCTCGATTGCTTTTCAAAGTGGATTGATCTCAAACGACTGGCTTGAACGAGCAGCTGAGTCCTGGGATCGCGAGAATCAAAGTTTTTCCGACCATCTCGTCAACGAAGGACTTTTGAATTCCGAACAAAAACAAAGGATCGAGTCGCAAGCCGCAGAGATATTCGGTAAGACGCTTGCCAAAGATCAACAGGAAACGCTCATGATTGACAAAACCAAATCCAAACTGACGTCCTCCAATCTGGAATCGTCAGCCGTCATGGATGATGAGCTTCTCACGGGATTGGGCAAGACCATGGGGCTGAGTACGGCTTCGATGGAAACCGAAATTCAAAAGCCCGGCGGCCGTCAAGTCGAATCGCGATTCACGTTGATTCGAAAGTTGGGCGAAGGTGGATTGGGCCGCGTTTGGTTGGCGCGTGATGAACAGCTGAAGCGAATGGTGGCCATCAAGGAAACCAATGAGATTTCCGCCAAGTCAAAGCCGGCCCTTGAACGGTTTCGGCGAGAAGCGGAAATCACGGGGCGGCTTGAGCATCCGAACATTGTCCCGCTTTATCAGTTCGGCAACGATGCCGAATCGAATCAGCCTTTCTACGCGATGCGGTTTCTCGGCAAGCGAAACTTGAGCGAGGCGATTGCCGAGTTTCACGAGCGAAACCAGGGCGAGCTTGAGAAAGTGGGGCTGCACAAACTGTTGACGGCTTTCGTCGGAATCTGCCAAGCCATCGGGTACGCCCACTCACGCGGTGTCATCCATCGTGATCTCAAGCCCGACAACGTGGCACTCGACAGTTTCGGACAAGTGATCGTGTTGGACTGGGGGCTGGCGAAAATCGTCGAGGAGAGTGAGCTGCACCAAGGGGTTAACGAAAACGCGATGTTGGACGATCAGGCGTTCAACCAAACCATCGTCGGACAAATCATTGGCACACCGATGTACATGGCTCCGGAGCAGGCGGTCGGTGACCACGATCAGGTGGATGAGAAGACGGACGTTTACGGGCTTGGCGCGATTCTGTTTTCGATCTTGACCGGTCTGGCTCCCCACGAGAACAGCGTCTCCTCAACTCCCAGTGGTACCGGCACGATGAAAGCCTTGTTGAAAGCCATCGCATCGAATCCGACTCCCTCGCCGACCACCGTCAATTCAAAAGTTCCCCGTGACCTGGAACGAATCTGCATGAACGCGATGGCCAAGAAACGCCATGGTCGCTACGCCTCCGTCACCGAACTGGCCGAAGAAATCCAGCTGTGGATGGCCGGGCAGGATGACCGACGGCAACGCTTTGACAACATGCGAATGAGTGGCCGTGAGTTGAAAGTCAACGTTTCGGCATCGGTTCGGGACTTGGCGACCAATGCGCGGTTCATGTCGATCCTGCCTCCAATCCAGGAAATCATTAACGTCTACGAGAAAGAAGGAAAAACAGACGACGTCGATAATGATTGGTGGAAGTCCAATGATGAGATGCAGACCTGGCGCGAACGCTTGAGGACGATTCTTCGAGGGTTGCTTCAGGCGAACAGCGACTACCAGGCCGTTTCTTACTGCAACTTCGGCAAAGACAGCTTCAGCGAAATCGTCCGTGTCGAACGGCATTCGACGGACCGTTCCAACATTCGCGTTGTGCCCAGTTCCCGATTGTCCCAGGGCTTGATCAGCAAGTTTGCAATCAATGTCATGAAGCAGAAGCCGGATGAAGTTTTCATTTCGATCACATCGCAAACCGATGAGCACTGCGAAAACTGTGATGAGTTGATGATTTCGGCAGGCGTCCCGGTATTCGACGAAACCAACGAAGAGCCATTCGGATTCGTCGTGATTGAAACGCGATTTCAGGATTTGGTGGAACATTCATTCCGAATCAGCGGACAGAACTACTTCCAATTGTTGGTTCTCGATGACGACCAGTCGATTATTTATCACCGCTGCAAGGAATCCGGGCAAATCTCATGCTCATTTGGCAAAAAGCTGCAGGAGCTTTATCCCGTGCTTGAACCCAAATCAGCCTCGATCTTTCGTCAGGAAGAGTTCATTGACGAGCTGGATCGCCAGGTATACGCCATGCAGATTTCCTTGGGACACCGCGGAAAAAAACTGACTTTTGTGTTCTTGCAATTGGACGTGCAGCACGGGTGATTTTGGCTCGCACGGCCCTTGGACGCTGAATCTCAAGTAAACGGTTCGTTCCTGGGTCGAAGCCCAAGACGTCAGGCGCTGTTTTTGTAAGGAATCGAGAGGGGCCGCGTCCTCTTGGCAATTATCCGCTAGGATTTGTCAAAGAACTTTCAAAGCGCTGCATGACATGGGCGATTCCGAAAAGCAAAAATCTGGTCCGAAGCGAAATTCGTCTGCGGTGAAGATCGCAAGTTTCGTCGTTTTGGCATCCATCGGTTTGGTGCTGTTCATTGCCTTTCGCGAACAGTTGAGCCTTGACTACCTGGCGGAACACGAAGACTGGCTTCGCGGGCTTCAGCAATCCCAGCCGTTGTTGGTGTTCTTGGTTGCCGCCATTATCTACGTGGTTGTCACCGGTTTTTCGCTCCCAGGTGGTGCGACGGTCCTGACATTGGTTTACGCCTGGTACTTTGGCTTCTTCCCGGCTTTGGCCCTGGTCAGCGTTTCTTCGACGGCCGGCGCGACCGTTGCGTTCTTGTCCAGCCGATACTTCTTTCGCGACTTTTTTACGTCGAAGTTTGGTGAGCGATTGAGATCGTTTAATGAGAACCTCGAAAAAGATGGTGCCTTCTATTTGTTCTCGCTGAGACTGATTCCAGCCGTGCCCTTCTTTTTGATCAACATCCTGATGGGTTTGACGCCGATCCGGACCTCGACCTTCTGGTGGGTTAGCCAACTGGGAATGCTACCGGGAACGGCGGTTTACGTTTATTTTGGATCGACATTTCCCAAGTTGTCCGAGTTGTCCGAAAAAGGTTTTGCGGGAATATTGAAATGGGAACTGGCGGTTGCCTTCGTTTTGCTTGGGGTAACGCCATTGATCATCAAGAAATTGTTCGGCTGGTTTTCTCAGCGCGAGATACCGTCGGAAACCGAGAGTGAAGACCGTCAAGAAATCGATCCGACTTCGGGTGCGTGAGAAACCATGACACTGCCACAGTTACAGCCTTATGATGAGCACAATCGACGATTGGAATCGAACGTTCATCCAGTGGACTGGGAAAATCCCAAGCCGAGAGATCGATACCATCTGGTCGTGATTGGGGCTGGCACGGCGGGCCTGGTGACGGCCGCGGGTGCCGCCGGGTTGGGCGCCAAAGTCGCCTTGATCGAACGAGAATTGATGGGCGGGGATTGTCTCAATGTTGGCTGCGTGCCATCGAAGGCGCTGATTGGCGCCGGGAGGGTGGCAGCCAATTCAAAAAGCGGCACAAAATTCGGATTGGAAATGGCCGATCCGAAAGTCGATTTCGCCAAGGTCATGGAGCGGATGCGTCGGCTTCGGGCCGGGATTTCACCTCATGACTCGGCCCAGCGATTTCGCGACTTGGGAGTCGATGTGTTCTTGGGCCGCGGGAGTTTCAAGGACGGCCAATCGATCGAAGTCGAAACGAAAAGCGGCGACGTGAATCAGCTTCGATTCAAGAACGCGGTCATTGCAACCGGTGCGCGGGCATCCGCGCCACCGATTCCAGGCCTCGATCAAGTCGCCTTCCTGACAAACGAAAATCTCTTTTCGATGACGGAGTTGCCAAATCGGTTTGGTATTATTGGAGCCGGCCCAATTGGATCCGAGATGGCGCAGACCTTTGCCCAGCTTGGAAGCGAGGTCCATCTATTTGACATTGCCGATCACGTCCTGCCGCGTGAGGATTCGGATGCTGCGGCGATTGTGCAAAAGCAAATGGTCGCAGATGGTGTCAACATCCACTGTTCGGCAAAGGAACTATCGCTATCCAAAGCGGCGGACTTGATCCAGGTCCATTTCAAAACGGATCACGATTCAACCGAGAGCGTTGCGGTCGAAAAGTTGTTAGTCGCGGTAGGACGGGCGCCGAATGTCGAGTCGCTTAACCT
>CAYSXI010000063.1:0-26279 GCA_964434955.1 uncultured Pirellulaceae bacterium
GGAATGGGATCAGCATTCCAAATTCGTCCACGTTGCCAGTGAATCCCGGGCGTATGACAAACGTCTCGATCCCGTCCTTATGAAAGACGTATGTCTGTTGCAGGCCGGTCCGCGATATCGGATTCGCACTGCCGGTATGAATTGGCGGTACCATCCCGCAGGGGTCGTTGTTGTTCGCGTGAAGCGGAGCCAATGATCCGGCAAAAATCATCAAGCCACAGGCGATTGGGAACCAGCGGTTTGCGTTCGGCTTGTTCATTGTTCCATCCTTAAACATCTGTGCGTTTGGTTAAGACGAGGCGATTGAGACAGCAATCAAGGCGTCGGGGTACTTGAGGCGTTTGACTTCGACTCGGTTTGCCGATCCAACTCAACTTTGATTTCAATATGGCCACGGCAATCCGTTTTGCCATTGCTGATCCAAACCTGTTCCAGGCGTTGCCATTCGGCACCGTTTTGATGAACCGCGAACCACGGTCCAGCCACAAAGTGGACGCCTTCCAGTCACAAACGAACCCAGAGGTAATCGAGCCCGACACGTTTGACTGTCCCACTGGTGACCAGTGGCTGGAGGTCTTTTTCTTCCATGTCAAAAACATGTCGTCGGTCAAAGGGCACGCGCGTTGCAGGAAGCCAGGTGCGAACGACGCCATGTTCATCAACCACGCGAATCTGGATCTTCGCGTGATTGCAGGCCAGTTGCTCTGATAGGAACTTGACGTGATCCTGGTCGATGCCGAAAGTTCCTTCGATCGAGAGGTAGTCCCTTGTTTGTCGACCGTAGTAAACAAGTTCATCAAGTGCCGTCGGTTCATCGGAGTCGTCCGTCGCGGATGAACTCACGGTCGACGCTGACTTTGAAGTCAGCTTGGTTGGCAAGGGTTCTTTCGCAAACCGCAGCATCAGCTTCTTGTATTTCCAAGCCGGAAGATATTCGGTGGGGTGATTGCTGACCGCACAACCCGACGCACAGACTTTGTCGCCATGAGCGTGATGGGCGGCCCGCTCATCATGCGACTGCGAGTCGAACTGGTTTTCCAGTTGCCGCTTGGCCAGGTTCAACAAGTCTTCTCGACTGACGTAGTTCTCCAACACCTGACCCGGCAACTCGATCGGGAGGATGAGGCCACCTTCACTGGTTGCATTTTCGTAACGTACCGAAATGTCAGCAAAGATATCTTGCGGAACTATCTTGGCGGAACGAAATCGTCGCTCTTCCGCTTTCTTGTTCGCAACAAAAATGTATCTCGCGCCAAAGCCGACAAGCAGCCCGATCACGACAATAAGGAGTCTCGATCTCACCAATTCACCTGTTTCAATTTCCTGGGTGAAAGCCCGACCAACATGCCAGGAGCAATCGGGCCATTGACTTGCCAGTTGCTTCGAAGCCTGAAAAGGGCTGGGGGAATTTCCGGCCAATTTCGTGACCGGTCTAAAATGGACGTGCCCCAATCGAATTCGGTTCCCCAAAATCGAATGGCTCTCCAGGAATTCAAGCCTGGAAATCCGTCGTCCTGGATTCCGTCCAATAACCAATAGAATAGGGAACTTTCGGATGTTTTGCACGTCGAATCAGGTGTTTTGAGGCCGGTATCGGAATTGCAACGGGCCGACCTGTTTTGCCGCTTCTCCCAGGAGGAAATTCAGCAAATCTGCGTCCGGTGCAATTCCATCGAAATTCTCCCAGAACTGGATGCGTTGAACCGGTCGCAAAACTTTGTGCAGATTTTTTCTGATTGGCAAATTCGGAAGCTCTTTTGCAGTCAATTTCGTACCCTAAAATAGAAAAGTTGCTGCATTTTGCGGCGCGCTAGAAGTTGGCAAAAAGCCTCACTCGTGCTCTCCTTCATTTCATTTTCAATTTTCCCACGATCAAATCGAGAAAGATTCTTGGCAATTCCGATTCGAATACTTTTGCTAATCGCTACCTTGCTGACGATGCATGCCAGCAAAATTTGCGGTCAAGTTTCGACGGAAGATCGCCATTTTCCCGTGATCGTTGATCCGGCCAAATTGCCGAAAGGCGCCTTGATGAGGATTGGCCAATTCGGGGATCGAACAACGTTCATGGGCGTCTATCTCATCCGTTTCTCTCCGGATGGCAAGTACGTGGCGATTCGTCCGCGCGATCATATCGTCCGAGTCTTCGACTTGGGGAGCGGTCAAAAAGTCTGTGAAGTTGACGGGCATGAGAATATCGTCAAAGGCCTGGAGTTCGCTCCCGATTCCAAGTCGTTCGCGACGCTTGGGTTTGGCGAAATCGAATCCGTGATTCTCTGGGATACGAAAACAGGCAAAGAGATCAAACGCTTTGCTTACGGTGGCGACGATATGGCTTTCGTGGAAAGCGGAAAGTACATCCACGTGATGCGGGAGCAGCGGCTGGATCGGATCACCGTGGCAGATGGTACGACAAAACAACTTTTACGCTGGCCCCGTTCGGAACGAGCCGTCGGGCTTTCGCGGGATGGAATGAGTGTCGCCTCATCGCTGCAACAGCAAACTCGCGCCAGTCCGATTTACATTAACACCTACCTCGGTGCCAATCGGACAACGAGATTTGGTGTTTCGGCACTGACGACATCCGCAGCGCAAGTCGAGTTTTCACAATTCAAGACCTGGTTCCTTGCCCGTTTCTCGCACCAGCGACAAGTTTATCTTTGGGAGGGTGAACGCCCCAAAAATCGTAAGGAATTGGGGGTTCATGAATCCGATGTCTATTCCGTCAGCACTTCACATGACGATCGTTACTTCTTGACGACGGCGAAAAACGGAAGCGCTTTTCTATGGGACTCCATTTCCAAAACCCACATTCACAAGATTGAAGGTCACGACGAAACGGCCAATATTGTTGCCAGCGAGTTTTCGCCGGATGGAACGCTTTTCGCAACGGGGGCTTCGGGGCGCAAAGATAGCAGCATGATTATTTGGGATCTGAAGAAAGTCGTATTCCCGGATATCGGCAAGAAAGAAGAACCCCTGGACGAAGCGGCGACGGAAGCCAATTGGAAGGCACTCTCGGATGCGTCGGCCAAGAAAGCGAACGATGCGATTACGCAGTTTGTTAATCACGGCGACCTGCAAACCGATCGATTCAGCGCGAGAATCAAAAAACTCACCAACATTGTCGACTCGACGAAGATTGACGAGTACATCAAAAAGCTCGACAGCAACAATTACAGCGAGCGCGCGAACGCGACGGAGAGTTTGCTCAAGCTCCGAAACGTGGCCGAGCCCAAGCTTAAACGTGAGCTGCGAATCACGGATTCAGTCGAAGTCCGTTGGCGAATTGACTTGATTTTGAAAACGCCCATTACCAAGCCAAAAATTGCCGAGGCGGACTTTCGACGGCTAAGGCGATTGATTCACGCTCTCGAGTTAACCGCCAATGACACCGCAGTGGAATTGCTTGATAATCTTTCTCAAGGCCATCCCCATATCGATGTTGCTCGCGAAGCAACCCAGGCTTTGATCCGAACCAAAGCAGCCAGGCTGCGACAGAAACCGGCAAACTAGTTGATGTCAGGTCGGTTGACCAATTCTCCAGAACTCTGAGGCGTTTGAACACGGAGGCGTTTGAACACGAGACGTTTGAACACGACTCGAACCGGCAATCGTTCCACCAAATCGCCTTTGCGCCGCGTGGTTTCATCGAGCCTTCCGCGACTCAATCGCGATTGAGTCGCGGAAGGTCTTCGCAGACCGCCGAGAAGCGTTCCAGAAAAAAATCGACGTCATGCTTTTCGATCACCATGGGCGGTTTGATTTTGATCACGTTTTTATCGGGTCCATCGGTGCTCAGCAGAATCTGGTCGAAGCGTTTCATTTCGCGAACGACATGTTTTGCTGAAACCGGGTCGGGGAGCCGCTCGTTTCCGGGCAGATTGAACTCAATTCCGATAAACAAACCGCGCCCCCGGACGTCGCCAATTTGCGGGAACTGATTTGCAATCTTTCTGGATTCATCGATCAGATAGGTTCCAAGTTCTTGCGCGTTTTGCTGCAATCCTTCTCGAGCAATCTCATCGAGGACGGCGAGTGCCGCGGCCGTCGAAACCGGATTGCCGCCGAAGGTATTAAAGTACTCCATTCCATTGTTGAACGCGTCCGCAATCTCGCGCGTGGTGACGACGGCACCCATGGGGTGACCATTGGCGATCGGCTTACCCATGGTCACAATGTCGGGGCAAGCGCCTTCCGCCTGGAAACCCCAGAAAGACTCACCGACTCGAGCAAACCCGATTTGTACTTCGTCGGCAATGGTTACTGCGCCATTCGCTTTCGCCAGTTCAAAAGCGTTGGCCAAGTAACCGGCCGGAGGGACGATTTGTCCTCCGCAGCTCATGATGGGTTCGGCGATTATTGCCGCGGGCAACCGACCTGATTCGACCGCGGACTCGACCTGTTTCTCTAGGTCTTGCAAATAGCCTTTCGCCGAGTCAGGGCCGCGATGTTTGCCCCGGAACGGATCCGGAGCAGCGGCAACCCAAGTTTGTGGCGGACATCCCTTGCCGCCGCGCGAGTTGAATTTGTACGGGCTGATCTCGATCAACGACGTCAGGTGTCCGTGATAGCCGCCGTCAAGACAGATGACTGACTGACGCTTTGTATAATTCCGCGCTAGCCTCAGCGCCAAGTCATTGGCTTCACTTCCGGAATTCACGAAAAAACAAACTTCGAGATGCGGGGGAAGTGTGGATGTGATCCTTTGGGCCAGGGAAGAAATATTTCGATGCAGGTATCGTGTGTTGGTGTTGAGAATTGCCGCCTGTTTCGAAATGGCATCAACCACTCGAGGGTTGCTGTGGCCGACATGACACACATTATTCACCATGTCCAAATAGGAACGCCCCTGGTGGTCGACCAGATACTGGCCACGGCCGCGGACCATATGTATCGGCGTGTCATAGGAAAGACTGAGTGAAGGGCTCAAGTGTTTCCTGCGTTGATCGGAAACGGTCGAACTGGCGGTGGAATAGGAGTCTTCCGACTCAATCCATTTGATATCGAGGCCAAGAATCAAATTCGGGTCGGGGCAAATCGACTTCCAAATCTCGATTTCATCAGGATCCGCGACTCCGGGAAAATCGCCCTGCTTGCCGAGCAGATCGGTGATCACCTGGAAATGCAAATGCGAAGGCCAATTTCCGTTGACCTCCAATTCGCCCATCGACGCAAAGGGTTCGCCAGCACGGATGGACTGACCGACTTCAAGCCCTTTGATTGATTCGCGGTCCAGGTGACCGAACAAAGTAAAAAAGACAAGCCCGTGGTTCGTCTCATGTCGCAAGATGATGGTTGGGCCGTAGTCGAATTTCGCAGCGTTGTCGGCAAAACTTTCGACCGTACCATCCAGCGGTGCGAAAATGGGCGTGCCAGCGGGGGCGAAAAGATCAAGGCCCAGATGCACGGTTCGTTTCGACGCGAGTCCTTTGGAATGCGCAAACTGATCGCCCAGGTAGCATTGGCGCGGCTCGAGATACCCACCGGCAGCAAACGATTTTCCTTTGCCGCCAAGATCTTTGAACAGTCGCTCCTCGAATGCCCGCATGGAGTCTTTGGTTAAGGGAAGCGGTTCCGTTGTCGAGCCGACATGCAGGTCCAGCGGTTCGGCTTTCTCCTTCTCCATCGGCAACACCCATTGGAATTTGGCGGCAGACTGCCCCAGGAAATCGCGGACAGCTTGCGCGTTCTGAATCGGCTCCAGATGACAAGCGTGTCGAAAATGAGCCTCTGCGATTCGAGGGTGGACATTCAATATGTCTTGAAGGCACCGTTTGGCAGGCTCGGAAGTTACCAGGAGGTAAGGGTCATCCGATTCGCGCGATTGTGCGGCCGACATGCAAAGGCTCACTGAAAGTCGCATGCATGCCAACGGAAGAAGAACCTGAAGCTCACTTTCCAAAAGCGGAAAGACCTGATGGTATGCGCCGACGACTTGGCTTGCGGTTTCCAGCGGCCGCTTCGAATCCAGCATGAGATAGGCCAAGGCGATCGACAACTCGTTGACGGTTTGCGAATAGGTGCAGTCCCCAAAGTCGATCAGTCCCAAGCCCAATTCAGATTGCTGGTGAACGATCAGGTTGTAATCGTTGGCGTCATTGTGGATCACGGAACAACGAAGGCCTTTGTGAATTGACGCTATCTCGCCTTCGTATCGATTCAGGGTTCTTTCGACCAACGCTCGCGTGTCGGCTTCGCAATATTCCATTTTTTCACGAACGACATTCGCGCCCCGCGCCAGGTCCCAATCGAATTCTCGAGGCTTGGGACGAGGATCGAAATCAGTGAGCGATTGCGTCAGATGTCCCAGAGCTCGACCGATTTTTGAAACCAGTTTTTCGCAATGGGGCCGATGTTTGGCAAAGGGGATTCCCGGAACAAATTCAACCAATCGAACAACGCAGGAATCTCCGTGCTGGTCCCGAATGTCGTTTTGGACCTTTCCGCTGTTGCCTTTGAGCAAGTTGGGAAACAGGAATCCATCGGCAACTGCCGTTTGGTTCAAGTGGACCAACATCTGGTCTTGGAATTCCAGTTCCTTCCGATTTGCCATCGAGTTTGCAACTTTGAAAACGTACGTATTTTGAGAAGTACGGATTCGAAAATTGGCGTCCCGTTCGCTTGGGAGTTCTTGAACATCGCGCACTTCCAATCCATAAGAATTTTTTGCAAAAGTCTTGATGGCGTCGTGCGTCAGAGTGGGCCGGTGAGCAACGCTTTCCCTGGTCAAGGCTCGGCTCGCATTTTCGAGGTGTTTGCAGAATCCTCGATTGTGATCCAAATTTCAATTCGGAGAAAAGGGGGGATGTGAATTTGCGAAGATTGGCTTTGCGGCGCCTTCCGTTCAGGCGACGTTTTGAGAAGCAAGGTTTAGCCCGTTTGCCTGTGTTTCGACAACATCATGCAGAATCTGTTCCACTTCCTCCGCCAGGACCCTCGGAGCAAATCGCTCCGCAACATCTCTCCGCCCTTGCTCCATCAACTTGGACCGAAGCGATTCATCATCGATCAGACGTTCAATTGCCTGTCGAAGCGATTCTGGATGCTTTCTATCGAAGAGGAGGCCATTGCGTTCGGTTTCGATGATTTCAGGTAGTCCGCCGACATTGGAAGCAACAACCGGAGTTCCGACGGCCATGGCTTCCATCGCGACAAGTCCGAGCGGTTCCGCCACCGAAGGAACGATACAGGCATCCATGGCCCGCATGTGGTTTTGAACTTGATCGGATCGTCCCGTCCAGATCACGCGATCGGCGAGTCCGTTTTTGAGGACGAATCGCCGGATTTGTCGGACATACGGTTGGTCACGAAGGAACCGGCCGACAATTGCAAGTTTGACATTCGGGTGGGTCGTCAAAAGGCGGGGAAGCGATTCCAGTAAAAGCTTTTGGCCTTTTCGAGGGATCACATCCCCGACAACCCCCAATAGAAAGTCATCCGGTTTGACTCGGTACTGTTTTCGGATCTTTTCAGCTGCAGATTCTTCGGATCGGATGAACTTGTCGAGGTCTGAAAAACAATAAATGGTTTTCAAACGGTCTTTAGGTACACGGTTGATGTTTCGATGATACCTCAGCGTGTCTTCTGAGTTGGCGATCACAAAATCATTGAAAGGCCAGTGCAATTGAAAATGGCACGCATGCGCGGTTGCCACGCAGGGTACCTTGGTCAAATGCCGCATGATGACACCGAAAAAGTGCGCGCGGCTCATATGCGTATGGCAAACATCGATTTGCTGGTCTCGAATGAATGCTTTCGCAAAACGGACCTGGGGCAGTCGGCGTTTCATATCACAGGCGATGCGTTTAACGGAGGTGTCCTGAAGTTTGTCCCAAATCCAGGATTGCCGGCGGCACATCACGGTGACATCGTGGCCGCGACCCGCCAACTGTTTGGATAACAAGTAGCAATACATCAACGCGCCGTTGACGTGGGTGCCTGAGACCATTTGCAAAATTTTCATGACGCGATCCGCTTGATGAGGGACCTGCGATTTATAAAGATTTCTGCCGCAAAGGGTCAACGCCAATCACTTGGTTCGCGTTCACCCCATCATCCCGATGGGTGGCGTATGAATCTAGGCAGCGCTCTCAATGTGCCGTTTCAAGTTTGCCAGTGTGCTTCGCCATCCCTGCACGCAGCCCTGAAAGAACTCGTCGGCAACGGCATCATCCGGGAATCCGTTTTGTATCACGACGACATTTGTTGCGCCGTCGATTGCTGTCAAACGGAACTCGACTTCAAAATCCGCTTCAAAGGGCATGGGGCCGGACTTGGAGCGATATTGATAATCGGACATCAGAATGCGGGACGGGGAATCAAATTCAATCATCCGGGCGGCCGTTAGATAATCAGGATCATCCGCGTCCCCCCAGGCCGCGACCCAAAGTCCATTTTTCTCGGCGAAGACAAGCGCCGTGCTGGCTTCCCACCATCCACAAATGTCGCTGGGGCGAATCAGTGATTGAAAGACGCGCTCCCGACTCGCGTTGATCGCAATTTGATCCTGGATCGATCGCATTAATTTCTCGATTTTGATGGTAAGAATGTTTTCATTTGCAACAACAATCTATGTGTTTTCGAGCCTATTTTAACGAAATGTCAAAATCGAATTCGCAAGAAGCTCGAATGCTGGGATTTTCCAGTAAAATAAAACCTTGGTATTGCGAACCCCTCTAGGGAACTGGATAATTTTTGGGACGTCCAAGGGACGTCCTCGTTGAAAGAAAAATGGCAACGTTTGGTGCTGCCAAATGGTTGCTCGGTGATCCGCCCAAATTCGGCACCGCCCAAAGATCTATTTGCGCGATTTCTTTTGCAACTCGATAGAGAGAGAAACATGAGACATTTGAAAGCAACCGTTTCATTGCTGGCCATGAGTGGCTTGCTGTTGTCGGCAAGCATTGCACAGGCTGACACGGATGGAAAAAAGAAAGACGACAAAGACAAAAAAGACTACACGCCAACGCACGTTCAAATGGGAACGATTGACGTTTGCAAAGACGACAAGGCTTTGGGCCTGAACGCCTTTTGCCTGGACTCCAGCGGTAACATTCTTTGTGCCGTTGGGAAATCCGTTCAGGTTTATGGTCGGCAAAAGGGTTCTGAAAATGTCAAGCAAGGCATTCGCGTTTTCAATCCCGAAGGCGAAATGACCGCATTCTGGGCTTTGGACTTTTCTCCCCAGGCGATTGGTTTTGGCGAAGACAATCACATCTACGTTGGCGGTGAAGGCAAAATCGCTCGATTGAATCGCAACGGAAAAATCGTTTCACAATCGGATGCGCCAAACATGCAAAACCGAGAAGAGATGATCGCCAAGTTGAAAAAGGAACACAAAGCTCGAGCCAAGTCGTTGGCCCGCTCTTACAACCAAATGATTGAACGGACCCAAACCCGTTTGGACGAACAAAACGAGATCATCGCCGCGATCAAAGAGTCTCCAGAAGCTCTGGCCAAGCAACTCGAAAAATCAGCCGAAGCCCAAGTGAAAACGCTTCGCACCCAGTTGAAAAACTACCAGAGCTACAAAACTCGTTACGAAGGCATGTTGGAAAAAGCAAATGACGCTTCCAAAAAAGCCTACGAAAACGCGATCGATAACTACGATCGTTTGATTGTGAACCTTGAAAAACGAATCAAGGCCCGATTGGCCAACGCCAAGATTTCTCCCGATGATCCAGAGTTCGAGAAAATCGCCAAAACGGAAAAGCGTAAAGCTGAGAACATGGTGAAAAGTCTTGAGCGTACGATCAAAACGTACAAGCAGTACATCGAAAACAATGCCAATGCGGAAATGACCGACATTCAGATCGAAAACATGCTGAAGCAAAAATCAAAAGTGTCTTCGATCAGCACGACTGGCAAGCACGTATTCGTCGTTTGCCAAGCGACCGAAGGATACGGCTTTGACGTATGGAAAACAAACGCCAAGTTTGAAAAGCCTGAAAAAGTTGTCAAAGGTCTTCGCGGTTGCTGCGGCCAAATGGACGTTCAAGCTTGTGAGAACGGTTTGTTTGTCGCTGAAAACACGGGCCACCGAGTTGCTCACTACAGCCTGGAAGGCAAGTCTCTCGGAACGTTTGGTAAGCGTGACGCCAAAGGCGAAGAAGGCTTTGGCAGTTGCTGTAACCCGATGAATGTTTGCTTCGCAAAAGGCAAAACGGTTTTGACCGCTGAATCGGGAACTGGCCGAATCATGCAGTTCAATCAAAAAGGTGAAAAACTTGCTGTGATCGGCAACGGAAAAATCACCGGTGGTTGCAAGAACGTCGCTGTTCATGCGACCTACGACTTGAGCACCGTTTACATGCTTGATTTGACCGGCAAGAAAATCTGCATCCTCAAGCCAAAAGCAGATGAGCCATCGGGCGAAAGCAAGGACGAAAAATAGGATTCAATTTTGAATCACGAGCCCGGTTCTGCCGGGCTTTTTTTATGCTAGCTCACAATTCATTCAACTGCCATTTGAGAGATTCAGGAGGTTTGTTCAAATAAGTCAACTTGGCCAAACGGAATTGCGCTTGGCATTTGTTTCATGAACTAGAAAGGTAAGGAAGCCCGACATGAAACTTTCTCTTCGCTTCGGAACGTTACTTGCGCTAACCGCAATACTCTGTGTTGGCGGTTGCAAGCAGAACAAAGTTGCCGAGAAAGACGACAGCGAAAACCTGGTCGATCAATCGAATCCTGAAAACAAACAACCGACTCAAGAGTCGGATCTCGAACTGGCAAAGAAGATTGGTGAACTGACGAATTCGGCGAAAAAGCTGGAATCCGAGTTGAAGTTCACCGAAGCCGTCGAAGCCTGGCAGGAGATTGAAGTCCTGGTCAACCGACGCTTTGGCAAAGATTCCTGGCAACTTCGAAACGTCGAGTTGGCAAAACAAGTGGCCGAAAAAGAGGCGACGTTTGACGATTCCCAGAAGCGGATTCTTCTCTCGATTGGCGAATTACAAAAGAATGTCGCCCAGGCGCTACGAAACCGGCAGTTTTCAGCTGCCTATGACAGCTGCCTGGATGCTTCGCGTTTGACCCAGACATTGTTTGGCAGCGAAAGCCATTTGTACGGTCAGATGCAAAACCAGTTGGCTCGGATTTGCATGTCGAACAAACAGACCGGCCTGGCGATTTCCTATTTCCAGAGTGGGTATCGGATCTTGTCGTCGCAAATGGGTGAAGTCCACCCGGAAGTCGAAGCGACTAACTTTGCGATCGGTCAAATCTACCAGCAAACCAATCGACACCAGGAGGCCATTCCCTACTTTCTCAAAAGCGTTGAGCTTTCGCAAAAAGTCTGGGGCGAAAACGATCTGACTTACGCGTCACGTTGCCACGATCTGGGCGTCTCATATCAACGTTTGGGCGAATTGGATAAGGCGGCCGAACAATTGAAGCGTTCGATGGCCATTCGTTCAAAAGAACTCGGCGAAGATCACCCCGGGCTTGCCAACAACCTTCGCAACCTTGCCGTTGTTTACCAGGACAAGAAAAACTACGCGGAGGCTCGGGACCTCTACAAAAAAGCGGGCGAAATTTTCGCCAATCAACTTGGTCCTGACAACGCGTACACGATTGATTGCCTCAATCAACAGGCCGTCATGCACACGCTATTGGAAGAGTTCTCGGAAGCAGAAAAGCTATTGGTCACCATTGCCCAGTCGAACAAAAAAATGGGCGACGATTCGCTGCCCTTTGCCCAATCGCTTTTCCGACTTGCCATGGTGATGAGTAGGCAAGGCAAGTACAAAAACGCGGAACCCTATTTCCAGAAGTCGCTTTCGATTCAGCGACAAAAACTGGGCGAGCGAAACTCAGTCACCCAGCAAACCGTTGCGGGTTACGCTTTGCTGTTGGAGAGAACCAACCGGAGCGCCGAGGCAAAACAGCTGAAAGCCGGAATGCGAAGCGTTGGTTTCGATAAGTAGAACTGCCGTTTCGAAGTTAGTCGATGGCACAAAAAAACCCTGCGAGTTTTCTCGCAGGGTTTTGTTTTTTGATAACCGGTTTCCCGGAAACGCTAGTTAGTTGGGAACCCAAGTACCTGGAAGGCAGTTTCTTGAGCGGCGATGGCCGGTTCACAAGTCGTACCGAATCCGGCACCCGTAACCGCGTTTCCTGGAGGTGCGTTAACCGTAATGAATGGTGAGTTCGTAAACCCGTCCAATTCCAAGGTGAACTCCCCAACCGCTCCGAAGTTAAAGATTTCGGTGCCAATGGCTGAGAAGAAGTTGTTGGTCATGGCAAGGCAAACGTTTCCGCCCGCACCATTGTTGACGAACAGGATTTCCGCAAAGTTCGAGTCGATGATCGGATCGTTTGCAGGATCCTCACCGATATCGTTTCCGGTAATCGTGTTGTTCGACAGCAGCAGGTTGACGTCGTTGGTCGAGTTGTTCGTGACAACAAGACCGATGTCACCGCTACCCTGAATGATGTTGTTGGTTACCCGGGCATCAATGCGTGCGGCATCGTTGGCCGTAATGGTAACCCCATCAAGGAATGGAAGGAGGACGTTGCTTCCGCCACCGAAACCAGCGTTGATGATGGTGTTGTTTTCAATGTTGGCCAGCAGTTCGGCATCTTCGTTCGCCGTGATGCTGATACCGTTGCCATCGAATGGCGAGGCTGCCGAGCCGAGCGTCAAGTTTCGCAAGTTGACTCGCGTTCGGTTGTCGACACCGCCACCGGCTGCCCCGGTCGTGGTGATCGCAACACCCGAGTTGAAGTTGGTGCTTCCCGCGACGATCGGTTGAATATTCATATTCAGGAACGACAGGTTGGTATTCGTATCGGTTCCCGTCGACGCGACAATGCCGTTTCCGGACACCTCGGTGAAGTTGACGTTGTTGAAGAATACGTTGTTGATTCCGCCGGCACCGTCGTTGTCAAACGTCAGGTTAACAGCAGAGCCCGTGATCGTATCCGCGTTCAAGTTCGTCACGTTCAGGTTGAGGACGCCGTCGTTCTGGCTCTGAGCCTGGAAGACGTTGCTACCAGCACCCGATGTGACACCCGCGATCGCTGGGTTAACCGAAACGTTGTCGACCGTCAGGTTGAGCGTCGCCTCGGTTCCGCCATTGGCACTTCCAACGATCAAGTTGAAGATGTCGCCGCCGGCTTGGTCCATGTTCAACGCGGCCAGGTTATTTCGAACAACCGTATTCTGAGTGGCACCTGCTGTTGAAATCAGCTGGATGTTGTCAGAGATGTTGTTCGCGATCGCGATGTTGTCAATGATGTTCAGGTTAAGCGTCGTGCCGTTTCCACTTGAGACAGCTCGAATACCTCGGCCACCGGTCAAAACGAAGGTCGCGTTGTCGGTGATACCGCCAATCGTACTGTCCGTGATCAGCAAGTTCTGAGTGCTTCCGACTTCGTCAAGAACGATGTCGATGCCGGCTCCACCCGCCAGGCCGTTGAGCAAGAAATTGCTCGTTCCACCCGGTGCGTTGGTTCCGACGAAAGTGGAGGTTCCCGCCTGATTGTTGGTCACATTTTCCAGGTGAAGACCACCCGCAAGGTTTCCAGTAACCTGACTGTCGAGGAAGCTTGCGTTTCCTTCGAAGTCGTCAACAAAGATACCGAAGCCGCCGTTGGCCGATACCGTTGGCGTGTCGAACAACAAGGTCGACGCCAAGGCGCTTCCGTCTTTGAATCGTTCCAGGCGAACACCGTCACGACCATTGTTGCTCGCGATGATGTCGGTGAACGTAAAGCTCAGTCCGTCGTAATCTTCCATGTGGATACCGTCGCGAGCATTGTTGCTCGTGATCGTTGCATCGAAGATGAAGATTGACGTCGGGTCGCAAGCGTTAGCGATGAAGATACCGTCTTGGCCCGTGGATGACGAGTTGACGCGTCGGAAGGTCCAGTTTCCAGCGATGTCGTCAACGGAGATACCTGAACCGGTACCGCCACTGATGTTGATGTCTTCAAATGTACCATTGGTGATCGTGGAACCACCTGCGTGGAGGATACCGTTAACCAATGCTCCCGAGCTGTTGTCGATGTTGAAACCGCGAACCGTGTTGTCGTTGGCCAGGGTGACTGCCGTCGGCATACCACTGATCGTTGGCAAAACGTTGTCCAGGTTGTTCGGCAAGCGGAACAGTGTACCGCCCGGAGTTGGAACCAAATGTTCGACACCGTCACCCAGCAAGAGCTGACGATCTTTCAACACGATTCCGGTTTGGTATCCCGTCGAAGTTCCATCGCCTTCCCAGACAAAGATGATATCGTCGGTGGCTGACACGGCTTCTGCGTCCGCCAGGGTGTCAAATGGAGCTTCGAACGTACCTGATCCGCCTGCGGCTGAATCATTCGAAACGTGAAGAACGTTGTAGGCGACTCCGGTATCGGGGTCGATGACGAATTCGAGGTCACGCTGGAATCGAAGGACGTGATCGTTTCGAAGCGTTGGGTCAAGATCCTGGCCCAGGTATGAGAACTCGGTTCCGCGTGCATTGACGCCGAACAAGTAGGTCATTTGAATCGCTGCAGTCGTGCTGAATCGGTCATCGTGATTCAACTCGAAGTTGACGATGGCACCGCGAAGCGGTTGCATTCCGACGCCAAAGTGAACACCAAGGAATGATGGAATCTGATCTGACTCGTATCGGTAACCACCAATCTCGAGCGTACCATTGATGAAACCCAGACGCTCAGGAGCGATCTGGTAGTTGACTTCGTAACCGCCAAGGGCCGAGTCGATTCCCGATTGCAAAACAATTCGGTGGCCAATGAAGGCACCGTCTGGATTGTTGAAGTTCCCGCCGATGGTGTAATCCGTCTCTCCAACCGTGTGATAGCTGTTGATGACGAAGATGCTTCTTCGTGTTTTGATCGAGAGGTTACCAGAGACCTGCTGGAAGTTGTGAGCAAACGCTCCCTGCTTGTCGCCGTCCCAGTCAAACCAGAGACCTGTCGTAACATCGGCTTCTGCCGAGTCGAGGCTCATGGTCCTCATGATCCCGATGTTCACAAACGGATCGCCACTTTCGGCTCCGATGTGACTTCGGATTTCACCGTGCCAGCGACCATCGAGAACATCCTCGAATAGGAGGTTCTTGTAACCGATGGTTCCGTAGGCTCCGCTGTACCCGAGACCGCGATCAGCGAGGTTGATTCCAACCCACATCCGGCCCGGCAGCACATTTGTAATATCCGCAGTGGTCGGGGTTACCCCTTGCCCAAAGGCGGCTCCATTGGCCGTTTGGCCGAATACGTTCTGGCCAATTCGACCGTTTAGCTGAGCATCGGCAGCACTACAGGTCACCAGCATTGCGATTGCAAGAGAAATGCAATTGACAATTGTCTTCATCAGCGTCTCCCGCGCGACTTTCATTTCGATCTTCTTGTCTTGGGGTCGTCCAAGAATTGCTGGCGCGCTCCGCCCGCAAAACTAGTACACGTGGTAAAAGGGATCGACACGGTTTTGTCAAACTCATTAGTAAATTCGATACGTTTGGATTAAAACGCAAAGTTTAACAGCGAAAATGCAAGCAGATTCGGTAGCTAGCAACCGGGTCCGAGAGGCGAAAACCGACCAATTTGACCCGAGAATCGTATGAAATTGCGTCAAACACGGTTTCAAAATTTTTCCCCACCAAGGGAAACACGAAGCGGATTACCCATGCCGATCGGCGAGAGAACTTTCTCGCGACAACTTTGGCGCGGCGACTTGCGCGAGTCAAATTGCCCGAGCCAAATTGGGCGTCGGGATCCGCGGGCCAATCAGGGAATTCAAATGAAGCAGCCAGCTATTAGGATTTGCTGGCCTTTAATAGGGCGTATTTCTTTTTGCCTTTGCGAAGCACAACCATCGATTCGCCGATAAGGTCGTCCCGCTTGATTGTCGCGGCGTCGGACTCAACCTTTTGATTGTTGATGTAGTAACCGCCCTGCTTGATTCCTCGACGAACTTCGCCCTTGCTATCACCCAACTGGCAGCGTTGGAATGCGTCGACGACGGAAAGGCCTTCCCCGTCAAACTCGGCTCGTTCAAAGGTTTCTCCCGGAACGTCGTCGTAAATGTTGGAGAGTTGTTCGGATGACACATTCTCCAAATTCACTTTGAACAGGAACTCGGTCGCGGTTGTCGCTCGATTCAAGCCATCGGTTGCATGGACAAGTTGAGTCATGTGCTCAGCAAGCTTTTTCTGACTGGCTCGCAAATGGGGTTCGCTTTCCCGCGACTGGTCGAGTGCCTCAATTTCTTCTCGATCTAGCTCGGTTAAGAACCGCAAGCATTTTCCGGCGTCTTCGTCGGCAACATTGATCCAGTACTGGTAAAACTCGTAGGGACTGGTTTTATTGCTATCAAGCCAAACCGTTCCCGATTCTGTTTTGCCCATTTTCGTGCCATCCGCTTTGGTCAGCAACGGACAGGTCAATCCAAAAACCTTGGCCGAATGCATTCGTCGCGAGAGCTCCACACCCGCAGTAATGTTGCCCCACTGGTCGCGACCACCAACTTGCAGCTCACAATGATGTGCTTGTTGGAGGTGAGCAAAGTCAAATGCCTGCAAAAGCATGTAGCTGAACTCGGTGTAGCTCAGCCCCGATTCGCTATCGAGTCGTGACTTGACCGAGTCCTTGGTCATCATGACATTCACCGGGAAGTGTTTTCCGACGTCGCGTAGAAAGTCGATATACGAGAAGGGTTGCGTCCAATCCAGGTTGTTGACAAGCAACGCGCTGGTCTCGCCGCAATCAAAGTCCAGGAAAGCGCGCATTTGCTTTTCGATTCCCGCAAGATTCTTTTCTAACGCCTCAACGGTTTGCAGATTTCGTTCCGCGCTTTTCCCGCTTGGGTCGCCAATCATCCCGGTCGCACCGCCAGCGACCGCGATCGGTTTGTGTCCCGCCTTTTGAAATCGCCTCAGCAGGAGCAGGGGCATCAAGCTACCGATGTGCAGGCTATCAGCGGTCGGGTCGAAACCGGCATAAAGCGTTCGGGGCTTCTCCAAAAGCCAATTCGCCAAGTTTTCGTCGTCGGTCGTCTGGTAAACCAGGCCTCGCCATTTCAAGTCGGCAATGATGTCCTGCATGATTATCTCGTACGTTGCTTGCGGGTTTTGCCAAGATTTTAACAATCTCGATCCGGCTCACGAAGGTGAGGGGGAGGAAGCGATTTCCCCGCCATGAGCTGGCGTCGCGACCATGGGGGAAGAGGCAGCCGGGTCCGTGGTGAAGAAAAGGGCATTTGCTAGAATCAATCATCTCCACGAGCCCAAAGAATCAGAGATCGATTGACCTTGCCGGATCCCCAACGAACGAAACTTCGATCATCCGGATTGTTTACCGGGGCCCTTTTCGCGTCGCCCTGGCTGTTGGGTTTTGTTTTGTTGGTGCTTTTCCCTTTCGCGGCTTCGTTGTATTGGAGTTTTTGCCAATACGACATGGTGAACCCGCCCAAGTTCGTCGGTTTGGCCAACTACGAGCGGCTTTTTGACGAGTTTGCCTCAGGCGAGGGAGTTGGAAAGGCCGTTTTCAATACCTTTTACTATTCGATTCTTTCGGTGCCCCTGTCCATTGCCGTGGGACTCGTCCTCGCCAAGTTTCTTTCCTGGAACGTTCGCGGGCAGGCCATCTATCGCACGATTTTTTTTCTGCCGTCAATCATTCCCATCGTTGCGGCGAGCATTCTTTGGGTTTGGCTGCTGGATCCGCAGGACGGGCTCATCAATTATCTACTCTCCTTCGTCGGTATGGGCGAACAGAATTGGCTCAAGCAAGGCAGAGAAGCCATATCCGGCGAAACGGTCACCGTGTTGGGCGACTCAATTCGCAGCGGTTCGCCGTTGCGGATTTTTGGTTCAAAAGACGCCATGGTTTTGATTGCCGTTTGGAGCGTCGGGAACTGGATCGTGATCTACCTGGCCGCAATGGGAGACGTTCCAAAACCGTTGTACGAGTCCGCCGAGATTGATGGATTTAACGGATTGCGAAAGTTTTGGCACATTACGCTGCCGATGCTTTCGCCCGTCATATTTTTCAATCTTGTCATGGGGTTGATTCGTAGCGTCCAGGCATTCACCTCGTTCTATATCATTTCGGAAGGGACCGGATCTCCAAATGAATCCATGTTGGTGCTTTCATTGCATCTCTTCTTGAGCGCCTTTTCCGATCTCGATATGGGCTACGCATCGGCGATTGCCTGGGTGTTGTTTCTTGTGCTGGTGGTAAGCACCCTGGCCCTGTTTCGAACGTCCAAACACTGGGTTCATTACCGGGGGGCGACGTAATGCGGGCAACGAAATTCTTGATGGGTGTCATCGCTTTGTTTTGCCTGATGATGTGCGGAAGCTGTCAGCGGTCTTCCGTCACGGAGGACGGCTTGCGCAAAGGCCGCGAAGAAGTGGTCTTCTGGCATTTTTGGGGTGGCAAGGATGGTGAAGTGGTTGATGAAGTCGTCGACGCCTTCAATCGCTCGCAGGATCGCTACTTTGTCCGGGCAATTGCCATGCCGGGAAACAATCTTGATACCAAGCTGTTCTTATCCATCGCTGGAGGAGACCCGCCGGACCTCGTCAATCAGGATGATCCGATTGTTGCCGATTGGGCTCACCGGGGAATCATTGAGGCCTTTGATTCGTTCGTGGAGGCAGACGAGTTAAAGGCGGCCAAGACACAAATGCTGCCCGCGGCGAATCGGTTGGGCGAGTATGATTCCCGGACCTATGCGATTGCCAATGGCCTGGACATACGCGCGTTGCTCTACAACAAAACGTTTCTTGATTCCGAGGGCTATCAAGTGCCCGAAACGCTCGAGGAATTTAACGCGATTTGTGAAAAGATTTCCGCGCCCGGAAACGAAGCGCGGGAACGCTACGCCTATTTGCCCGACTCGCGGCGGTTGTGGAGTTGGGCCTACGTATTCGGCGGAAAGTTTATCGATGATCAGTCAGGCGAAGCTGAGCTGTCGGGAGACGCCGTCCTCGCCGCCGCAAGATGGATGCAGAGTTTTGGAGACAAGTATGGTTCCGACAACGTGGCGGCTTTTCGGCAAGGCGATCAATCGCTTCCGGGGAAGACGTTTCCGCTACTTCCGATCAACGACGAAGACGCATACGGTCGGTATGTCTTTATTCTTGCCGGACAGTGGAATACGCGCGACGTAGGCGAGTTTCAAAAGGCGCGAAAGAAAAAAGGTATCCCCTTTCCCGAGTTTGGAGTTTGCCCCCTGCCCTACCCTTCTGGTGGTCGCCCGAATGCCGGCTGGGTCAATGGAAACGTGTTTGTTGTACCCAAAGGTGCCGCAAATAAGCCGGGTGCCTGGGAGTTCGTCAAGTTCTGGATTGGAATTGAAAATGCAAAAGCGGCAGCGAAAACCTGTGCGGCCGGAGGGTGGATCCCTGTCACGACGAACGTTTTGGAGACAAGGGAGTTCCAAACTCATTTGAAGTCAAATCCGCTTTTTGGGCGTTACGTGGAGTTGGCACAAAGTGAAAACCAGTTCACCTATCCGCTGGTTCCTGCGGCACCATTCTTTGTGCGGACATTGAATGCCGTGAACGAATCCTTGATGGCGGATCCACAAAAGGACGTTGAGGAAGAGTTGGCCAAAGCCGAACGCAAAATTCGTCGCCAGCTAAAACAAGTCAGGGAGCAGTATCAATGAATCGCTCGAAGCCCTGGCGACACCTTGTACTTTTTCCACTTGCGTGTGTGTTCGCGCTTCCGATGATTCTTTTGCTGAGTGGTTCACTCAAAACCAACGAGCAGTTGTCTCGCAATCCGCATGCAGTTGTTCCAGCAGAGCCGACCGTCGAAAACTATTCGGAAGCCACCAGGGCAATGCCGATAGGCCGTTACTTTTACAACTCGCTGGTTCTCTGTTTCGGCTGCGTGATCGGGACGACGTTTTCTTGTAGCTTGATTGCTTATTCACTTGCTCGAATCAAATGGGGAGGACGGAAATGGGTTTGGACCAGCGTCATCATGTCGTTATTGATTCCATGGCATGTCACGATGATTCCCCGGTTCATGCTGCTGTCGCAAGCCGGGCTTTATAATTCACTTTGGGCCATCATCCTGCCAACGTTTCTGGGTGACGCGTTTTACATTTTTCTATTGCGGCAGTTTTTTCTGACTTTACCGGACGACCTGTTCGAAGCTGGGCAGATTGATGGAATGAATCACTGGCAGCAGTTTTGTCGAATTGCGGTCCCGCTTTCCGTTCCCGCACTCGTTACGGTCGCGTTGTTCAAATTCATCGAGGTTTGGAATGACTTTGGAAGTCCGCTGCTCTACTTGAATGATCCGGACAAATTTCCATTGGCCTACGGATTGGAGCGATTCGTCAGTTCCTACGCGGATCAGACCAATTTGCTGCTGGCAGCGGCCGTGCTATTTACAATCCCCATTGTTATTTTATTCTTTTTGGCTCAGCGCACGTTTATTCAAGGTATCTCAACGACGGGCATCAAGGGATGAGTTCACAATACGATACGGTCATTATTGGTGCTGGCCACAACGGTCTCGTTGCCGCCGCTTACTTGGCTAAGGCCGGACGAAAAGTTTGTGTCGTTGAACGGCGCGAGTTGATTGGCGGGTGCAGCGTTTCCGAACCTCTTTGGCCAGGCTATAAGGTTTCGACAGCATCCTACGTGATCAGTTTGTTTCTTCCCGAGATTATTCGTGATCTCAAGCTCAAGGAAAACGGACTCAAGATCCTGCCCAGGAATCCGTCTTCGTTTACACCCTGCGAAGACGGACGTTATTTGATCCTTGGTCCGGAAGAACACTCCAACAAAAAAGAGATTGCCAAGTTCAGTGAAAAGGACGCGGAGGCATTTTCGAAATACGAAGCCATGTTGGAACGCGTCGCCGAAGTGATTGAGCCGATGTTGTCCGAGGCATCGCCCGATCCTTTGCCACTACCAAAGAGTTGGCGAAAGATTTCCGTGTTCAAACGGATGCGCGACGGGAAGAAGCTTTGGCGACTTCACAAGAGCTTGCAGAAACTTGGCGCTGACATACCAGAAGCGATCGAGCTCTTGACGGGTCCGGCTCGTCCGATTCTCGAGCGTTGGTTTGAATCCGAAACGCTGAAAGCGACACTGGCGACGGACGCCGTGATTGGCGCTTTTTCATCCATCTCGGCGCCCGGAACCGCTTATGTTTTGCTACACCACGTGATGGGAACGGCCGGCGGAGCCCGAGGAATCTGGGGTTACGTGGAGGGCGGCATGGGAGCTTTGGCAGACAGTATCGCCAAGACGGCGATCGACCTCGGTGTTGAAATTCGAACGGAATGTGAAGTTCAATCGATCAACATCGAAGATGGCCAGACTCGCGGAATCACTTTGGCCGATGGGACCGAAATCGGTGCGCGAACCGTTGCGTCCAGCGTCGACGCCAATTTGACTTTTCTCAAATTCATCGGCGAAGAACATTTGCCAGAGGATTTTCGCCGCGCGATTTCAAACATCGATTACAGCAGCGCCACCGCCAAGATCAACCTCGCGCTCGGGGAGGTTCCCAAATTCAGCTGTTATCCTTGCGATGATGTCGCTCCATGTCACATGGGAACCATGCATATTGGTGAAACCATGGATTGGATTGAGGAGGCCTATGATGATGCCAAATACGGTCGTCCGAGCAAAAAACCGATTCTCGAACTGACAATGCCCACCAGCGTTGACAAGACGATTTCTCCCAAAGGGAAACATATTCTTTCGATGTTTGTACAGTTTGCTCCCTACCAATTGCGGGAGGGGAATTGGGACGACCTGAAGGAGTCGTTTGCCGACCGCTGCGTTGAACTGCTTGGGCAATACGCACCCAATGTTCCCGATGCGATCGAACATCGACAAGTTCTCAGTCCTCTCGATCTGGAACGGGTCTATGGTTTGACCGGCGGGAATATTTTTCAAGGCGCCATGAACTTGAATCAGTTGATGCTAATGCGTCCGATCCCTGGATGGGCCGACCACCGAACGCCCGTCGACGGACTTTATCTTTGCGGGGCCGCAAGCCATCCCGGCGGAGGAGTCATGGGTACCTGTGGTCGGAACGCCGCAATCGAGATGTTACGGGACGGAATTTAAGGATTGCCAGGCCGGCTCATTTGGTCCTCTCAATGAAAGTACCTCTCTGGCAACGCCGGTTACGCAATCAAGGCAAGATCGAATAAAATATCGCGTTTGCCAAATCCATTCTTTTACGAGCCCATGTCAATCATCGTCCAAAAGTTTGGCGGAACGAGTGTCGCCGACAGCAACCGAATTCTTGCCGCAGCCCGAAAGGCCATCCGCGCCCAGCAACAAGGCCATCAAGTCGTCATGGTGGTTAGCGCCATGGGCAAAAATACGGACATGCTGGTTGGGTTGGCACACGAGATTAACGAAAAGCCGCCCGCACGCGAAATGGACATGCTGCTGTCGACAGGGGAGCAGGTCAGTGTGGCACTCATGGCCATGGCAATTGATTCTCTGGGTTACAAGGCTGTTAGTTTGACCGGAGGTCAAATCGGAATTCGAACCGATAGCAGCCATACCAAAGCCAGGATCCAATCGATCTCAACGGATCGGATGAAGAACCTCTTGAACGAGGGGAACATTGTGATCGCTGCCGGCTTTCAGGGGATCGATGAGGACTTCAATATCACGACCTTGGGGCGCGGGGGCAGTGATACGACGGCCGTGGCGTTGGCGGCCGTACTCAATGCCGATTTATGCGAGATCTACACGGATGTCGACGGGGTTTACACGACGGACCCGCGGATCCTGCCCGAAGCTCGATTGGTTGGGCAAGTGAGCTACAACGAAATGCTGGAACTCGCGAGTCTGGGTGCCGGCGTCATGCACAGTCGAAGTATCGAATTTGCCAAAAAGTTCAATGTTCCCATTCATGTTCGCAGCAGCATGACCGATGTTCGCGGTTCGATCATTTGGGAAACCAGCGGTTCGACCGAAGCCCCGGTGTTCGGGGCGGCGATGACTCGCGACGAGGCCCGGGTTTCGATTGCGAATTTGCCTGACGATGCGTCGGTGACCGATCAAATTTTTGCTGCGGTTGCCGAGGCGAAAGTCACCGTGGACATGATTGTCAAAAACCTCGGCAACGAAGGGCGAGTCGATCTTTCTTTTACGGTTCCACAAAGCGACCTCGAAGCCACGCAGCAGGCCATTGATCCGATCCTGGCTTCGCACGATGCCAGAATCAAGAATATCGACAAGGATGTATCCAAAATCTCAGTGGTTGGCGATGGAATGGCCACCCAGGTTGGTGTCGCGCAGAAAATGTTCGCGTCTCTGGCCGAAGCAGAAATTGCCATCCAACTCATTACGACCAGTGAAATCAAGATTTCGGTTCTCGTCAGTCGTGAACGCGCATTGGATGCGTTGAAACAAGTTCACTCTTCATTTGGGTTGGATCAGGTTCCCCACGTCGCCTCCCAGGAAGATCCGAGCCGGGAGCACGATATCGACGCCGTCCAAGTGGTTGATCGACTGCGCGAGGTTGGTATCGAAGGATTGGTAATCGATGAAATCTCAATTGACGAGTCGCAGGCGGCCGTCACGGTTGAGCAGGTTCCCAGCCAGGCAAAGGTCATCGCCGAGTTGTTTGATCGAATCGCTCGTGGGGGCGTGTTGGTCGATATGATTGTCGAAAGCTACGGGGATGCAAATCATTCGGACATCGCATTCACAGTCCCTGTTGACCAGTTGATGACGGCCAATGAAATTGCAAGTCAGTTCGCCCAGGAAAAAAATGCGGGGGCGGTTCGTTTGGAGGACAAGATTGCGAAGCTTTCCGTTTCCGGGATTGGGCTTCGAAGTCATACCGGTGTTGCGGTCAAATCGTTCCGAGCCTTGGCCGCCGCCAGTATTCCTCTCTTGATGATCAATACGAGCGAGATTCGGGTGAACATTGTTGTTCCCGGTGCCTTCGGGAGCGATGCCATTGAGAAGCTGCGGCAGGAGTTCTCGGCCGATATGGTTTGATCGATCGAGTCCCGATGATTGAGTGCACCAAAGCCGAGCGGCGAATCGCGGGCACTCCTTGCAAGCATTTACGGATCGCGACTCGTAAAAGAGGCTTCGTTAATCTGGGACTCTTTGTTGCCGAGCTTTCTCTTTGTTGCCGAGCATGTGAAATATTCGAATCGAAGATCGCGATGACGCAAAAAAAAAGCCACCGATCAATCGGTGGCTTTTGATTTCTAGTTGATTGTCTGTTGCTTATTTGCGTCGGCGACGTACAAGGCAAAGTCCCGCCAACGATACGATGCCGATCAAGCCAGCCGAAGCTGGTTCAGGAACCGAAGCTGAGCGAGCCGCAGGAGGTCCGCCACCACCGTTTTCGCCACCGTTTTTCGGACGGTTTGGACCCAGATCATTGTCTCCGTAGACAACCCCTTCTGGATCAAAGTAAAGGTCGAGCATGGTTCCGTAAGTGAATTCGCTCAATCGAATGTCGTCCAGCGAACGAATGAAAGTTTCATTCGCGAAAGCACCCATAATGTCATTCGATTGTCGAATGAATGGATCCGCAAAGTCAGGGTGACCGTCTCGCGAACCACCGCCACCACGCTTTTCCAATGGAGCAAAAGCTGCGAATGGATTGCTGGACATCTTTCGGTAACCGGCCAAGCCGTTGGCGCCAACATAGGCATTACCACCACGACGGTCCAAGCCTTCGACCACCAAGTTCATTTCTTCTGCGGGCGTTGTGAAGATTCCGAGGATGTGGCCGATTTCGTGAATCGCGGTTGCCAGGTTATCCAGCCCGGAATTCAAAAGCCAATCCTCTTCATCAAACGTCATTTCGCCCGCTTGGGTGATCGTGATTTGCGGAGCTCCGGTTCCTTTTGAACCGCCTCGACCGCCCATTCGGAAGAACTCCGTTGGCGCGGCGAAACCAAGAACACCACCTGGACCGTCTACTTCTTCAACGGTGATGTCAATTTCGATGGGCCGAAGTTGCAGCAGCGCGTACTTTGGCAGCGAGCGGCTAAAGCCTTGGAATCGCTCTTCCCACCATTCTTCTGCTTGCAAAAATACTTGTTCCTGGCCAAATGGAACCGTCACGAAATTTAGGTCGATGATGTCGGCTTTTGCATTTCGTTGGCCGCAGAACATAGCTGCTACCACGAAAAGCGCCGTCAAACCTGATTTAATCAAAAACGAACGCACCTTCTTCTCTCCGCAAGTAAAGTCAATGTATGACAAATGGATGGCGTTTTGGTCTTACCAGTCTTCCCCGACAACTAATAAATCCATCCCCCCAGAATAATTGGAAGGCAATACGGCTTCAATCAGGAATTTTGGAAAACCACCTATTTTGCTGGCTATGAAACTGCTACCAAATGCCATCAGCCCCACATTTTGACTACAGATTGCCCCGAATGGGTCCGCTAATTTTCGATATGTTCGTTAAAAATTCACTTTCTTATTCAACCCGTACAAATGAGACACCCGATATAACCTTTGCAACAAAATCCGCAGGTGCCGCAACCTGGGGGAAGGTGTGGCATTTTACATACTCAAAGGTACGGGAATCGACTGATGTCAAAGCGAATAACCCTGCTGTTTTCGATCGCCGTCTGCAGTCTGATGGTGGCCGCAAACCTCACGGCACAAACTGAAGTTCCGGGGCCGGTTTTTCGACCCCTTCAAGCCGAATCTCAAGGCGCTACCGATCCACTCGTGCAGCCCTTTATTTTCGACTACGACACACAGATGTTTGCCCCGTTGGATATTTCCGATGTCGCTGACCGGAAAGCCAAGTCGGGCTTCTTCTTCACCTATGACCGAGTCTATACCAGCATCGGTCGTCCTGATCCGATCGGGCCCGGTGCTCCAGCACAGCATCCCCGCGGAACGGACTACCAATGGGGTAACCGGTACAACGCCGGTTTCTTTGGTGACAACGACAAAGGATTCCAATTTGAATACACCACCGTCACGGGAAGCTTCTTCTCGGCCGGTACCGATCCAACGGTTCCCGATCCATTCCTGACGGAAACCAAGCTGGACGTATTTGAAATGAATCGAATCTTCCGCCAGCATTTGAGCAACGGAAGTTATCTCGAACCCTACTTTGGCGTTCGTTACACGTCGATCTCGGACAACACGGTTGAAGATACAACGTTCTTTGTTGGAGCAACGGAAATTCCAAACCGCTTCACCCAGAATGCAACCAACAGTGCAGTGGGAGCCCAGATTGGTGCTCGCTACATCACGCATCGCGGTCGCTGGACGATTCGAACCGATAGTTCCATCATGGCTGGATACAACACTCAGCGATACTGAGCGGGTGACATT